>JBMLQR010000087.1:0-7922 GCA_049241465.1 Saprospiraceae bacterium | reverse complement strand
ACACCTGTAATGATGCAAATGAGAGATAAAATCAGCCAAATATAATCCATTGGAAAGGTCTTAATATTAAAAATAATAAAAATAAGGCATTCCCATGAGAAAGCTTTGTTTTTCTTTAATAATTAGAGGAAGTAAGCGTCTATATGGAAAAAAAAATCCGGTATTGTTTTGGTCAAAAACAATACCGGAAAAAATGGAAATCTATAAGCCGGATTCTGTAACCCCGAAAGGTTCCCTGTCATTTATCTAGGCTTAGGTTCACACCAAAGCTCAATCTGCCTACCCCTCCTGACCGTTTCCAGTAGAGCGTGCAACTCCACCTCCCGAAGGAACCCAGGATATACATGGCATTTCAACCCACAAGGTTTATCCCACTGACTGGTTACCCAACCGATGCGGGAGCTCTTACCTCCCGTTTTCACCCTTACCGGCAAGCCGGCGGTAATTTTCTGCGACCCTATCTGTCATGTTAAAACATGCCCATCCGTTAGATGGTGTGGCGCACTGCGTTGTCCGGACTTTCCTCATCTCAATTAAGAGCCGCGACAGGGCAATTTCCAATGCAAAGTTAGGAAATAAAATGACAAAATAAGTGTTCCCCTAATTCCCCTATTATTTCCCCTAATTTTTTATATCAATTAATTAAAATCATAGTACTTTAAAGCAAAAAAATGAATCCAATCATTTATGTAGGAAGAGATTTTCATAGAGCTACAGAAAAACTACCCATTGAAATCAGGAAGAAAGTTACCGCATTTTTTCCAAAGTTCAAGGAAAATCCTAAGAGTCATGCCATAGATTTTGAAAAAATCAATACATTCAAGGATAAAAATTTAAGGACTGTCAGAATAGATGATAATTATAGAGCCATCGTTGGGTTTCCTCCTACTGGCAATAATTATTTTATGCTATGGGTTGACAAACATGACGATGCACATGCCTGGGCGAAGAATAAAAAATTGATTTGGAATGCCTTCATTCATAGCATGCAACTCTATGAGCCCATTGAGATGAATGAACCAACCACTGAACCTTCAACGTATAAAATAATTCCTTTTCATCATCCATACAATTTAACTATTGATGACTTATTAAATTTAGGTGTGCCTGAATCAGAAGTAGAAAAAGTAATTAGTATAATAAGCCTGGACAAGCTTTTGGAAGTTAAGAACAACCTTCCCGATGAGGCTTATGAAAAAATTAGTCTCATTTTTAATGGTTCTGACAAAAGAGAGTTATTAGAGCAAGTGAAGGAAGGTAAATCAATTTCTGAGGATACAGAAATTCAATTACAATCTCCTAATAACAAACAAAATTTTATCCAAAATACAGAGGATCCTCTACTCATTCAATTTCTACTTGGTGAAAATAACTGGCAGTTTTTCCTTCACCCTGAACAAACAAAATTGGTGGAAGCTAATTTTAACGGACCTGTTAAAATTACCGGAGGGGCCGGAACAGGAAAAACAGTGGCCGCTTTACACAGATTCTCCTATCTAATAAAGAATGGACTTCCAGAGGGAAAAAGATTACTTTTTTGCACCTACACTAATGCACTGGCTAATAATTTAAGCGCACAAGTAAATCAATTAAATTTTAGTAATAAAGGTATTTACGATATTATGACCATTCACTTTGTTGCTCACCATCTGGCTTCAAAAATAAATCACCTGAAAAATCAAATCGAGGAAGGTTTCAAAAAAGAAGATGAAACCAGCTCCACTAACAAAAAATTAAGACAACTGAAAATTTGGGAGAAAATATTGAAAGGCACCCAGATTACTCCAGAATTTGCCGAAGATGAATACCAAAAAGTAATCCTTTTCCATCAAATAGAATCGTTGGACGACTATCTTGTAGTACAAAGAACAGGAAGAGAAACCAGAATTTCAAAAGAAATGAAAGAGCTTTTTTGGCATAAGCATTTGGAATACAGAAAGGAGAAGAAAAAAACTTTTAAACTCGAGGGGGATGAACTTTTTTATGAGTTAATTACCCATTACAAAGACAAATCAACTAAACCTTATGCACATATTATTTTGGATGAATTACAAGATTTATCAAATATTGAAGTTCGTTTTTTAAGAAGTATTGTTAAACCAGGTATAAATGATTTATTTATGGTTGGTGACCCACTGCAAAAAGTATATGACAGAAACATAAACTTTTTAGCGCTTAAAATTGAAACCAGAGGAAAAAAATCAAGAAGATTATTGAGAAATTATAGAACAACGGAGGAAATCAGGAAGGATGCTGTAAAAGCGCTCGGCGAAGAAACTTTTTCTGATTTTAGTAACTCCATTGAGAAAATACAAGGTTATACCTCTTTAAGTTATGGTCCTGAACCCAGTTACCTTCACTTTAATAACTTGATAGATGAAATACAATTCGTAGAAAATAAAATAAAGGAATTGATAGATACAGGATTATACTTACCGGAAGATATTTGCATTGCAGCCAAAAGAAATGATGACATACAAAAATTTCATTCTCACTTTCATATTGGTGGTTATAAAGTTAGAAAGATTGAGAAGAATAATGATTTAAATGTATCCGAACATTTGAGTACCTCCACTTTCCATAGTCTCAAAGGTCTTGAATTTAAAGTTATCTTTTTAGTTGGATTAAATGCTAACACTTTTCTGAAACCTCGCACGTATGTTTCAGATGAAGAAAAAAAAGAAGCTGAAAAAAGAGATAAAGCGCTATTATATGTTGCTATGACGCGGGCTAAAATGCTACTTTACATCTCTGGAAATGGCTCTAAATCAAGTATTTTACAAAAAACATATCCTTATAAATTAATAGACTAAAAGGCTCTAAGCGTATCTCCGTTATTTCGCTGGTAAGGTATTTTTATGAAATCGAGGGTACCTGGTTTAACCCTTAGCATAAAGCTGTAGGTACCTCTTTGTGGCTGCCAGTTAAAAGACATATCCCAACAATGTAATTCGCGTATAAATCCAAAAGATGGGTAAGACAAACCTTCGCGAACAAAATCATAACCAAAATTACCCACACTAATCGCCCAGTTGGGGGTTAATTTTATGTCTCCCCTACAATTTATAGAATTGGTCTCCACTAAAAATCGAATGGCCCCATTTTCCTCCCTCCAGGTAAAATCAATATTATGGGAGATTGAAAAATTTTCAAATAAACTTAAAAAATCTTCTTCCGTAGCATTATCAATAGGTAGTTTGTTACTTCTATTCGTTTGATTCGCAATAAGTGAAGGACTATTTTGATCTGGTCTTGAATTTCTGACATCTGTGACTACCTCCTCCGGTTTCCCCTGAAAAAGAGCGCGTATTTTTGCCACCGTCAGATTAGTAGAAATACGCAAATTAGCCTGGTCTAAACGTAAAGGTCTGCCCGTTTCTTTCCACCAAAAGGTATTAATTCTCTCATTCCTGGCATTTTTCATGTAAGGATCATAAATCATGGAAAAAGATGCCGTGGTAGCCCCCTTGAAAAAACGTGCTGTGGTACTCACAAAAACAGGACTCCAACGAAGGGAATCTGCGGCAAAATTATAGTTCCCCGTAACTACCAGATTATCAATAATATTCACTGTTTTTAGGGTAGAATCTTTTTTAGGTGCTATTTTAGCCAATAATATATTATTTAAGGAGTATCCAATAGCCATTTGTTTACCCGATTGAGGTGGCGAGCCGTAAATAGATTGTTCAAAGGGAGTATATACCTGATATCTGTCGGCATAACGAGTATCTGTATTTATAGTGTCGTAAAAAGGTTTAATGTAGTCGGGAGAATAATTAAAGGATATCGTTGGTCTCACTTCGTGTCTCAGACCTCGTAAAAAACCACTTTTAAATTGCAATGTGCTAAAAAGTCTTGTATTGAGACCAAAGCCCATATCAAACGTTCTATAAGAAGCAAAACCTGGTATCGTATCTGTATTTACACGACCATACTGAGTGGTATCTGAAATAACTTGAAAAGAAGTTTTAGTTTCATTGAAAATTGTATCTCTTCGAATGGTAGGCGTTGGATCAAAATCTTTCCTTAGTTGCTGCATTTGCCAAACTTCCCTATAATTAGCTGATGGATTAAGATTAAAAAAACGTAAAATTTTGAATGAAGTACTTGCCTCCACTGCCTGGTTTACACCAAATTTGGCATCACTTAGGGTTTTTGTGGAAAACAAGGTAGTATCTGTAGCGGCAAAACTATTTCTAACCTCATTTCGATACCTCATAACGATAGCTTCGTACCATTTTTCAGCACCTGATGCAATTTTCCTTTTAAAAGGGTTAATAGATTGGGTCTGAAATCTGAAGTCAGGAAAATTAATAGTTATTTCCTTGTTTAAAAGATTCTGAGAGTGATTAAACGAAACAGACCAGTTATAAGGTTTATCTGTATAGTTTTTATCAAATGACATATTAGAATTTAACTGCGTCTGCAAAACAGAGGCAGCATCGTTGAAAACCCTGTTTTGAAATCCATTGGTTTGAATATTCACACTACCTCCAAATCGATTCGTTGGATGCGCACCACTCTCTTGTCTGTGAGACCATCTGATTTGCACTGAGTTTTGTGGAGAAAAAATTCCTGTTTGAAGATTTTCAGTTTTTCTGGAGTCAAATCCAAGATTCAGCGAACCCGAATATTTATATCTCTTTCTGTAATCAGAAGATGCACTTACCCCCCAGGTACCTCTAAAATAAATATTTCCCCTAAGTGCCAGATTTAAATAATCATTAATGGGGAAAAACCATCCTATGTCTCTTAATCCATATCCCCACTGAGGTGAGTATTCATAATCTCTTGGGAAAAGTAAACCCGTAGAAGATTTTGATTGCGGATTGATAGGAAAAAATCCAAAAGGAAGCCAAATGGGGGTTGGAATATCCATTATTTCTAATCTGGAAGGACCTACAATGATTAATTTATTGGGTATTATTTTTTGTTTAGTACTTCTGATGCCAAAATGAGGATGATCGGCCGTACAAGTAGTAAAAATGGAATTCGTACTATAAAGGACATCGTTTTGAGTTGAATCTGCTCCAGCAGTACGGATAAATTTTGCTTGCTCCGAATGAATAACAATATCATTTTGTTGGGAAGTACTTTGAAAAACTTTCCCTTTTTGGGTTTTAAAATTATACCGAAGTTCAAAAGCTGATATTTCTTGCTCCCCTTCCTTGAAGGCAGGATTACTTTCTTTGGTCCCTGTGCCCTTTGCTAAAATGATGTTATTATCCCAGTCAAGTTCAATAAAACCCGCCTTCAATTCAACTTTTTCATAATTTACTACTGCCTCACCGTATAAATAGAGCTTTTTATTTTTG
Source organism: Saprospiraceae bacterium (assembly GCA_049241465.1). Taxonomy (GTDB): domain Bacteria; phylum Bacteroidota; class Bacteroidia; order Chitinophagales; family Saprospiraceae; genus BJGN01. The sequence continues at coordinate 2,607 of JBMLQR010000087.1, read as the reverse complement.
TTATCCAAAATCATTGAATCTTTGCAGGACGCATCAATAGGCGCACTCAATGAATCTTTGGAAAAACGCACGTATTGCCTTTGAATAACAGAAGTATCCCGCATTGAATCTTCGCCGGGTATTGAATCTAGGGCTATTTTTTGACTTAACAAAGGAACTGACCCTATCAGGAAAAACAAAATTCCTAATATGGCAGTTAGATAAAAGTAATATTTTTGTTTACTTTGCATTTTAATTAACCGGCAAATAACCGAATTCCCCGAAACACTTTAATGAATTACTTTCCAACGAAAAAATGCGCGCACCGGGATATTGTTTACTGTTATTTCTTTTCATAACCCCATTCATAACGATGCAACATCGTTATTTGTACACCATCAATGCTCATAATTTTTCGTCCAAGGGCGAAGGTACTAAAGATAAGTTACAAGGCAAACCCCCATATCGCATAAAAACAGTAATTATTGACCCAGGTCATGGTGGTTTCGACCCGGGAACCCATGGTGTTACTACCTTAGAAAAAGATTTGGTGCTATCGGTTGGAAAAAAGCTTAGAGACTTATTTACTGAAAAATATCCTCAAATAAAGGTCATAATGACCAGAGATAAAGACATTTTTATTCCATTATATCAACGGGCAAAAATTGCCAATGATGCAAATGCTGATTTATTTATTTCCATACATGCTAATTTTATGCCTAAATCTTCTGTTACTCAAGGCACAGAAACGTATGTAATGGGGTTACACACAGCTGAATATAATTTAGACGTTGCTAAACGAGAAAATGCAGCCATCTTACTTGAGGAGAATTATAAAAATAATTATGATTACGATCCCAATTCACCTGAAGGTCATATTTTATTTTCTATGTACCAGAATGCCTATTTGGATCAAAGCATTCAATTTGGTCAATTTGTTGAAAATCAATATGCAAGTCATGCAAATAGAAAAAGTAGAGGAGTAAAACAAGCTGGTTTTGTCGTTTTGAAAGCAACTTCTATGCCTAGTGTATTATTAGAAATAGGATTTTTAAGTAATCGAGAAGAAGAAAATTATCTGAAAACCGATAATGGGAAGCAAAAAATTGCCGAAAGTATTTTCAATGGATTTACAGAATACAAAAAGAAAATAGAACAACTTCCGGAAACGGTAGCGGAAGTAACCAATAAACCAACATCTAATCCTAAAGAACCAATTTACCAATTTTGGATTCAAATTGCCGCAACCCCAAATCCTATTTCTAAAACAGATTCGTTGTGGAAAAATTCTCCCTTCAACATCGAACAATTAAAGGAAAATGGCCTATATAAATACAGAACATTCACATTTAGCCAAATAAAAGAAGTTTTAAAAGCAAGAGACAAAATGTTTGCTGCAGGATTTAAAGATGCTTTTATAATTGTAGATAAAAATGGAGAACGAATAAGTCTTCATCAGGCTAAAAAAGAATTGGGTATCCCCTAATGTTACTGTTTATGAAGTAGGATATTTGTATATTTGCGCGATTTATTTGCCGAAAAAACAAAAAGAATGTCAAAAGAGATTAGAATTGCCCTATTAGTTATAACCTCACTCTTAGTATCTATTTGGGGCTACAAATATATTATAGGTAAAAATCTATTGAAAAAGTCTAACCTGTATTATGTTGATTACAGTAATGTAAATAGGATTACTATTTCTACACCGGTAAAATATTTAGGATACCAAGTGGGCTTTGTTTCCGAAGTAACTCCTGATTTGGATAAGGGACTCATAAGATTAACCCTTGATTTAGACGAAAATATGGCTTTACCGAAAGGTAGTATGGCCAATATTTTGACTGAAACATTTATGGGTGGAGCTTCCATTATTTTAAATATTCCGGGAGGATGTTCTGGTGATTGTTTGCCTAGTGGATCTGTGATTGGTGGGAAAAATCTTGGCATCTTAGGTTCCATGGTCGATAAGGATGATTTAAAGACCTATATACAAGTATTTCAGGAAGGCATTTCCGTTTTAGTGGATTCCTTAAGTAAACAAATGGCTTCAGGTGATTCTGAAAGTAAAATGGGGAAAAGTATTGAAAATCTCTCTAAAACGATTGATAATTTAGAACTGCTAACTCGTCAGATGAATGGTATTATGGGGGCTTCAGGAAAAAGCATCAATCAAAGTATGTCTAGTCTGTCAGCCATATTAAAAAATATAGAGACTAATAATGAAGAGATTACAAGTCTTTTATCTAATGTTTCTGACATTTCAAAGCAAATAAAAGATGGCGATGCCAAAAAATCAATGGAATCTATAAATACTACCTTAACGGGTCTTCAGTTGACTTTAAAGTCTGCGGATACCACATTTTCCGGACTAAATAGTATAATAGCTAATGTAAATGCAGGAAATGGCAGTTTGGGTAAATTAGTAAAGGATGATGGCTTAGTGAATGACATTCAGGATTTGAGTAAACATTTAGACTCTTTACTTTTAGATTTAAAAGAAAGGCCATATCGTTACATCCCCCTAAAGAGTCAGAAAAAGACAGAGAAAATAGATCGTCAGAAAGAATCGAATTAATACTCAAACTGGAGTTTTGCCAAACTGGTATATAATCCTTTTTCGTTTTGAAG
>JBMLQR010000086.1:0-1692 GCA_049241465.1 Saprospiraceae bacterium | reverse complement strand
CACCGCTCGAACCCTTCCTACTCCGCATTAAAATCCTCCACGCTCCAATGCGTAATATTCCTCGTCTTAGATGAAAACTGGACACCAATACCTATGACCGGTTTACCAAGCAGCCAAACCCCCTGATAATATTTCTTTTGCTGAATCTGCGCCAGAGCCACCTCAGGGCTTTTATCTACCTTGAATTCCAGGATAAACACATGAGTATCCGTTTCCACCATGCTATCTATCCGCCCCCCTGCCGTACACACTTCACTGCGAATGCGCACCCCTAAGTAGCTGAAAAGGAGATGAATGGCCGCATGAAAGAAGTTTTCGGAATATTTGGCATCTAAAATATAAGGGATATTGGCAAAAACACTTTGAAGAATATGCATCACCTCATTAATATTATTTTCCCGAAACGCATTTCGAATCCGCACTACAAGATAAGCAGATCGTTCAACATTTACATTGAGGAATCCTTCAATGAGCACCTCCAACATAGCATCGCGAACCTCCTTATTGGGATAAGCCAGCTGAACCAGACCATCTTCATTAACTTGTTGAATGGTAAGATATCCTGTTTGAAAAAGAATGGCTTCTGGTTTCAAGCGGTCAAGTTCAAACGATTCAAATCCACCCGGATTAATAGCAGGCAGATTAAGATCAAAAATACCTTCCTTTTTGAGGAGATTGACTAAAAAAGTAGGAGTACCTGTGGCGAACCAAAAATTATAAAATTCATTTCTATCAAAAAAGGAATTAATGGACACTGGATTATAGACCTTTTCTGCTTTTTGGTGAAACTTATACCCATTGTACCAAATCCTCAATTCTTCGAGTAAATCTTCCCTGGAAAGCTTTAAAATATCTTTTGCAATGTCTATTTCCTCTGAAAAGTTGGTTTCCAGTTCTTCCTGGGTATAACCAAGCATGGTGGCATAAGCTGGATGCATGGATAGATCTTCCAGATTATTGAGTCCGGAAAAGATTCCTATTTTAGAAAATTTGCTCACTCCCGTTAGGAAGACCAGCTTCAGTAAATCGTCATTTGTTTTTAAGACGGTATAAAATTCCTTCAGCAGTTCCCGGTTAGCATAAGCTTTATCCATGTCTTTTGCCAGATAATGGATAATTGGGGCGTCATATTCATCAACAAGTATAACAACCTTTCCTTTTTTTGATACTAAATGAATGATTTGGTCAAATCGGCTACTGATACCCCCATGTATGGGAGGCAGATCATGGACTCTAATTATTTTGTCGAGAACAAAGTGTAAAGCCGCTTCCAAACCAGTCTCATTAAACCCTGTACCAGCTAGCGTGATGCGTAACACAGGATTTTTCTTGTTCCAATCCCATTTATCCTCAATCCAAAGACCTTTGAACAGCGTTTTACTACCTTGGTAAAGCGCTTGCAGAGTTGATATTGTTAAGGACTTACCAAAACGTCTTGGTCTCGAAAGGAAATAAAATTTTCCTCTGGAGGCTATGGAGTGAATATATTTGGTTTTATCAATATATTTATAATCACCTTCAATGATTTCGGTAAAATCCTGAAGGCCAAGAGGCAGCTTTTGGGGCATGTTGATTTATTTATTTGTAAATATACGACATTAACTCCGCTCGAAACCCACCGCTCGAATATCCACCGCTCGCAACCCTGCGAAACCCTGCGCCTGAACTCCGCGTACCCTGCGTTAAAATCCC
>JBMLQR010000085.1:10618-13850 GCA_049241465.1 Saprospiraceae bacterium | reverse complement strand
TGAAGGTTTTGCCATAAGGGGTTTCTAATGAAAATCCTCCGGCACCAATGCCATCAGTGACATCAAGGGTGAAATGCGCATGTTTCCAATACTCAAAGAGGTCTTTGTCTAACCAAAAATCGAACCCTTTTATGTTTCCAATACAAACATCATTTGATCTCGTGAAAAATCCACCTTTCTCAAAACATTGAGGTTGAGTGCCTTCACAACAGCCTCCTGCCTGGTAGAACATGAGAGGACCAAATTTGCTTTCTAACATATCGATGAGATCTAACGCTTTTTGTGTGGCGTCCAACCTTTTAATTTTTTCCATATCCTATCTGATTTAATAAGGGGATACAACAAATATAAACATTCCTTGTATCCCCCGTTGGCATTATATTTAGAAGAATCCTAGTTTATTCTTGTTGTAGGATATCAACATATTTTTGGTTTGGCGATAATGTCCAAGCATCATCTTATGATTTTCTCTGCCAATACCCGATTGTTTATAGCCGCCAAATGGTGCACCCGCCGGGTAAGCATGATATTGGTTTACCCAAACCCTACCTGCCTTTATGGCTCTTGGAACCTGATATAATTCGTGGGCATCCCGTGTCCAAACCCCGGCACCTAGTCCGTAAAGGGTGTCATTGGCAATTTCAATGGCTTCTTCCGTCGTTTTGAAGGTGGTTACCGCTAAAACAGGTCCGAATATTTCTTCCTGGAAGATTCTCATTTTATTATGCCCCTTAAACAAGGTGGGTTGTATGTAGTATCCTCCTTCTAAATCACCGCCAAGATGATTAACTTCCCCTCCACATAATAACGTTGCACCTTCTTCTATACCCAATTTAATATAAGAAAGGATTTTATCTTTTTGAATCTGAGAGGCTTGTGCTCCCATCATCACGGTAGGATCCAATGGATGTCCCATTTTAATGGCAGCCACTCTTTCTAATACTCTCTCAATGAATGCATCATATATCGACTCATGGACTAATAATCTGGACGGACAAGTACAAACTTCACCTTGATTTAGGGCAAATAATACAACCCCTTCAATGGTCTTATCTAAAAATGCATCATCCGCTTCCATCACAGAAGGAAGAATAATGTTGGGTGATTTTCCACCCAGTTCAAGCGTAACTGGGATAATATTTTCGGTAGCATATTGCATAACCAAACGACCTGTTGCTGTTGAACCGGTGAAGGCTGCTTTGGAAACTTTTGGATTGGTCACTAACGCTCTGCCAAGTTCCGCTCCAAATCCGTTAATGATATTTATAACCCCTGCAGGAATCAAATCTTCTATTAATTCCATGAGCACCATGATAGAAATAGGCGTACTTTCCGCTGGTTTTAATACCACGCAATTGCCCGCAGCCAGAGCCGGTGCCAATTTCCAGACAGCCATAAGAATGGGGAAATTCCATGGAATGATCTGGGCAATAACACCAAGAGGTTCATTGACAATAATGGAAACGGTATCTTTGTCCAGTTCAGTGATGCTTCCTTCCTCAGCTCGAATCACTCCGGCGAAGTAACGAAAATGGTCGATAGCTAAAGGCATATCAGCGGCCATGGTTTCCCTAACCGCTTTTCCATTGTCCATCGTTTCCACCGCAGCCAGGTAGGGCAAATTTGCCTCCATCCGGTCAGCAATCTTATTTAGAATAATACTTCTTTCGGTAGCAGAAGTCAGACTCCAGGTCTTGAACGCTTCATCAGCGGCATTTACCGCTAATTCAATATCCATTCTGCTGGAATGCGCCGCTTTCGACATTATTTTTCCGTCAATGGGGGAAAGTACTTCAAAATATTGCCCGGTAGAGGGTGCTGTCCATTTCCCATTTATGAAGTTGTCATAATGGGGTTTTAAGGCTGGTCTCTCAACCAGCACATTGTTTGGTGATGTTCCTGATGACATGATATTTAATTTGGTTATTTATTAATTATATGTAAATAAACATTGTTTTTTTTATCCAGAGTGGTACAAATCTACTTTATGATATCATTTATTCTGGCAAATAGTTGTACTATTCTGCTTCCAGAGATATATGGCTATTTTTATTTGTGTTAAGCCGAAAAATAATATGTTTTATTAGTTGTTTCTATCGAAAATAGCACGTATATTAAAGAAAATATTTAGCTATGCTTGTATTGGATTCCTCCCATTATGAAAATCGTAAACTTGAAAATTTAGTAGAGAACAGAACGGTACATACCCTTAAAAATGCTGAATTGAATATTTTTGAAACGCACCAAAAGGCGTCTCAGGTTCTCCTCCGATTTAATCAGGCCGTGTTAGCGAGTATGATTAAGGGTAAAAAAATAATGCACCTGAACGGGAAGCCTTCTTTCGGTTTTTTTCCAGGCGAATCGGTCATATTACCATCTAATGAATTGATGAGCATTGATTTTCCTGAAGCCACTACCCTGAATCCTACCCAGTGTCTTGCCCTGGCATTGTCAGAAGAAAAACTTCAGGAAGCAGTTGATTTGTTAAATAATAAAGGTACAAAGCAAAATGGACTGGAATGGTCGGTTCTGGATTATAACTATCACTTTACCAACGATGTAGCCATTAACCAAATATTACAACGGCTCATTTTTATCTTTACAGAAAATCATCCCTCAAAAGATATTTTTTCAGATTTTTTAATCCAGGAATTGGTGATCAGAATCTTGCAAACAGAGACTAAGGCCATGTATTTGGATAAATCTGAAACGGATGCCAATAACAACCGATTTACTTTCATTATTAAATACATTCGGGATAATTTAACCAATGAGCTGACTATTGAGCAGTTAAGTAAGAAAGTACACATGAGCGAGTCCAATTTTTACAGGACGTTCAAACATGAGACGGGCACTTCTCCAAATGAATTTATCATTGAGGAAAGGTTGAAAGTTGCGGAAAATTTACTTAGAAATCCACGTATCAGTATAAAAGAAGCCTATCTTTCCGCAGGTTTCAATAGCTTTTCGTATTTCCACCGGATTTTTAAAAAGAAGAAACATCTTTCTCCTTCGGCATTTAAAGAAAGTGCTATCTGATTTTTTTTATAGCAAAACTTAAATTAAGGTTAATAATTTTTTAGTACTTTCACTTCATTATTAACCTCTTGAAAGTTTTGCCATCCAATATGTCTGAAAGTCCTTTCTCCAAGTCATTCTCACCATTTCAACGAACACAAATTCTGTCTAAAGACGTAAAATTTGTTCAGGATTTGTTTTTTCAAATTGGCTT
>JBMLQR010000085.1:2850-10518 GCA_049241465.1 Saprospiraceae bacterium | reverse complement strand
AATTTCTTTTTCGACACAAGAGGGGCGTTTAGTTGCACAGATCAATGAGGGAATTATTGAAAATACCCTGGAATCAAAAATGGTGCTTCAACTGCCAAATCGTATTTTGACTGATTTTATTTTGATAACAGAACATTTTGCATTAGCTCATCATGAGCTTATTGAGATACCACCAGCCAATATTCCTTTTCATGTACTGGCGAATTTTAACATGCAATTTGACCGTAGCGACCTGACTTTATTTCTTTCCTTGCTTTATTCGAGCCTGGAACAGGTTGGGCTTCAATATGAAGATTATAAGGATGTTGTCTTTTCAGATGAAAATATCAAACCTGCACCTTGTCTTATTTTTGAGAAAATTGATGAATCAAATTCCCTTTACCTTCGGGTAGCTCAGCAACTTCCTAATTTGTCCATGGAGGTCCTGGAGCAATTCAACTTATACCGGTTTGCGGAAATTAACGAAATGGAAAAACGCATTCGCATCCGTAATCTGGACCTTGAACCCATTGAATCTTTAAATGCGCATATACTAAGCTTGCTAAACAAATACAGTGGCAAAAAAGGGAAGGGAGAAACGCCTTTAGTGGTAGATAATTTGATTATTATCTCGGAAACCATTGCGGCAGCTTTCATTTATCAGGAACTCCCCCAACTATTGACACAGTACACCATCATGGGAGCAGAAAAATTGCGCGAATATAAGATATGGGCAAAACAACCTACTCTGAAGGTGTCTATGAATCATAAGATTGATTTTTTTGAGGGTACCGCAGATCTGGATTTTGAAGGGGAGAAAATTAATTTATTTGACGCCATTCAACAATATAATAAAAACCGCTATGTCCTGTTGAGTGATGGTTCACACGCGCTCCTCAATGAAAGTTATGTGAAAAGACTGGAACGCCTGTTCAAGAAAAAGGGAAAAACAGCCCGGATCTCATTTTTCGATTATCCTTTTCTCGATGAGGTGATTGAAGAAGTGGCCAGTGAAAAAACCTTTCAAAAATCACGCGCCTTTTTTGAAGGTTTCAATGACCTCGATAAAGGCAGGACTAAATTACCTTCTATTAATGCCAAATTAAGACCTTATCAGGTTCAAGGTTATAAATGGCTGCAGTATATGCATAAAAATCATACGGGAGGTTGTCTGGCTGATGATATGGGTCTTGGAAAAACACTGCAAACGCTCTCTTTGCTGGCTAGCTTTTACCCTAATCAGAAAAAACCGAGCCTTATTGTTATGCCTAAAAGTTTGCTCTTTAACTGGGAAAGGGAGGTTCGTCGCTTTACCCCTCAAGTCACAACGTACACGTTGTATGGAAACACGAAGGATATTGAGAATATGCGCAATGCAAATCTGGTTTTTACAACTTATGCAACGCTGCGGAATTCGATAGAGGAATTGAAAGAGGAGTTGTTTTTCTATGTCATCCTGGACGAATCGCAAAATATTAAAAATCTGAATGCCCAGACTACTAAAGCCGTATTGTTACTGCACAGCGAACACAGATTGGCGCTGAGTGGAACGCCTATTGAGAATAATCTGGGCGAACTATACTCCCTTTTCCATTTCCTCAATCCTTCACTTTTTGGCAGCTTAACCCAATTTACCGAGGATTATCTGAATCCTATCCAGAAATATAATGACGTTGAGGTCACTCGCCATTTGAGAAGAAAAATATATCCTTTCGTTTTGCGCAGACTTAAAAAAGAGGTACTAAAAGAATTGCCCGATAAAGTGGAACAAACGATTGTCGTTCCTATGGGTGAGGAGCAAAAACGTTATTATGAGCAGCGAAGGCAATATTATGCCGCGGAAATACCAAAGCAAATAGGCGAAAAAGGTATTTTAGGTTCTCAGTTTTTCGTTTTTCAGGCGCTCAATGAACTTCGTCAAATTGCTACCGTTCCCGAGGCAATAACCGATGGGCGCATCGAAGGGGGAAAATGTGAACTGCTGATAGAACAATTAATGGAGGCTTTGGCAAATGGTCACAAGGTTTTGATTTTTGTGAATTTCCTCGCTGCCATAGAAAGTATAAGTAACAGGCTCGATGAATTGGGCGTTGGCTATGTTTCAATGACGGGTGCGACCAGAGACAGGCAAACCATCGTCGATCGCTTTCAAAATGATTCCGAATGTAGGGTTTTCCTGCTTACCCTGAAAACAGGTGGCTCTGGTTTGAATCTTACCGCTGCAGATACAATCTTCCTTTATGACCCCTGGTGGAATGCTGCCGCTGAAAATCAGGCAATCGACAGGGCACATAGAATGGGCCAGGTCAATAAAGTACATGCTTATAAATTGATTTCAGAAGGGAGTATTGAGGAAAAAATGCTGCAATTGCAAGAATTGAAAAAGGAACTATTCGACAACGTCATCTCCGCTGATGGAGCTACACCAAAGTCCTTATCTGAAGATGACATTAAAACCCTATTGTCAAAATGAGTACCATCATCAAAGCACACGATAAAATTTGTGTGATTATCGATAAGGAATTAAGTAAGGATTTCCTCCAAAAAAACTGGTTTCCACATGCGGTAAAATTACTTAAAACCCATGATGCTGAGCTACGGAAAAATGGCTTTGGGCCAATAATGCCTGCTAATCTGAATAATATTCCCGTTAGAATTAAATCGGATGTGGTGGTGGTAGTGGCCATTTTATTCTCGGGAAGTCTTCCCTACCGCCTTTTTCGTGAGAGCTTACCAGAAGATGTCTTAATACTTTGGGACGCCCTGGTCAAACATAAGTTTATTGGATTCGCGGAGGCTAAACTAACTTTGGGCATTGAAGTGGTCGATAAAATACCCCCAAAATCTTCTTTTTATATGACGGAGCCCAAGGTGAAGGAAAAATTTAATATTTTTCCCAGCAAATCCCCCTTCTGGGCTTATGAACAACTGGATCAATATTTCTGGTTGCCCCGCCTTTTGCGCGAATCATTGATTTCACTTTATGAAATTCCAGCTTCAGCAAAACTTATTCCTACTTCTGATTTACCCGAAAAAGGAACTTTTTATTCAAACACAGAAGGCCAGTTTTTTTCCGATTATGGCCGCATGAATCTATATTACAAACAAAATGAAATAAGCTATTCTAGTAAGTTACGTCCTGTTCAAACAGGCATGGGTAAAATACAGCGAACGTTAAAAATCCGCGAATTTTTTCCAAATACAACGGTTAAACAATATAAGTATCTGAAAACTAATATGCTCGCCAGTGTAATGCCTTATTTTTTCATGGTTGAAAAAAATCTGGTGGAACCGCAAGACATTTTAAAAGCGTTCTTTAATAAGGCTTATCTAAATAGTTTTTCGTCGGCAACGGTGCTACTTCCAGATATCAAAGGCTTAGCTTATTTTGAAAACCATCAATTTAAAATTTATGAAGGGCAAATGTTGAATTTACTTAAAGATTTGCCTCAAAATGAGTACGTTGCCACAGAAAATATATTGGGTTATTGTGATTTTTCATTGTTTCAGATGGATATTCTGGGGAGAAATGAGGTGTATGAAAAACTTACCATGGATGCGCCTGATGGAAGTAATATTAAAGTAGCCATTGGGTATAATCGACATAGAAATGCCATTGAACTGCCAGTTCTTAAAGGAACTTTCTTTTTCTTCGCCGCTCTGGGTCTTTGTGAAATCGTATATGACGAGGTAGGTGAAAAGAAATCAACTTCAGCAGTTTATTCCCCCTGGGATAAACTTATTGCGGTTAAAAGAACGGCGCTGGGTGATTATGTTTGCGGTTTGTCTGAAAGTTATCAGATGTCTGCTGAATCCAAAATAGACGGTTTCACGCTTTCGGACAGTGCTTTGATCATTAAATTAGATAGCGCAGAAAGTCCTTATTCGGTTAGTTTTTCAAATTTTGCCGAGCAATTAAACCCATTATCTTTTAAAACAGATGCATCCATTTTTTTAAAAAATGTGCGCAGTTTACAAGAGTTAAATACTAAAATTGCACTCTTTAAACAGATGGTGCCCACGGGGATGCCTAAAAACTGGCAGGACTTTTTTAATGGCTTGTTTAAAAAGGTAGATCCTATGGACTTATATGGTGATTGTGCCGTTTTTCGTATTCCATCTGATAATAAGGCATTTATTCAAATTCTTGCCCAGGATACGGTCATCAAAAAACTTGTTTTTAAAGCGGAAGGGTATTTGATTATTGTACCAAAAAGTAATATCCCTCCTTTGAAACGTCGCCTTGCCGAGTTTGGCTATTTACTAACTTAAAAAAGGATCGCTTCACCCATTATCTAAAAATTTATAGGCCGCCCCAGTTGGCTTTTTTTCTTCGCGTATGTATGCCTAATATTTTGCGGCTCTCTTGCTCAACCAACGCATGTTTTCGGTGAGACCATATTTGTTCTCTCGCCATTTTTCCCGCTTTTTCTACGTCCACAATGGGAAATGGGTAGTCGCAACCTATGTTTACCCGATAAATGGATTGCTCTATTAATGTCATTTTGTGCGGTTCGTGAATTAACTCACTGGGTAAATTTGAAAGCTCAGGTACCCATTGCTTTATGAAAATACCATCAGGGTCATGGTCCTTACTCTGCTTGACTGGATTATACATTCTCACAATATTAATACCCGTTGTACCTGCCTGCATTTGAAATTGTGGATAATGAATGCCGGGTTCATAATCTAAAAATAATCGGGCTAAATGCTTTGTACCAGATCGCCAGTCCTGATATAAATGATGGCAAAGAAAACTGACCAGCATGGCTCTCATTCTGAAGTTTATCCATCCCGTTTTTTGCAAACATCGCATACAGGCATCCACTAATGGATAACCTGTTTCACCCTTTTCCCACGCGGCTATAAATACTTCGTTCTTTTCGTGCTCAAGTAGCTCATAACCAGCATTGATACATTGGTTCTCATAACTACAGTCCACTTCAAATTTTTGGATGAAATGACAATGCCATTTCAGTCTGGTCATGAAATTCAGATAGGAGCCCCGATAAGGTTTGTCTTTAGTTTGCTCAGACACAAACTGATATACCTGCCTTATGGAAATGTTTCCCCAACTGAGATATGGACTTATTCTACCACAGGAAGTTCGGCTGGCCAATGGTTTACTGATCGATTTACTGTAGGTTTTCCCCCTTTCCAACACAAAACTTTGTAAATATTTCCAGGCATACCGCTCTCCCGCGGGCTGAAATGTGGAAGGATAGGCTAATAACCTGTCCATTAGTTCCTTAGGAATAATAAAAGGATGTTCAACCTTAATTTCAGTGCCAATGTGGTAAATGTTCTCAATTACGGGCGAATGCATGGTGATGAACCAGTTTTTATCCCAGTTATCCCTGTTTTTTATTCCCCTAACCACGCCATCCCGCTGGTATTCATGCCAGATTATTTGTTGGGATTTGCAAAATGTTGCTATTTTTTTGTCTCGCTCATAGGTTAGGGAAATACCTGATTCCTGATAACTGAAAAGGTTTTTTATGGAAAAATTTGCGGCTAAATGGTTAAATACGTCCATGGCTTCTCCATAAAAAATATGTGCTTTTTTATGAAATGGTTCTAGCGTTTTATTGAAATCTTGTAAGGAGTAATACTGAAATTGCAAATGCCTGTCGCTTACATCGCCATAGTTAATATGTTCAGGTTCAATGATAAATATAATAATATAGGGCAATCCCGCTGCTTCTGCCCGTTGAAGGGGCTGGTGGTCCTGCGTTCGAATATCTCTCTTGAGCCAAACGACATTTATGCCCGACATATTCATATTAAATGATTTCTGACAAGGCAACGTAAAATGAAGGGCAATGTTCTGAGGCTAACCGTTTACTTTTTTGTACCATGGATTCTTTTCTCGAATTTTATAGGAGTATGCCTGAAAAATCTTACTTTGCATCTAAATAGACGATATTACCAACAATTCAAAAATTAAAAAAAGATGAGGTTAAAAGGACTATGTTTTATCCTGACTATAGTATCATTCTCACAGATAAATGCTCAAAATGAGGTGACCCTGAGTCATAGAGATTCTGTAAGAATTTCTCAGTTTATCATCAATTATGTGAACTCCCTGAATAATTATGCCCAGAATAATTATCCGACAGAGGAACGGATAAATATTGAAAAAGAATACTTCCTGTATGAAAGCGAGGGAAATGTGGTGCTCGATTTTCCGGATATACAACATCAGCAAAATTACCTGATCAGAGATTATTTGACAAGTATGAAAAATGAATCTATCATTTTACAATACGAAATAAATCAAATAGATATTTTAGATTGTACTTTCAAAGAGGATCATTTTTATGCGGTAAGAATTAACAAATTTGTCGTAAATAAAATGACAAATAAGATTTTATCTGCCAGGGAAATATTTAATTTAAAAATAGGCGATGATGGAAAAGTAAAAATTAATTATATTATTTCGTCTGTATTTCCTGAAATTTTTGCCTCGGCAACCTGTGTAAAACCGATTGTTTTAGCTCCTTTTGACATACAAATAATGACGGGGATAGCCACTTTTCTGGAAGATGGGAAGATAGGTTTTTCTGGAAATATTATGGCAAATCGCCCAAGTGCCATCACTGAAACAGGTATCGTTTGGAGTTATCTCCCCAATCCTTCCTATAAAGATTTTAAAATGCCTGCCATCAATTCTATTGATCTGCTATTCTTAAATATTACAGACCTTAATCCCGGGAAAGAGGTATTTTATAATGTGTACGCCATCGCAGAAAATGAAGTTTTTTACGGGGAATCCAATTCTTTTTTAGTGCCAAATGAGGTCAAAACACTGATTTCTGATACTCCCCCAAATTTAACCGTTCAGGTTCCTGTTCAGGTTTCTTCTCCTACAACTAAACCTTACATTGAATGGGTGGAAATTCCTGGAGGTACTTTTTTAATGGGTAGCCCCGCCAATGAACCTGGCAGGCAGGGCGACGAAGATCAGATTCAGATAACTATCAGCCCGTTTAAAATGTCAAAATACGAGATTACTTTTGCCCAATATGATCTTTTTTGTGAGGAAACAGGTAAAGCTAAACCTAAGGATAATACCTGGGGGAGGGAAAACAGACCCGTTATCAACGTAAACTGGGTGGATGCCGATGCTTTTGCCCAATGGTTGGGTGGCAGATTGCCTACCGAAGCAGAGTGGGAATATGCTTGTAAAGCAGGAAGTGATACGCCTTTTAATACCGGAAATAATCTGACGACCGATCAGGCTAATTATGACGGAAATTATCCCTACAATGGAAATGCAACAGGGTCATATAGACAGAAAACCTCCCCCGTAGGTAGTTTTGCCCCTAATGCATGGGGTTTGTACGACATGCATGGCAATGTTTGGGAATGGTGCAGTAACTGGTATGGGGATTATCCCAATGCTCCCGCTAATAATCCGCAAGGTCCGTCGGAGGGACAGGTAAAAATTTATAGAGGCGGAAGCTGGGGTAGTGACGCCGAAGTTTCCCGCAGCGCTTATAGAAATCACCTGAATCCAAATAATAAATCGGACTTCATTGGTATAAGACTGGTTCTGGTAGAATGATAAATTGAAATAGATTTAATAAACGCTTATATTTGTAATAAACCAATGGAAGAAATGCAAATATCTGAACTCAACAAAAAAAAACTTGATTTGATTGACTGGATTAATCAGCTATCAGATAA
>JBMLQR010000085.1:0-2750 GCA_049241465.1 Saprospiraceae bacterium | reverse complement strand
TTCTATTTCAACTGCCAAACCCGGACATAATCAGTTGAAAAAACAGAGGGGAGATCTGCCACGTCGGGAAGTCCCACCCAGTCTTCCATTATTTCTGCATCAAAAACAATATGAAGAGGTCTGTGGAAATAATCGTTGATTCGTTGAAAAACTTCTTTCCCATCGATATACCAGACTAATTTTTCTGGCGTCCAAAGAAAACCGACAACATGAAAATCGGCGTAAAAATCGTAAGGCATTAATTGCTTAAATGAATAATTGGGCAATTTGGTCTTCTTCTTATTAACCACCGATTCTACATAAGGTGTTTCATATCGGTGAACGGTAGCCCAAAAAGTACGTTGAAGCTGAGGATCAGGCAGTTTGCCAAAAAGTTCAAAAATATCAATTTCCTCGGAAGCATCCCCCTCCCGATATTTTTTATCGGCATCAAGCGGATCGTATAACCAGAAAGCATTACAAACCCCCGAACGCATAGACCGGCTTCGGGCTTCAAAATAACCGTACAAAATCCGGTGCTTACTTTTTACTATGGCGGTAGAAAACTTATCCAGCCCCCGCGCTTTGTTCTCCACACTCACTTCAGATGGATCAAGGCTTTTAGCTGATAATTCAAGATGACCATTTTTTACGGCCACATTGTTCCTATCAAAATAAGCAGGTTTTCTACCTACCCAGGCAGGATTAAAATCCCACCATTTTTCATTATTCAGCGTGGTGCCTTCAAATTCATCACTGAAGGCAGGTACCCATTTCCACTCATTTCCTAAAGGACAGACAGGTATTCCCGAGTCGGATTGTGCCATTACCTGAACTACCACAAATAGGAAGAGACTGATACATTGAATAGCCTTTTTCATGATATTATTTTTTTAATACAACTTGTATTTTTCCCTGAATATTTTCAAAAACCCATTTCCCATTTTTTAAGGTCGGAGAAATAGAGGTCCCTGCTATTTGAATGTTGTCTATTCCTTTTTGAAAAACAGGTAGTTCTAACCGTGCTTTCATTCCTTTAGGCAGCTCCAGATCTACCTGATAATTCTTTTCATCCTGTGTGATTTTCTCATAAATGGAGCCGAGGACAGTAGGAACTCGAATCTCTGCCAGAGTTAATGTGCCAATTTCAGGTTTGATAGATGCCTCGGCAAATCCGGGAGCAGACGGTTGAATGCCCATCAATCTAAAGGCAATAATATTAGATGGAGCGGCACCCCAGGCATGATTCCAGTCCAGATTGGGCTTAAATTTCAAATCCCAGGCCTCCATGGTCATACCTGCACCGACTTCGATCATGTGATACCAGCCTCTCTCATCTTTTTTTGTAAGCATTTGCAGAGCGTAATCTCCCATACCTTCATTGTACAAAGCATCCATAAAAAACTGCGAACCGTAAACACTGCAAGCCATATCTTTTGACTTAATAAATTCTTTCACGCGCTCTTTATTTTCCTCTTTTACCAAACCAAAACAAAGCGCGAAGAAATTGGCGTGAAAGGAGCTGTGAGAGGTGGTGTCCCCGTCCTTCATCAGGCCTGTTGAAGGGTCAACAAACTGATTATTATAATTTTGGAATAAGTTTTTGACTTTTTGATCATAATATTTTACGTCATCCTGATGACCGGTTATTTCGGCAAATTTTTTCATCAGCACTATCGATTGGTAATAATAGGCGTTGATCACACTGTTATAATCGCAAAAAACAAAATTATCAGATTCTCCGATATATTCCGGTCCTGCTACCTTATTTCCCCTCTGCGGCCAGTCTGTAATATCCAGAAGACTTTCTTTTCTATCAAAAGTTATATAATGGATGGAATCGAGGAATGATTTTCGCTGCGGCTTTGCAGTAGTGCTAATAAGTCCATTGGGTTGTTCAAAGGCCTCCAGTGTTTTAAGTTTAAGCAGATCATAGTATTTTTTAATCAAAGCCGTATTTCCTGAATATAGATAGTCATACCAGGCAATCTGGTGCATTTGCAAATGCCACTCGGTTGGCCAGGTTGGATGAAGCATGAGGTGTTCAAAGGTATTTCGGGCAAGGCTATATTCCGTGTCCAACGCATAATGGGACAGTTGATTGATCAGGGCATCTGCCTCATACGGTATCCTTTCCCTATCCCCGTCGATATATAAACCCATAAAAGAGGTCGCTTTAATGGTGTGTTTACACAAATCCCAAATGGCATTCAAAGCCTTATCATTACTTTTGAAGGAGGAAGCTTGCTCGTTAAACCGGTAATGAAAATATTCTCTGGACAGTTTTATTTTACCAGCAGAAGGGCTTTTTTCAATTTCTGCATATCTGAATGGCGCCACAATCCCCATAGAAATGGGAAGACGGATAGCATTTCCCGAGGTATTTTTCTTATCAGGCACATTGGGGAGAAAAAGAATATCTGCGGTATTTTTTGTCACCATATAACGGTAAAAGCGAATATTTCCACCTGGTTTCCTGTCAATTTTACCTGACTCGTCTAATTTTTCCCCAATATAAATGACAGCGGTATCACCCGCTGAAAGCATAGAGATATCCACCCTTAATTTTCCAAAAAAATCTTTTTCAAAATCATATAAGATATTTCCGTTGGGAAGATTTATCTTTTTCGCACTGGATTGTACCTTTTTTTCAATCAGGAGGCTATCCAATTTAGACTGGGAAAACCCGGAAATGGAAAGAATAATTCCCAATGGAATGCAGAAAAATTTATAAGACATCATCATACTTTAATTTTCAAATGAAGGTTCAT
>JBMLQR010000084.1:32001-33375 GCA_049241465.1 Saprospiraceae bacterium | reverse complement strand
TGTCAAAACTGGTTCGTTATGATAAACGTACCTAGCCAAAGTGCTGATAGTGAACCTTTAGATATAGATGACTTGAGAGAACAGGCCATCTCAAAACTGAGCAGAATGCTGGGCGAACAAATTAAACCTCTCATTGAAATGGAAGAAATTTTAAGCCCTCAGGAAATAGAATCAAGAACTCAGTCACATCAGGGTTCATTATACGGGACAGCATCCAATAAGCCATTATCTGCCTTTCTTCGACATCCAAATTTTTCAAATGAGGTAAAAGGTCTCTATTTTTGTGGCGGAAGCGTTCATCCAGGTGGAGGAATTCCGTTATGCCTTTTATCAGCAAAGATTGCTGTAGAGTTACTGTAAGATTTAATAATCCTTATCTTTGACGATAAATAAACCATAATTAATGATGACTTTCCTTATACCTGCTTTAATCGTACTTATCACCGTAATCTCTATGGAAATGGTTGCCTGGTTGGCGCATAAATATTTAATGCATGGATTTCTATGGATTTGGCATGAAGATCATCACCAACCTGATGTGGAAGGAGATAAGTTTTTTCAGAAGAATGATTTGTTTTTCCTGGTTTTCGCCATTCCCAGTGCAGCATCCTACATCATTGGTTTAAGTACGCCTAATACTTGGTTACTTTACGTGGGAATCGGCATATCTATCTATGGGGTTATTTACTTTTTAATTCACGATGTTTACATCCATCAACGATTCTCATGGTTTAAACAGTTAGATAATCCATACTCCAGAGCCATTTTACGAGCACATGGCGCACATCACGCTCATACGGGAAAAGAAGCAGGAGAATCCTTTGGATTACTATTGGTGTCCTCAAAATACTTTTTAAAAAGAAATAAAAAAGAATAATAAATAAACGCTCCTACAGTGGCATCTAAATTTCTTGAAGCAATAACCAATACCTTTCAAACGCCCTTGCCGCAGGCAAACGACTTAGATAAATATTTGGAAGAGATGCTTCCCATATTAGAGGGCTATAGTGAAAATTTAGACCAGGAAGCTTTATATCTTGAACATCCCTGGTTAGAATTTCGGGATGATGACTATTTTCATGAATCTATTTTACATTTTTTTAATCCAAATGATGAATATCTAAGTTCCATCAATGGTGAGGTATCGTTTGGACTTTGGCGAAAAATGAATCAGGGAAAAAAACTCTTAATTGAAAATGGAGAAGGAAGACTTTATGAACTCGCTTTTTTAGATGCAAACTTCTTCATCTTAAAAATACACGGAGATAATAGTCCATTAGGTAAATCAAGATTTTTATTTTTGGTTAAGGAAGAAGTTGGAAAAAAATTAGATTGGAAAGACGCCATTGAATTATTACATCGCAGTTATAAAAA
>JBMLQR010000084.1:29078-31901 GCA_049241465.1 Saprospiraceae bacterium | reverse complement strand
ATTAACTACCAAAGTCGTCAAAAGCTACATTTTCATCGGGAACACCCATATTAGAAAGCATATTTTGAACGGCAGAAAGCATTAAAGGCGGTCCGCATAGATAGTATTCGATTTCTTCTGGTTCTGGATGATTCTTTAAGTAATTCTCCATTACCACGTTGTGAATAAAACCAGTCAAACCTGTCCAATTATCCTCAGGCATAGGTTCAGACAGAGCGATATGGAAAGAAAAATTAGGAAACTCCTTTTCAATATTTCTAAAATCATCAATGTAAAAAAGTTCTCTTAAAGAACGACCACCATACCAATAAGAAACCTTTCTATTTGATTTCAATGTATGAAATAAGTGAAAAATATGAGACCTTAACGGAGCCATACCAGCACCACCACCAATATAAATCATTTCCTTTTCAGTAGGTTTGA
The DNA here is from genome assembly GCA_049241465.1 of Saprospiraceae bacterium. Taxonomy (GTDB): domain Bacteria; phylum Bacteroidota; class Bacteroidia; order Chitinophagales; family Saprospiraceae; genus BJGN01. The sequence goes on along the minus strand of JBMLQR010000084.1, from coordinate 31,478 downwards.
TAAAGAACTCACCATAAGGACCAGAGATAGTCGCTTTGTCTCCTTGATTTAAACCAAAGACATAAGAAGAACAAACACCAGGATTTAATTTCATCCAACCATTTGCTGCTCTATCCCATGGCGGGGTAGCTATACGAATATTCAACATCACAATATTACCTTCTGCAGGATGATTGGCCATAGAATAGGCTCGGAATTGCTCCTCCTTATTCACCATTTTAAGGCTCCATAGGTTAAACTTATCCCATTCATCTTTAAATACATCAGGTTTTTTACCCATTTTTGGATGAGAAGTGATATCAAAATTTTTGAAATCTACTTCAATTTTAGGTACATCAATTTGAATGTAACCACCTGATTCGAAATCTAAAGTTTCACCTTCCGGAAGTTTAACTACAAATTCTTTAATAAAAGTAGCGACATTGTAATTGGATACCACTTCACACTCCCACTTTTTGATACCAAAAATCTCTTCAGGAATCTGGATTTCCATATCCTGGCGCACCTTAACCTGACAAGCAAGACGCTTATGTTCAGCTACTTCCTTTCTAGTCAAGTGATTTAATTCAGTGGGAAGCACATCACCACCACCACTTGGAACGTGGCATTCACACATAGCACATGTACCACCACCGCCACAAGCGGAAGGTAAGAAAATATTATTATCTGCTAAGGAAGAAAGCAGAGAGCTACCTTGTTTAACAAAAAGAGGAGCATCCTCATTACCATTGATAATAATTTTCACATCACCTTGAGCTACCAGTTTTTGGCGAGCCACTATGAGCATCAGCGAGAGGGCAAGAATAACCAACGTGAAAACGAAGGTAGCCATCAAAATCGTCTGAAGACCGGCAAGGAAAAGAAAAGAATTAGAAGTCATCAAAACCATAAAACTTGTAAACATAGCTTTTATTTATTTTGTGAAGGCTGCAGGATCAATTCCCATTAAACTCATAAATGCCATTCCCATCAAGCCAGTAAGTATGAACGCCATACCTAAACCACGTAGAGCAGGAGGAACATTTGAATATTGAATTTTTTCACGAATAGCTGCTAATGCCACGATGGCAAGAAACCAGCCAAAACCGCCACCCAAACCGAAGGCAACAGATTTTGTGAGATCCAATTCTCTTGATATCATAAAAAGTGAACCACCAAGAATAGCACAGTTCACCGTAATTAGCGGTAAGAATATACCTAAGGCATTGTAAAGAGAAGGAGAAAATTTTTCAACTACCATTTCAACAAGCTGCACTAAGGCAGCAATTACGGCTATGAATAAGATGAATCTTAAGAAAGTCAAATCCATACCAAAGAAACCTGTTTCTTTTAGCAGATATTCGTTAATCAACCAATTCATAGGCATAGTAATGCCGAGTACAAAAATAACAGCTATACCGAGACCCAATGCCGTTTTAACCGATTTGGAAACAGCGAGATAGGAACACATGCCGAGAAAATAGGAAAGTATCATATTTTCTACGAAGGCTGTTTTAATGAAAACATTTAGAAAATCGCCCATTTTATGTCTTTTAATTGAAGGGGAATTAATGATTGGAACCTAGGATATATCTACTAATTTTGGATTGATCGTTCTGTGAATCCAAATTAATATACCTATAATAAACAAAGCCGCTGCTGGAAGAACCATAAGATTGTTGTTTGCATACCAGCCAAACATAGTGCTAGTAGTTGTATCTATTAGGTAGGTTGCATTGTTTCCAATAATCTTTATTTCAACCGGGCTTCCCGCGAATAAAGTTCCTTTTCCTAAAATCTCCCTAATTATAGCCACTATCACCAAAATAGCTCCATAACCAAGACCATTTCCTATGCCATCTAGAAAAGAACGCCAGGGCTTATTTGCCATTGCGTAAGCCTCTAAACGCCCCATTACAATACAATTGGTAATAATTAAACCAATGTAAACAGATAATTGCTTCCAGATTGGGAAATTAAGTGCTTTCAGACCAAGTTCAACTATAGTTACCAAGGTGGCAATAATTACTAGTTGTACAATCATCCTTACCTGCTTAGGAATATATTCTCTTACTAAAGAAGTAAATAAGTTTGAGAACGCAGTAACCAAAGTTACTGAAATAGCCATAACGATAGATGGATAAACCAATGAGGTTATAGCTAACGCGGAACAAACGCCAAGAATCTGAACCGTAATAGGATTAATATCCATTAACGGATCCAATAGCAATTTCTTTTCTTTGGGACCGAAGAAAGGTTCCTTTTCCTCGATTTTAACTTTTTCTAATATCTCTGCCATTTTCAGTAAATTTAAGTATTTAACAGCTTTATTTAGTTTTCTATGGTTTCCAAATAAGGTAAATAGTAAGCTATTCCTCTTTGAAGCATTTCTGTGACACCATCACAAGTAATGGTAGCTCC
>JBMLQR010000084.1:0-28978 GCA_049241465.1 Saprospiraceae bacterium | reverse complement strand
AAGCTATTCCTCTTTGAAGCATTTCTGTGACACCATCACAAGTAATGGTAGCTCCAGAAATACCGTCCACTTCATAGGTTTTGTCCTGACTTCCGCCTTTCCTTACTAGAACGGCCACCTCACCGTCTTTGAAAATTTGTTTACCAATAAACTGACCTGGAAAAGCAGGATTATCTTTAATTTCTGCTCCCAAACCTGGTGTTTCTCCCTTATGATCAAAAGTAACTCCAGCAATGGTATTTAGATCCGATTTTACTGCAATATTACCCCAAATCTCATCCCAAAGACCACTTCCTCGAACACTTAAGATATAAAATTTTTCCTTTTCATTTTTGAAAACGAAAAGTGGTAATAATCTATCCACTTCTGCTTTTTTCTTTTCAACTGACAAATCAATTTTTTCAGCCAAAAGATTTGGAACAACCTCACCATTCATATCCAATACCACTTGTTCAACTTGTTCGTTGAACATTTTTAATACTTCGTCGTCTGACAAATCATTAACATTAAGACCTTTTCCCAAATAATCATTTACCGTTAAAAGAACTGATCTTTTACTGAAAATTTCCTCGTTTTTTGTTGAGGCAGATAAAGTTAGTTCTCTCATGCCAGCCAGGGACACAGCCGCAACAACGGTCATTATAATGATGAAGGTAATGATATATTTATTACTACTTTCCATAAGATTCATTTTTGGTTTTTAATATTAAAATCTCAAGAATTTGCCAACTTGGTTAATCTTGATTTCCTCCTAGAAATATGTCCTTCAACCACAAAATGATCGATGAGCGGAGCAAATACATTCATAAAAAGAATAGCAAGCATCCAACCTTCCGGATAGGCAGGATTTAAAACGCGGATAACTAAGCCTATTGCACCAATGAAAAACCCGTAAATTAGTTTACCTCTATCGGTGGCCGCTGCGGTCACAGGATCTGTTGCCATGAATGCCATTGCAAAAAGAAAACTTCCCATAGAAAAGTGATAATACCAAGGCACATTCATTGCCGGAGTAGCATCCCACATATTTAAAAGGATACCTGTTACCACTAAACCCAAAACCATAGACACCATTATTCTCCAGGAGGCAATTCCTAAATATAGAAGTAAACCAGCACCCATTAAGACAAATAACTTGTGGGTTTCTCCCACAGATCCGGGGATATTTCCCCAGAACATTTGTTCTGGAGTAAAACGAGCTGTAACAGCTTCCCATCCACCTTTAGCTGCTAAACTAAGAGGAGTTGCACCACTATATCCATCCACCACAGCTAATCCATTTTGATAGGTTGCCCAACCAAATGATTCGAAAACAGGATTCAGTACACCTGTAACTATAAAATTATAACTTGCTGTCCATACACCATCTACTTTTTCTAAACCGGCTACCCAAACGTCATCACCAGAGATAGTGGTAGGATAAGCAAAGAAAATAAAGACTCTGGAAAGTAAAGCTATATTTAGAACGTTCATTCCTGTACCCCCAAAGGCTTCTTTACCAATGATAACAGCAAAGGCTACGGATATAGCTAATATCCATAACGGTAACGCTGGCGGCATGACCAACGGAATTAAAGCACCTGACACGAGGAAACCCTCCTCGATACCATGACCTTTTTTATAGGCATAAAAGAATTCAATGCCTAGTCCAACCACGTTAGCAACTACAAACAAGGGGAGAATTTGAACGAGTCCATAAAATATTTTTAAATGGAAACCTTCTAAAAAACCCTCATACATACCCAATGCCGAGAAATGCTGCTGCCCAATATTGTAAGTACCAAAAAGGTAACATAATTGGAGAGCGATAACAACATGAAACATTAGTCGTTTTAAGTCCATGCCATCGCGAACATGAACACCACCCTTTGTTACGTGGTTAGGAGCAAAAGCAAAAGTAAAGAAACCGTCATACAGCGTATGCATAAATGGAGATTTCTTTTTATCCGGCTCAATTTTTAAAAAAAATGATAATAACGAATTTTTCATATCTTTTAATGACTATGTTTAAAATTTTAACCTTCAGCCTTTATTACATCTAAACCACTTCTTAGTATAGATTGTAAGGGTTGCTTAGAGGTACAACCGAATTCACATAAGGCAACATCTTCCTCCACTAATTCGTGAATGCCAAGATTTTCCATTTTTTCAACATCATTTACCACAATAGCTTTGAACAATTGTTGTGGTAAAATATCCATAGGAAGTAATCTGTCATATTCACCAGTAACGACAAATGCTCTTTTTTCTCCTCTGTTATTTGTGTTAGCCGCTGAAGCAACGCCACCCAATAAAGTACCTGGGAAAGTTTTTGAAACGGACGGTCTCATATCTAAAGGTAATAACCAACCAAAAAGCTCATAATTTTTGCCCTCCGCCACAACCGTAACCTGATCGTCATAAAAACCAACGAAACCTTCTTTTGAAACCTGTGTACCAGAAAGAACGTCGCCAGAAATAATTCTATGATCATCTGTAACTTCTTCTGAACTAAGAAGATCGCTAATTGATGCTCCAAAAGGAACTTTAGCATACCCGGTGTTCTTTAACTCAGCACCAGTAATCGCCAATGTTCTTGATTGATCAACTATGCCTTCTAACATAAATTTACCGATGATAGCAACATCCTGAACATTTATAGTCCATACTTTATCTTCAGGTGAAATAGGCTTGATATGGTGTATTTGAACGCCTACATTACCAATAGGGTGTTTTCCTCTGAAATAATATTTTTCAACCCCAGTAACACCTGTGAAAATAGATGCTGCATCAGAATCACCATTTCCGTCTAAACCTAAATATACTTTACCAGATGTTAACTTACTTAATGTTTCGCAACCTGCTTGAAAAGCAATCTCCTGCCCCTTTAATGCATAACCCAAATCAGGTGCCAGAGGTGCTGTGTCAAAAGTAGAAATAAAAATATCTCTTGGAACAATATCTAAGTCAGGTAAAATATTGAATGGTCTTTGCAAAAACAAGGTCATTAAACCCGAAGATGCCAGACTTTTCACTAATTCTTCTCTTGAAACCGTTGCAATATTAGGTTTCTCAAATGTTTTAAACTGCTGGGTTTTATCTGCTAAAATTACTATTTCATTAATAGCTCTTTTCTCCCCTCTTTTAATCTCTACTATTTCACCACTCACCGGAGAACTAAATATGAAATCTGGCTGGGATTTGTCATAAAAAATAGGATCTCCCGCCTTAACGCTATCTCCAATTTCAACTACCAACTTAGGAATAGGAGAGATACCCTTGAAATTGGCAGGATTAACTGCAAACCTATGAACTGAAACTTTTAAGTTCTCAGCTTTAGCTTTACCCTCTAAAGGAATGTCAAACCCCTTCTTTGAAATAATTACCTTCTCATTTTTCAAATAGGCAGGTAACTTTGTCCCGACCAATTCATAAAATCTTGGCATTAAACCAAAATGATTGCCGTCTTTGTCCGCACCAATTCTTTTTGCCTCAATAGCCATCAAGTTGTCTGAAACCTGTATAACTATAGCAAAAAATACTAATGCAGCTATCACAAAAAGGCTGTTTAATAAAAATTGAGATCCTTCACCATTTGTCTGCGCAGCAACTTCCGTTAAACTACTCAATAACAAAGAAAGGGACAAGAATAAAAATTTTCCACGATTCATACGTATAGTGCCTTTATTGAACTAATTTAAAGGCGCAAATATAAATACCTTTCTATCCAAATGGAGATTATAGCAACAAATTTAACCCACATTATTTAATTTAGAAAAAATCTAAATTAGTAAAAAAGGTTGAACCGTTTTTTACACGTGTTCAACCTTTTCTTTTAGTCTGTATGAGAAATTATTTCTTTGGGATTACCCTATTTTATGTCAAATTTATATTTTAACTTTTCAATAATGGGGCGTTCAGTTCCTGGCTCAGTATTTTTCAAAAAGATATCAATAACAATGGTTTCGCCCTGTACCTTATCTTTACTATCAAAAATCACTTTAATGGTTCCTTTACCACCTGGTGGAATCGACTGGGCATTATACTCAGTAGTGGTGCATTCGCAAGCAGAGATAAGATCAATTTCCGCTTTTGTATCTCCAATATTTTGAAACACATAAGTAAATTCTCTTTTTTCACCTCTTGTAACGGTTCCAAAATTTGTTTCCCTTATCGTAAAATCAAGTATTGGTACTCCCTTGTATATTTTTTTACCCGCCAAGGTTGAAAATGGGTGTATGGTAGGTATAGAATCACCGCGCGGCTTCACAGCTCCTGTAGATTTGTCAGCCGCTGTGGTAGCCTCTCTTTTCAATAACCTTGTACTTTTAACGGTAATAACTTTTGGGCCACCAATGATTTTAAATTCTGTACGCCTGTTAAGAGCATGCGCGAGTTCTTTATCTTCTTCAGTTTCCAGCTTATTAATATATTCAGCTGAAAAAATATCACCTGGTAAAAATTCAGGATGTTTGTTAGCCAACCTGTCATCCACAACTTTAGGTACACTCTCACCGTTTCCAACCGCTTTGATTCTGCTTTGATTTATACCCTTTTGAAGCAACCATTGTCTTGCCGACTCTGCTCTTCTTTGAGATAATGCCTTATTAAATTCATCATTTCCTCTGTTGTCCGTATGTGAACTCAGCTCAATAATTAAATCGGGGTATTGATTCATAATTTCGAGGAGGAAGTTTAAATCTGGCTCTGCGGTTGGTAAAATTTTATCATCGCCATACTCATACAATATGTTTTCCATTACGATAGCCTTCTCTGAAAGAATAGTATCATATTCAGGCACAGGAATAGGGATAGGCTTAAGATATAATCGCTGGGTAAAGGATTTATTTGCTTTTAGATTTAGCGTATTTATAACGGCCGTATCAGGAAAATGATTAGGGTGAGTAGCAATTATTTTATAGGATTTCTCCAATTCCAGTTTAAAATCAAATTTATTTCCCTTATCATTCTGAATGGTTTGGGGATCTCCGCCAGGCTTTGGAATAATCATCACTGTTACCCCTTTAAGCGCCTGCCTACCGCTATTAAAGGTTCCAACAACTAAGTCCGCCTTGATTTTTTCTATGGTAAAAGAGTAAATATCTTCACAACAGGTTTTTGCTCTTACTGATTTGCCAGCGGGCCTGTTAGAGGTAAGAAGACCATTATAACCGTCGGCATCCAGTCTAAAATATTGATCATCCTGCGGAGAATTAAACCCTTTAGACATGTTCAGCGGATCACTCCAATTCTGTCCATTCCAAAAGGAATAAAATATATCATAGCCACCTAATCCTGGATGCATATTTGAACTAAAATAAAGGGTACCATTATAATAATAAGGAGTAACCTCATCACCTAAGGTGTTAATTTTAGGTCCCAGATTCACTGGATCTCCATAAACACCCTCTGATTTTTGAGGAGCGTAATATAAATCTGCGCCACCGAAACCTCCAGGAATATCAGAAGAAAAGAAAAGCACTTCCCTTCCAAAAAGCTCTCCTGGGAAAGGGTGTCTTGCTCTATATTCCGGGTCAATACCAACAATTTCCTTTGCTCCTTTCCATGCACCGTCTCCACCAACACTATAAAATAACTGACTTTCTACCACTTCATTTCCCTGCAATACTTGCCTGTTGAAATAAAGTTTATTACCATCAGGAGAAATACTTACATTGACATTATGAATTTCAGGTCTGTTTATGTTTGCTTTCAACGCTTCCGGTTTTCCCCAAACCCCTGTTTCCTCATTTTTCTTAGCATAATAAATTTTAGCATGGAAATCTTTAGCCGATGAGTCCAAAACTATCACATCTTTAGCCATAAAACTAGAAATGTATAAATTCCCTTCTCTACTAAAAGCAGGTGAATAATCTGAAAAAGGCGTATTAATAACGGCAGAAAGTCTGGTTAATTCAATAACATCTTCTTTATCAGCAAGTTCTTTTCCAAATTCTGCCCCAGTTATTTCATTTTCAGCAAATTTTTTGAGGGTATCACTAGAAACGACGGCTAGGAATTTTTGAAACTCGACAATAGCCTCTTCGTAATTACCTGACATTTTTAATGCTTTTGCGTAATTATAACGAAGGTGATCCCATTTTTTCTCTTTATCTTTTTTAAGGATTTTAGCATACGTTTTGGACGCTGAAGAGTAATCGCGAATTTGCAAATAAAGCTCGGCCATATCAGGCAGAAGGCTTTCATCTTTTTTAGCTTCAAAAGCCATTTCAAAATGATCCAGCGCATTTACATAATCTTGTTCTGCCCATTTTTCACGAGCTACTTGTAGTGTCCTATCATAAGATGCTCCTCTGATGGGTTGGGAAAACGAAGGATTCACAGCTACGATAACGAGCAGAATTACGCCCAAAAAAATAAGGCTTTTGGTTGGGATAGATTGCATGAATCTTTTTAATTTTTTGTACATAACATTATAAATGAGGACATAAAATTCTGGTAGGCACTTCTTTTTTGGAATAAATCTTAATGATATAATAACCCCCTATTTCAAAACCTCCCTGATATTTTGAGGCACTCCTTAAGGAAGAAACATTTATATCGTAGCTAATTCCCGCTCTAAACTGATCATAATCTAAGCCCAGAAATAATTGACCGGCATCGCCAAGTCTATACCCTGGACCAAACCGTAGTTTTATGTTTTCTTTGATAGGCATGCCAAAAAGCAATTGCAAGGCCAATTCTGTGGCCCCTCCTGTACTTTGCATCATAAAAGATGGCTCTACAAATAAACTTTCTGACAAATTTCGCAGGTATGTTCCGTGTAAAGTTAATCTCATTGGTCTTTTTGTATTCGTATTCTTAACCTTACCTCCTGGTTTTGGGGGCTCAACAACATCCTTTGTATTTTGAATAAGTCCATATCTGCCTCCAATAACATGATAAGCCGAGAAACCCAAATCCAGGGAATTTCCCTCCGCTAGTTTCGTTCTATATAAAAGACCAATACCAGAGTCAAAAAAGTTTACCTCATCCTGAATATCTCTATTTGCTCCGGCACCAATACCCAGGCCACCACCACCAATTTCTTTAGGTAACTCATCGGCAAAGCGTAATTCCTGACTATTCATATTGACACTTCGCTGAAACCTACCCCCCTGAAATCCAATGGTTAACATTTTATTTCTTTTATCATCCAATGCAAGGTGATAGGCAGCTGAGAGATAAGATCCTCCTGTTTTTAATTCCGTAATACCCGCTTCATCACTAACCACTGTCATACCTACCCCTACCCAATCTTTTGAACGAAGGCCTTTGATAATAGGCGCATCTATATAAAAAGAAGGCGTTTTATAGGGATTAGCTAATACGGTTCTCCATTGGTCACGATATATACCACCAATTCTTGCCGTCCCTTCATAAGCACCTGTTAACGCAGGATTAAGCGTTAATGGCGAAAAATTAAATTGGGAAAAATGTATATCCTGACTATTTAAAGAATTGACGAACAAACAACTAAGTAAAAAAAAGGATCGAATAAGATACTTAATTTTAACAAAAATCAGGTGGTCATTTGGCAAAATTTGTACATTGGAGTTATTCATAATCAGTATATTTGACTAATCAGCTTTTAAAGATTGTCTGCAATTTAATAGACTTTAAGCAAAAAGAACAGATTAGTTCATCAAAAATTAAAGAATATACCTAAATAGGCATTAACTATAATTATGTTTAAGTAATATTTGTCCTTGTTCATAAACGGAACTGGCGGAAATTTCGTTCATACAACGAAAATGTTTTTTGGGACATTCCGATCTACCAAAACGGCTACAAGGCCTGCAAGAAAGATTTTCCACCTGAATCGTCTTGTTTCTATTCATTCCTTCAGGATAAAAAGGAAGCCAACCAAACTCAGGAATGGTTCCGCCCCAAATACTGACCACTGGCTTTCTCAAGGCGGCGGCAATATGCATCATTCCCGTATCCCCGGTTATTACCAGTTCTGCATTTTTTATTAGCAAGGCAGATGCCAGTACATCTGTTTCTCCGCATCTGTTAATCACCCTATTTTCAAAGGATCCTTCCAATGCTTTACCCAGGTTTACATCGTCTTTTCCGCCAATTAATACCAAAGAATGGGAATGAAAAGAGGAGATAATCTGCTTCCATTTTTCAAAAGGTATTCTTTTTGTAAAATGAGCAGCACCTAATACCAAAACTATATAAGGTTTCTGTTGAAGCATAGCTCCTTTTTCTGAAACAAAAAAATCTAATCCTTTACCATCATAACTTATTGAAAATGAACGTAATGTTTCTAAGTACCTGGTAACAATATGTTTTTGGAGTACTGGTTTGAACCCCGTTTGAACATAAAACCAACGAAGAAAAGATCCTTTGTTACAACTATAAAATGGAATTCCCCACAGATAAAAACGCAAACTTAAAGTACGCAAATTGGAATGTAAATCTATAACAGCATCGAATTTTTCTTTTTTCAATGCTAAAATGACCTCTTTCAGATCTTTATCAATGGTCCAAATTTTTGAAAGGTATGGATTCTCCCTCAATAAATCAGCAAAAATATTTTTTGTAAGAAAATGTACCTCAGCGTTTAACTGCATTTTTAATAATCTGACCACAGGCGAAGTCAGAACAATATCGCCCATTGCTGAAAAGCGAACAACGAGTATTTTAAAGTCACTCATTCTGAAAGAATTTCCTTCTTCCATTTTTCATTTCCTAGAGCGTCAAATATTTTTATGGATAATTTTCGTTCCAGTCTTTTACCACTAAAAGTCAATAATCCAAAATTGTGTTCTGTTACCTCGGTGCCTGGTACTCTAAGAATATTAATTTCAGGATTTGTATTCACCCCGCTGGTTAGTGGCGAAACCGTTAGGTCGTAGATATATTTTCCATTGGAGAGCTTCAACTCCGTTAACTCAGTAAAATGCCTGTCACCTGTAAGGAAAATGACATTTTTGAGGCCTTCTTCTTCAATGCGTTTAATTAAATAAGCTCTTTCTTCCGGATAAAATCTAATATGATTTTCGGCAGTAGGTGCGGCACTTAGAAACTGTCCACCAGTAGCTACCATTCTAAATGGCGATTTACTTGTTTTTAGTGCGTCTATCAGCCATTCAAGTTGTGCTTTTCCAAATTGTGTTCTCTCCCCTGTTTTCCTTTCATCTGGTGCACGCGAAAACCTGTTATCTAATAAAAAGAAATCGATATCTGCCCATTGAAACTGTGAGGTAATTCCCTCCTGTTCAGGTAACCCGGAGGTCGGATTGGCCCAGAACAAACGAAAGGCCTCCAACGTAGCTTCTTTCTGAATAAAGCCTCTATCACTATTATCTGGTCCGAAATCATGGTCATCCCAAATAGCATAATGATGGACACTACCTAATAAACCTTGTAATTCCGGGGTGGCACGAGTATGGGTATAACGATAAAAAATGCCTGATTTACTATTCCAGTCTGCTTCCCTAAGGTAAGTATTATCACCTAACCAAAGCATTGCGTCTGGCTTTTTGGATAAGATAGATTCGAAAATCTGATAATTTGACCCATAAGGTTTCCCCGGTCTGTCATAAGGAGTATCGTTAATGTAGGCACAACTTCCCAAAGCGATGGAAAAAGCAGGAGGATCTGTTCTCCATTGCCATAATGATTGGGTTTGAAATTCGAGGGGATAGGGAAATAGTAATGATTTATCATTTAATACAACCTGATAGCCATATTTATTTCCAGGCTCAAGTAATGAAAGAACAATTTTAGTGGTGAAAGCGGCAGAAGCATCCGTTTCCACAATGTTAGACTTAAAAACTTTATTTGGTGCCTCCAGATTCCAATAATTAAGCTGAACCTTCCCCTTTGAGGTTGTCTGTAACCAGACGACCACTTCCCTCATTTCTGAATAACCAAGCATTGGGCCTGATTTAAGTTCAGCATTCTGAGCAAAACCTTGAAGAATGAAGGTAAAAAAAACAGGGAGAAGAAGCTTCATTTTGGAAGTCATACATAAGATTTTAGGAGGTGAGCAGACTTTGGACGTTAATATTTTTTTCGTGGACATATAAGAAAAAATCATATACCCAAAGCAGGTTGTTTTCCATATAATCTGTCGCTGGATTCAACCTTTTAAGGTGAATTTCCCACAAGTTGGGTTCTTTTTGCATCCAGACATTAACCATATTTACCACTTTTACAAATCGGTCTGGATCATTCCCTTCTGGAATATCCCGAGCCTTTGTTTCCTCCAGAAAATACTTAAAAGACTCTGGGTGGTAGAAACTATATTTTTCAGGATAACGGAAGGCGAGGTATAAAAAGGCCATTTCAAAATTATCTGTATGAAAATGACTTTGTAAGCGGGAACCTGCATGGCTATCGAGGTAATCACTAAACAATTCGTTACATCCATAGACAAAACGATGCAATCTACCTGTTAAATCGCGTTCTTCATTCAGTAAATCTGAAAACAACATTCTTCCATAATCAGGTTGATGCCCTAATATTTCAGCCATTACTTTTCTTGGTTCAAAGTTTTCTCTGTTCCATAATCTTCTGGACCGGGAATTATCCAGGCTCGCCAGGTACATAGCCTTCATATCTACAGCATTAATGTCCCATCTTTGAACAAAAACCTGTTGAGATTCCCAAATATAGGCTCTTTTATATCGCTCCTCATTTTCTATATACTGGCGATAAATTTTCAGGAGTAAAATGATAGATTTTAACTGCATGTAAGAAATTTAAACTAGGGTGCCGGATCTGGCATTGATTTGTGAATAAGTTCAATTCTCTCCAATAAATCACTTGGAAGTTTTAAATGGATGCTATCGATATTTTCTTTCAGCTGAGAAATATTGGTAGCACCTACGATATTACTGGTTAGGAATGGCCGGGAATTGACAAATGATAGCGCCATCAAACCTGGAGGAAGATTTGCTTCCTTTGCCAGTTCAACGTATTTTTTAATCGCACCCTGGCTAAAATCGCTGTTGTAACGAACCAATCTTGGGCTACTCGCGTATTTTACTAATCGAGAGGAGCTATCTGCGGTACCATCGAGATATTTACCGGAAAGAGTGCCGAAAGCCAGTGGTGAGTAAGCAAGTAAACCTGCCTTCTCTCTTATAGAAATTTCTGCTAATCCTACTTCAAATAGTCTGTTCACCAGATTATAAGGATTTTGGATACTCACACAGATGGGTAAATGATGCATCTCTGCGAGGTGAATAAAACGCTGTAAACCCCAGGGAGTCTCGTTAGATACACCAAAAAACCTGATTTTTCCCGACGAAATGAGAGATTGCATGGTTCCAAGAATGTCCAGCATATTATCTTCCCAGGGATCAGAACCATCATCAGGATAACCACGAACACCGAAATTATTCGTTTTTCTCTCTGGCCAATGGAGCTGAAATAGGTCAATGTAGTCCGTTTTCAATCTTTTGAGGCTATTCTCCAGGGCTATTTTAATGCTTTCTGATGAAAAATTCAAATTTGGCCTGATATAATTGAAAGGACCCGGGCCAATTATTTTAGATGCGATAACCAATTTGTCTCTGTTCCCTCTATCCTTCAACCATGAACCCACCATTTCCTCTGTTCTGCCATAAGTATCTTTACTGGCAGGAATAGGGTACATTTCCGCAGTATCTATAAAATTAACACCTTCATTTACGGCGAAATCTAATTGCAAATGTGCCTCAGCTTCTGTATTCTGTTCTCCAAAAGTCATCGTACCAAGACAAATCTTGCTAACACGTTGTTCAGACCTACCTAATAAACTGTATTCCATTCAACCGAATTTAAAAGACAAATAAAAGTTATTTCTACCAAAATAAAGAAAACATAATCCAAAAGTCGCTAAAAATGTTTAATAATTTATAAAGCAACTAACTTTATAATTAGAAACTGATTTTTAACGTAAATTGAGACAAAATTCATATTTTATGGGACTATTAGATAATTTGAAGGAAAAAATATTTGGACAAAAAGCAAAGACACCTCCGCCCATCGAAAGAAAACAGGAAAGTACTCTGGACTTCAATAAATTTGAGCAAGAAGCTTTTCAAACTCAGGTACCTGATACTACTTCCCAAAATGAACCAAAGGGAAATACTGTGAAGGACATTTTACAGGAAAAAACGGAAAAATTAGGTGAACAAGTCATTGAAAAAGGACGGGAATGGAAGGAAAAAGCCATAGCATTGGGTGATATTCTCGGAGAAAAAGCAGAGGCACTCATGCAGAAAGCAGAGGCAGAAGCAGCAAAGGAAAAGAAATCTGAAAAAGAGAGTTTCTTTGAAAAAGCACATCGAAAGGGTAAAGAATATGATGAGAAGGTTAATGATTCCCAGCGTACTTTTCAGGACAGTCTCAGAGAGGCAAAAAAGAGTACTTTGACGGATGACTTTTTCACCAAAGCGGCTAAATATGCCAATAGTGAATATGGCACAAAATCAACAAAACCAACTATTTTAACAGGCGACACACAAAAGAAACAATCGTCAAAAAATGACCGAAATGATTCAGATGATCTCATTGAAGATGCTATCATTGAGAAATAAACCATTGTTAATGAATTATTAATCATCTTTGCAAATAAATTTTTAAAATTATACTTTGAAATTCACTGATTTTAATCTTCATCCTTCGTTAATGGACGGGCTAAATGCCATGTCTTTTAAAGAACCGACACCTATTCAAACGCAAACAATTCCGCTCATCATGGACGGACACGATGTTTTGGGTTGCGCACAAACAGGAACGGGTAAAACGGCTGCTTTTCTTCTACCCATTTTACATAGCTTAACGGTAAATCCTTCAGAAAAAATAGCCACTTTAATCATTGTTCCAACCAGAGAATTAGCCGTTCAAATTGATCAGCAATTGGAAGGCTTCTCCTACTTTACCCCTATCAGTGCCATTGCTGTGTATGGTGGTAGAGACGGGCAATCGCTCGACCTGGAAAAGAAAGCGTTAAAAGGAGGCGCCCCCATTGTTGTAGCTACACCAGGCCGACTTATCGCCCATATTGACATGGGCTACGTAAATTTTGATAGCCTTAGATATTTAGTGCTTGATGAGGCAGATAGAATGTTAGATATGGGTTTTGCCCCTGACATCATGAAAATAGTAAATATGCTTCCCAAAAAAAGGCAAACCTTGTTATTTTCCGCTACTATGCCTGCGCCGATAAGAAAATTCTCCCAACAACTTTTAAATAAGCCCAAAGAGGTAAGTATCTCCATTTCAAAGCCAGCTGAAAAAATTATTCAGTCTATGTACGGCGTTGAAGATGAACAAAAACCGGCCTTAGCTGAACAAATTCTTTCCGGTTTCAAAGAAATGGAAAAAATACTCATTTTTGCAGGGACTAAAATAAAAGTTAGACAGGTTTCTGATCGTCTGCTCAAAGCTGGCTTTGATGTCGCTGCCATTCATTCCGATTTAGATCAATCGGAAAGGGAAGACAGATTATCAGCCTTTAGAAACGGAAAATTAAAAATTGTGGTCGCCACAGACGTTCTTTCCAGAGGTATTGATATAAAAGGGATTGATTTGGTTATTAATTATGATGTCCCGGGCGATCCCGAAGATTATGTTCATAGAATCGGAAGAACGGGCAGAGCGGAAGCAGAGGGTATGGCTATTACTTTTGTAAATTATAAAGATAGACCCAAAATATATGCTATAGAAAAAATGATGGGAAGAGAAATTCCTATTGCAAATAAAGGGGCTTCTTCAGCCAATCAATCTTCTGAAAATAGGCCCGAAAGATCAGATCAACGCAAAAAATCTTATCCTACAAGACATAAACCGCTAAACGGAAAAAAGAAAAAAATAGAATAGTCTGTCTTTTCCTAAAAATAAGAGATAATTAATCATCTATTTAGGCGGACTTAATTAAATTTGTGAGAATGATAAAAAAATTATCTCTCAAATAAGCTCCTACGTATGAATTTTCCCAAGATGCCCTTGGTTATCGAAAATATTGTTTCCTCCTTGATAAAGCCGCTACAACCCATTAAAGTGCGTTGGAAGAAATATGAAAATGACCATCCCAAAAATGCGTCATTCATTAAAACGTGGGGAAAGCGCTTTTCATACCTGATTTTAGCCTATTTCTTGCTTTGGATTGTATTCCTAAGGCCCATACCAACCGTTTCTGTTATAAAAGATCTGGAAACCCGAAATGCAACGGAGATTTATTCCGATGATAATATTTTAATGGGAAGGTATTTTATCCAGGCCAGAACGTCTATACCCGCTGATTCCATCCCTGGATTTGTTTTTCACGCACTCGTCGCCATAGAAGATAAACGTTTTTTTTCACATCAAGGCGTTGATTTAAAAAGCTGGGGGCGGGTTTTAGTTAGAACTGTCATTGGAGGCGATGAATCAGGTGGCGGTGGAAGCACCTTAAGTCAGCAATTAGCAAAAAATCTATTCCCCAGAGAAAAGTTTTTGTTCCTTTCCCTCATAAGGAATAAATTAAAAGAAATTGTCATTGCTAGCCGATTAGAAAGGGTTTACACCAAAATGGAGTTATTAACGCTATATTTGAATACCGTGCCATTTAGCGAGAATGTATATGGTATTGAAGTAGCCAGTAAAAGATTTTTCAGTAAATCTCCTATTGATTTAACGATACAAGAGGCGGCCGCTTTGATGGGTACGCTGAAGGCAAATACTTCATATAACCCAAGAAAAGCAACGGAAAAGGTTAGAATACGGAGGAACTTAGTTTTGCAACAAATGGTTGAAAACAAACAGATAAAAGAAGAAATTATCAGGTTAAGTCCGGTACACAAAAAGAATATAGGAAATGTATCTACAACAAATCTTTCCGCGCTTCTTCAATCTCCTCTTATCATCCGCTACAATCCAATCATTAAAAATGAAGGCATTGCTCCTTATTTCCAAATACATGTCAAAAAAGAACTGGATGCCATTTTAGGTAAACTAAAAAAGGATAATGGTCAACCATATAACATTGATATTGACGGATTAAAAGTTTACACCACGTTGGATACCCGTTTACAGCGTCACGCTGAGGAAGCTATGCTGGAACATCTGTCGTATTTGCAAAAAAATTATACGAGTCAATGGAAAAATCAACCCATTCAAGGAGAAGATGAGGCTATTGAATTAATGAAAACGCAATCTCTTCGATACAAACAATTAAAGTTAAAAGGATATTCAGAAAATGCAATAAATAAGGATTTTGATACGCCTATTCCTATGGTTTTATTCAACTATGATGGCGAAGAAGATGAGGTACTGATGTCTCCCTTAGACTCACTTCGCTATTATTTCCGTATTTTACAGGTTGGCTTTGTCGCTTTAGACCCTTCCAATGGAAATATAAAATCGTGGATTGGGGGCGTTGATTTCACCCATTTTAAATATGATCATGTCCTGTCAAGGAGGCAAACGGGATCTGTTTTCAAACCCTTAGTTTATACTGCTGCGCTACTAAATGGACGCGATCCCTGCGAACAAATTCCCAATCAATTGCAGATGTATCATGAATATAAAAAACATGAGTGGGATAAAAAGCAATATGGAAGAGTAGATCCCGAACCTCATATATTGCCGAACGGGAAAGATGAGGATGATTGGCTACCCCAAAATGCCGATGGAAAATATGGCGGTTCTTATTCTATGGCAGGCGCCTTAACAAATAGTATAAATTCCATTACGGTAAAATTAGTTTTTGAGGTAGGTGTTAAAGCGGTTATTCAACTGGCAAAGAAATTAGGCATTACCAGTGACATACCCAATGAACCCTCTATTGGACTCGGTGCCGCTGAAATTTCACTATTAGAAATGGTTTCTGCGTTCTCTGTTTATCCAAATTTAGGTGCCAGACATGCTCCTCGGGGTATTAAAAAAATAGTTGATGGAAAGGGAAAAATTATTTATCAGGCGCAACCAAGCCTGGGAAACAGGGTTATTCCATCTGATACAGCACTAATAGTACTCAATATGCTACAATCTGTAGCTACTTTTGGTACTGCCAGTCGTTTGAGATGGCAGTACGGACTGGAGAATAAACCCATTGCTGGAAAAACGGGTACTTCCCAATTTCATGCCGACGGATGGTTCATTGGCTTCAATCCGAAACTTATTGCTGGAGCCTGGGTAGGCGGAGACTCCAGACTCGTTAGGTTCAGGAATTTTGAATGGGGGCAAGGAGCAGCCACCGCCCTACCCGTTTGGGGTAAATTTATGCAACGGATTTACGCTGACTCTACCTTAACAGAATATAATTTGGGGCAATTTCCCCTTCTCGATCCCTCCATTGCCTCAGCCTTGGATTGTCCCTTACGCATTAAATCAGCAGAAGAAATATACGCTGATTCACTGGCGCAGGATAGCCTATTCCGCTTGGAACTTCTTAGATTCGATTCGTTAAATATTAATACTCCCACAAATGAAGAAATTATTAACCAACGTCCAAACATTGGACAACAGCCAGATCTGGTTTATCGAAAAAAGTGAACCCGGACCTGACCTTAAATTATTTGAAGCTCGTTTCGATTTTATAAAAAATCCAAGAAACGGAATAACCGAAAAAAAGATCATTCTTAGCGGAGGAAACGCCGTTAATGTTATTGCTTTGACATCGGCTAATGAAATTGTCCTGGTACAACAATATCGATTTGGTACTGCTTCTTATACGCTGGAATTACCCGGTGGTCTTGTCGATCCAGATGAAAGCCTTGTCAAAGCTGCTGAAAGAGAATTGGAAGAGGAAACTGGTTATACTTGTGGTGAAAAACTGATTCCCTTAGGCAAAATAGGCCAAAATCCTGTCTTTATGGATAGTTATGTTCACCATTTTCTCGCTCTGGACGTAAAATTAACTAAACAACAAACCTTGGATGCCGGTGAAAATATTGAAGTTATTCTAATGCCCATCGAGGAACTAAAATTCAGGTGGCAAAAAGGTGAAATTGAGCACCCCCACTCTGTGAATGCTCTTTTGAGATATTTTAATTCCCCAAATTATGGGAAATAGATAATATTTATTTATTTTCAGGCAGCATTTCATTTTATTAATGGCTCATATTGTTTATGCGCTATTTAAATATTGCCAGTCCTGTGGAAGACAATGAACTAATCCAGGGATGCTTGCGACAAGACCGAAAGTATCAGGAAGCCGTTTTTCGACGTTACGCCGGAAAACTAATGGTAGTTTCTTTGCGATATGCAAGACATCGAATGGAAGCCGAAGATATCCTTCAAGATGCCTTTATCAGGATTTTTGATCATTTTGACCAATTTCAAGGTAAAGGTTCTCTAGAGGGCTGGATGCGTCGTATTGTCGTAAATACGGCATTAAAAAATATAGATAAAAAAAGTTTTTCCAACGAAATTATAGGATTAGAAACGACGGCTGAGGACACTTCCGGCGCTTTACCATCGGTGTTTTCACAGCTTCACGAAGAGGAACTTTTACAGCTTATTCAACAGTTACCCGATGGTTACCGCATTGTTTTCAACATGTATGCTATTGAAGGTTATAGTCACGCTGAAATTTCAGCGCTTTTAGGTATTCAGGAAAGTACGTCTCGCTCTCAATTAGTTAAAGCAAGAAAGATGTTGCAATCCCAGATTTTAGAGAGTCAAAAAGTTGCCGTATGAACCCAAAATCACCCTTAGATGAACTTTTTCGGAGAAAACTCTCCCATTATGAGGTTCCTCCCTCTGACGACTTATGGGACAATATTCAGTTGGTAAGGGCAAAAAAACCATCACCGCGCATTCCTTTTTGGGCTCCCTGGCTCTTTACATCCCTCTGCCTGGCAACACTAATCTACTTTTCTCA
The DNA here is from genome assembly GCA_049241465.1 of Saprospiraceae bacterium. GTDB lineage: Bacteria > Bacteroidota > Bacteroidia > Chitinophagales > Saprospiraceae > BJGN01. The sequence goes on along the minus strand of JBMLQR010000084.1, from coordinate 11,187 downwards.
AGATTTTCTATTCCTGGAGCAGGCTGAATCAACTTCCTTGGAAGAAAACCCTCTTCAAGCACATTTTACGCCTAAAGCGGGCAGCGAAATACCCACAATACCTATTACTTCAGGAAAAACACGTGCTCATTCTAAAAAAGTAGCCCCTATTTTTAATAATTCATTACCTCCGCAGCCTGCTATTATTCCCCAAAATGATGACATTGAACAAGGTACAAATACAGCGAATATAACAAATCAAACGGAGCAAGCGTTGGAAAGTACCTTCACATCATTTCCAAATATTGTTACCCTTGACGCTACCCTACCCCATGAATTATCCATGTATTCCGAATTATTACCCGTTCCTTTTAAAAAGAAACTATGGTTTGCAAAAATTGATTTCCTCCTTTCTCAAGACTTTGTACATAGTTCCTTAACAGCTAAAACTCCCCTTTTTGATGCTTACTCAACATTGAGAAATAATCAGGAAGATTTAAAAGTTTCAAATAGCTTCGCTGTAAGAATGGGTATTTCTACCTTAAAAGGTTGGGGCTTAAGAAGTGGTATTCAATACAGCAGAATGAGTCAAACCTTAACCCTAATCATTCCCGACGCTTCTCAACGGACGACTAGTAAAAATACTTTTGAAACTATCGATATTCCCTTGATTTTAACCAAAGAACAATCTTTTGGTAAACTAAGGGCTGGCCTTTCGTTAGGAACTTATTTGAACATGGCCTTTAACCAAAAAGGTAGTTTTTATAGTCCAGGTGGTGCCCTCATTGAATTTACATCTTCTAAACCAGGGGCTTACCCCGCTTTCAAAAATAGATTGGGCGCCAGTTTATATTCAGGCATTTCCCTTTCTATCCCTATCGGAAATAGCCTTGAATTCATGGCTGAACCTTATGTAAGATCCAGAATACCCTCTATTTCCGCAGAAGATTATGTTTTGGAACAAAAAATATGGTACGGCGGATTATTTATTGGTTTTAGAAAACAGATTGGAAAAGGATTTTATTTACCCTGATTTTTTACAGGCAGGCAGCGAAATCATGATGTCTTGCCTCTTTACTTTATATGACCGTTTTGAGTATTTTATAAAGAGGCTATCCAAAAAAATAGCCTCTTTTTTTATAGACATGTGACACCTCTGGGGTCAGGTGTCAAACTTGCCTACATACTAAAAATTTTGTCCATTAACCTCCATTTTTCACCTGGTTTGGACGACGGTAGGGCTTGCTGATAATTCCACATCAGTTTTTCCCATTCCTGCACCTTAGGATTACTGTTATCCGATAAAGATTTTGCTTCAAATGAAAAGGAGGCATCCGTTTCCATAATCATAAACAATCTATTTTCAACCCGGTATATTTCCATAGTTTGAATACCAGACGATGTTATGCTGTCAATAATTTCAGGCCAAACCTCCTTATGATAGGCCTCATAAGCAGCTATTTTTTCTTCTTCATTCACCAGATCGAGTGCCAAACAATATCTCATATTTTTATATATTTAAATGATAAAACCGTTGGGTATTCCATCCCATTACCTTATTAATATCTGATGGATTGAAGGTACTAAAATAGGTTTTGACAATATCCCATTGCAGGGAATAATTTCCAGCGAGATTGCAAACAGGCCAATCTGAACCATAACATAACCGTTCTAACCCAAAAGAAAGAACCAATTCATCTAAATAGGGATAAAAATCCTCTTTTTTCCAATGATGCCAATCAGCCTCTGTAATCATTCCCGACACTTTAATCATTACCTTTGGGAAAGCCGCTATTTTCCGCATATCGGCCTGCCATGATGTGAATCCACTCTGTTTTATGTCGGGTTTTGCCAAATGGTCTATGATAAATGGAGTGTCTGGAAAATGATTCAAAAAGGCTAACACCTGAGGAAGTTGCCTGGCATATACTAAAATATCATAACAATATCCGTATTTGATTAGCTGATCTATTCCTTGCAAAAAAGCGGGATGAAGCATAAATTCAGGATCCTTTTCGTCTTGAACCACATGTCTGAATCCTTTCAATATTGGAAAATTTCGATAATAAGAAAGCCTTTCCTCCACCTTTTCAGACCTCAGGTCTATCCAGCCAACTACCCCTTTTATAAATGGATTTACTTTCGCATGATCCAATAAAAACTCATTTTCTTTTTCCGATTGCCTGGCTTGAACACTGATCGCTCCGGATATTTTTTCCTTATTTAATAGCTGAAGTAATTCTTCAGGTGAAAAATCTCTTTTCAAAGGAGCAAGTTGATCTGAAATCCAGGCGTATTCCTGCGCATCGTATTTCCAAAAATGCTGATGTGCATCTATAATTAGAGGTTCCTCATTCACCGTGTATAATTTTAATAAAAGAATATGATAACAAAACTTACCTTTATAAAAATACTAAAATCAGGTATCTTTAAGAAGGAGAATGTATAAAATCAACCCGTACTCATGAAAAAATTAATTTACCTTGGCATTACCATAACATCCTTCATTTCTCCTAAAACCTTTGCACAATCACAGGAATTACGGGGTGCCTGGATTGCCACGGTAATTAATCTGGACTGGCCAAGCAGGGGTTCAACCACAGAAAAGCAACAAAAAGAACTCTTATTTATTTTTGACCGTCTTCAAATAAGCGGCATAAATACGATATTTTTTCAAATACGATGTGAAGCTGATGCGTTTTATCAGAGTGATTACGAACCCTGGTCCTATTATTTGACTGGAAAACAAGGTCAGGCGCCCGAACCCTTTTGGGATCCAATCATTTTTGCGAAACAAGAAGCGCACAAAAGAGGCATGGAATTGCACTTATGGTTGAACCCTTACCGTGTTATAAGAAGTATTTCCAGCACTTATCCAAAAGATAGTACGCATTTATCCGTCAGGCATCCCGCTTGGATGATGCCCGTGAAGAATACTTTATTATTAAATCCGGGAATACCCGACGCCCGCTCTTATTTTACCCAATTAATAGCTCAACTGGCTCTTAAATATCAACCTGACGGTATTCATCTGGATGATTATTTTTATCCGTATGAGGGCATGACGAACGAGGATGCTGCCACTTTTGAAAAATATGGAGCGGGAAAAACGATACATGAATGGAGGGAAGATAACATCAATCAGATGGTTAGAGACGTCAGTTATCTACTAAGTACCGAATTTCCAACGATAAAATGGGGAATAAGTCCCTTTGGTATTTGGAAAAGTGGCACGCCTGCAGGTATTGTAGGTTTATCAGGTGCCAGCGTAACTTATGGAAATGCCCTAAAATGGCTTTCTGAAAAATGGGTCGATTATATTGCACCGCAATTATATTGGGCCATTGGTGGAAGCCAGGATTTCAAATCTTTAAGTAATTGGTGGTCTTTACAGTTGAATGGCAGACATTTATATCCAGGCATTGCCGCTTATAAAGCAGAACCCTCCATGACTTCCCTGGCATCTCTTTATAAAGCAGACGAAATACCAAAGCAAATTGAGCATCTTCGCGACAGGCAAATTCCAGGATGGATCTTGTTCCGTGCGGCAAATATCAGCCAGACAGCCACGCAAGGTTTACCCGGCATATTGGCAAATGATTTGAATAAATATCTTTCTCTTACGCCAAGCATGCACTGGAAAAGCCAACAAAAACCAAGTGCTGTTACCTCAGGAAATATTGTCCTGCAACAAAATGGTTATTTGGTAAAATGGCAAAAATCTCTGGCCACGTCAGAAAATGAAGTACTCTCCAGGTTCTATGGACTTTACGAAATTCCAAAAGATAGCTTGTTGCAAAATGAAAAACCCAAATTGACGAATGACAAATTGATTAGGATTACCTCCGACACCTTCACTCACCTTCCATTGAAGATGGATAGAGATAAAAGTGAATTTTTTATTACCGCCATAAGTCCAAATTCCATACAAAGCGAACCTTTTCAATTGCCCCGTCAGGTAACTTCTATTAGAGAATTAAATAATATGACCCTAACGATGGAAGACCCATTTCCGAATCCGTCCAATGGGGAATTAAATGTATCATATAATATAATTAAAGATCAAGAGGTTAGCATAAATATATACTCCTTAACAGGCCATCATTTAGCGACCTTGTTGAACAGAAAAAAATATGAGAAAGGGGAATACTCCTTATGTTTTAATTTAAATTCCTTGCCAAAACCTGGTATGTATCTTATTATTTTAGAGGGAAAATGGGATAGAATCATTAAAAAATGGGTATCTTATTGATTATTTTTAAAAGCACCTGAAAATGAAAAGAAGAAATGCAATCCTCACCTTAGGATCAATAGGCGCGGCGTCTGCCATACCTAATACCCTTCAGGCAAATGTGTCGGTTAAAAAAAAGGCAACCTTCACCTTTTGTTTGAATACAAGTACCATTAGTGGTCAAAAACCGGGTATTTTAAAATATATTGATATTGCCGCAAAAGCGGGTTATGATGGCATAGAATTATGGACCAATGACATTAAGGAATATCTGAAAAATGGAAATAAACTCAATGATTTAGCTAAAATTATTGATTCATCTGGTCTGAAGGTTGAAAATGCCATTGGTTTTGCTCCCTGGATGGTTTCAGATAATGAAAAACGCAGACTTGGATTGATTCAGTTGGAGGAGGAGATGAACTGGTTGGCTGCTTTAGGGGGAAAACGCATTGCTGCACCACCTGCCGGCGTTGGTAGAGATGAACCTATCGACTGGTTGGTAGCGGGCCTTCGGTATAAGGCGGCTTTAGATCTTGGCAGAAAAACGGGCGTTATGCCTCAACTTGAATTTTGGGGCGCCTCAGGAACTATGTTTCATTTAAGTCAGGCTGTGGCAGTGGCCGCCGCTGCCAATGATGCTGACGCCAGAATATTACCTGATGTATATCATTTATTTCGCGGAGGTTCGGGTTTTGATGCTTTAACAATGCTATCAGGTCCTACCATTGAAATATTTCATTTCAATGATTATGTTGCCAATATTCCACAAGAAAAACAGACAGATAATGATCGGGTTTACCCCGGTGATGGCATAGCACCCTGGTCAAAAATTATGCAAATACTGAAGGAAATGGGAACTCCAAAAGTACTTTCCCTGGAACTTTTTAATAAAGAATACTGGAAACAAGATCCGCTGGAGGTGGCAAAAACGGGATTGATGAAAATGAAGAAACTGGTGGAAAATGAAGATTAATTAGCTGGCTATCATACTAAAAGTGCTTGATCCCGAAATTTTTCAAGTGCGTCTAAATAGGCATGTGAAATAATTTCCTTTAGTTTTTTCCCTGAGATAACTTTAGTGCCTTTATACCTGGAAATTTAATCCCCATTTTTAAAAAGGTCCAAAATTTTTGATATAATGATCTCTCTCGTAATATTTCCATCCAGATATCTTACTAGATATTACTCAAAAAGACTCAACTGAACAGACTCAAAATATAAATTGGTCACTACTTTTTGTTTCAAATATATGGCTTGGGCCGTTACATATTCCCAAACTTTGGGAGTGTCCATTTGATGGTAATTTATAGGTATAAAATCAGCTCTAGTGTCTATTTTTCTTTTTAAAAATAGATCCATCATATTTACTTTTGTTTTTGCATCAAGTTCTAAAATATTATTTTCAGATAACCTATTTGCTGATAAGGATATCAGGTTATGTAAAGATAGATATCCATTATTTTTACTAAATACTTCAAAAATAGCTTTAAGCATTGGATTTTTGGTTGAAATGGTATCTTCCGGATCATTATTTAGAAAAAAAAATACCGTTTGGTTTAGTTCCTCTTTAGAAATCTCCTCCTCAGGGGATCTAACCAGATTCATTTAAAAATAATAATTCACTAACTTGTACAGGGGATTTTCCTATGAATGAGTCGATGATTATGACACAGAATGGTTTGTCGAAATGCTCAGTTTGTTATAAAATCGAGATATTATTCCATGCGTACCACATCTTCAATATCTCCCAATTTTTCACTAATTATTTTAGAATAATTATGAATATACATTTAAGTAATTTCAGTATTAACGACATACTGTAACCCAACTTTGGTAGCTTCCTCAATAAAAGCAGAAAAATAAAAAGCCTTGCTATAGGTTTGTAAAAAATCATGCGCTATGCTATAATCAGGTTTATCAGTGAGCAATTCATAAGTTTCGAACTTTAGCTTTGCCTGAGCACTATCAGATTCTTTGACGGCTTTTTTTTACAAAATCAAACAATATTCTGATTTGATTTAATTTTTCTGGTATATTCTAAAAATTATTACTGTGAAAATGGGCCAATTCTCTTATAGTTGCCGATTTATTAATCACTGGCAAAGTATTATAACTAATATAGGCTAATCCATTTTCATTTAAATTTTCCTTATAAGTAGCTAATATTTTATTTCGAACATCGTTAGAAACAAGGGAAAAAACATCATGAACAATAATATAATCAAAGATACCAAAGGAAAGTATCCACATCCAGGAATTCGCATCAAATCAAATCGATATTAGTCAGATTAAGGGAAAATTTCAAATCATTACCTTTAGAAACAAGTTCGCTTGAAAAATCAATTCCAATGGTATGCGAATCAGGAAATTTCAGCGCAAACGGCAAAATATTCCCCCATAAGCACAGCCAAGATCCAATATTTTTGTTGATGCTAATGGAGCAGCATCAATGCCAACGAGACGAGAGAGCGTCCTCAAATAAAATGGATTAGCACAAAAATTTAAATAGCTTACAGAAGGTAAAGCAAATTTGTCGGAATGAACATGGTTAAAATCCGTCATTGGCATCATTATTAAAGCCTATTAAGTTTAGGCATCAATAAGTTTTTTGTCAACTTTAGCTCTTATCGATTTTAAGGCCAGTTGAATCTGGTTTTTTAATGTTTGAACTTCTTTGGTTCTGCTTGAAGACCCTTTTGTCGTTTTAATATAATTTTCTACTTGGGTTTCTAATGTTTTCAAAGCAAGAAATTTTATATCAGCAGGAAACTTTTCACCCCTTACCTTATCAAAGTGACCGAGTGCTCTATCAACCACCAAAATCCGATTTCTACTACCTTTTAAGAAACCTGAGGAAACGTCAACAAATTTTGCCATAGTCCAAATACTTTCCTCCACAAAATTCAGATTAACTTTCAGGTTATCTTTTATTGAAGATTCAATATCTTCATTAGTTTGTAAGGGCGTTGAAGGAGTAATCCATTTAAAATTCTCTTCATTAGAAACTTCAAAACCTCCAAAACTTCTTTTTGTTAATTCTTTTTTAAATGATTTAGAAAAGAAATAAAAAGCGGAGGTTTTTAATTCAAGAAAAGCAGCCAACGAAAGATCACCTGCCAGGCTATAACTTGTTTCCATGGTGTTCTTATTAAGAGATAAGGCATTTTCATCTTTCTCCATTGAAATTTCCTTAGACGCATTGAAATTAAGCCTGACAAATATCCCCCCCTCTGCACCAAGACTAACGGACACCGATGCTATGAGTGGAATACCCGTTCCTGCCCCTACACTAAGAAAAACTTTCACTTCTCCTAAAGCAGGTTTACCTTCCTGTGTACCTGCTGAAATGAGATATACCTGATCACCCTTTTTATTTACACTTAACTGTAAGCCAGGCACAGTCACTTTACCCTCCATTCCAGCTGAAACTACGACATTTAGCCCGGGCAAAACCGGTATTTCCGCACTTCCCCCTATTTTACCTGGGAAAAGGGAGCCTGGAAATTCTACATCTGGTAAGGTTGCAGAAACGCCAATCAACTCCTTTTTTGTTTTACCATCTCCAAAATTATGCGATAAAGCACCTGAACCTTCAATTTTAGGAATTTTATGTCCAAAAAAATCAGTGCCTCCCGCTGCTAATCCACCCTCTCCTGAAATAATCCAGTTATCACTTGTTTTTTCAAGAGCTAATTTGGATAAATTTCCTTTAATAATGCCAAAATCCACTTCAAGTTGGGTTTCCAACTCAGATTTAGACATAGAATAACCATCTTTATTTATACTAAGATCATTCACCGTAATTTGAAGATTCTTTTTTAGGAAAGGAGGAGCTATTTTGGCCACCGCTTTCTCCGCATCAAATTCTCCATCCTTATAATTTATATTATTTATTTCCAGACTTTGACCAAAAATGACTAAAGTAACATTGGCATTTGTAAATGAAAGACTTGTACCTTTTTCACCTTCTTTTGAAATTCCTACATTACCATCTGCTGAAGCTGAGGCTCCATTTATTTCTCCGCTCAGATTAAAATCTGAGGAACCGTCATAATTGTATTTAGCCCCATCTTTGACGACATTAACTACAATATTGGACATTTTGGCCTTATCTGTAAAAGCTAACTCAGGAATGGTTGCTGTGGCACTGGCGAAACCAAAACCATTGTTTTTGGTAAAGCTGGGATTTTGGATGACAATATTCAGGTCAACACCCATTATGTTTACATCCAGTTCACCTTCTTCAATAGAAAAAATATTCGTTGCAGAATCATAACTTACCCCATTGACACTTGCTTTTTGACCGACCATTTCTGCATTAAATGAACCATCTTCAAGTGTATATTGGGTTGTTTTATCTTCTACTCCCTTTTTTATAGTAACATTGCCCTGTCCACCTCCTAAACCAGGTAAGGTAACGTTAAAACTACCTGATCCATTAAAGCCCCCTTCAGCATTCACATTTCCTTCTATATCTGAAAATTCTGCAATATCCATGACATTGATGGAAGCAATATTTACGGTTATATCCTGGTATGAAAATCCATTTTCCGTTAACTTAGCGTCGGTTAAGGTAGCATCTAAAGCATCCACTTTCAACACATTTCCAGCCGAGAAATTCAACTTCAAATTACTGGAAGCTGCTGATATTTCATGAGGATTCAATGAATCGTAAGTAACGCCATTGATAGACGCTTCCTGACCCAAAATAGTCGCATTAAAAGCACCATTCTCAAGATTATATTGGGTTGTTAAGTCTGCAGGCCCTTTTTTCACAGATACTTTTCCGGAGGCGTTACCCATGCCAGATGCGGTGACTAAAAAATCACCTCCTGCGTTAAATCCTTCTTTTGGACTTACATTTCCAGAAATATTGCTAAATTCAGCTATACCGTCAAATAAATTAACGGTAGCAATATTCACAGCAATATTTTCATAAGTAAATCCTTTATCTTTAGATAGCTCAGCATTAGAAACCGTTGCGTCAAACTCATCAACCTTAAGGACATCTCCTAATGAAAAATTCAGTTTTAAACTACTGGAAGCGGCTGCAATTTCATTTGGATTTACGGAATCATAATTGACCCCTTTAAAGGAAACTTCCTGCCCCATGATGGTCGCATTAAATTCGCCATCCTGAAGATTATATTTAGCGACTTTATCATCAGGTCCCTTATTTACAGAAACTTTACCTTTTGCACCTGCCAGACCTTCAGCGGTTACATCAAAATTACCTTCTGCTGATAAGCCGGTTTTTTGTCCAATACTTCCATTAATATCACTAAAATTGGCTAACCCAAAAAGATTAACAGAGGCAATACTTAGCGAAATATCCCCATGTGTGAGGATATTATTGGATATTGCGAGGTCTTTAACTACGGAGACTACATTTTCCACCTTAATAGCTTCTCCAACAGAAAGATTCAAATTCAGGCCGACCTCAGAGAAATCGGCAGAAGTTACCTTTTTTTCATTTATGTTAAAATCCAGTTGGTTCCAGTTGGCTAATACTTCCTGTCCCATGATTTGAAAAGAGGCATTTCCCCCCTTACTAATTATAGACGGATCGGCAGCATCTGCCTGATGTTTGACCGAAGAGCCAAAATTCAGTTTAAAGCCAGCATTTTCACCTTCCAGATTTAATTCAGGAGGATTTTCAATAACCGATCCCATATATTCTGCAGAATAATCCCCTTGAGTATTAACTTTAAAAGTAACACTGAAAACCCATTTATCTTTGGCTACTTTTCCAGTAATATAACTGCCTTGAGTGGTTGTTTTTGAAGCCTCTTTATCTAGTCCGAATGACAATCCTTTTAATATTTCTACTTTATCCAGGGCATTTTTCTGAATAATCTCAGCCCCTTTATTAATCAGGTCTAAGGCACCACCCACAGCATCATTGGCCGCTCCCTGTTCTGTTTTGGAATTATTTACGTCAAACTCAGCTACTTTCCCTAACAGAGAGTCATTCACTTCAGCACCCAGATTATTATCTTTTCCCGTCTGCGCAGTACCCGCAGCGTTTAAATCCAACTCACTTTTAATCAATTTTTTAGAATCAATAGCATGAGAAAGTTCTGGTTTTTTCTCCAAATCCATTTCCGGCTTCACCGCCTCCTTATGAATATAGGTAGATTTTTCATTATCAACCTTCTGAACAGGAGGCATAGAAACGCCCTTCTTTGCCTTATGCTGTTCAACGTTTACAGGAATTTGCCCTTTCTTTTGAGCGGCATTCAATGCGGCCGTTGCTTGAATATTCCTTAATTTTTCGGTTTGCGGACTTTTATCAGCCATTTGCTGTAATGCCTTTAATTGCTTTACCCGAGGGCTATTTTCATAAGCATCCTGATTTTTTCTTTGAGTAAGTTTATCTTTTGATAATATTAAGTTCTGTTCTGTTGGTTCAGAAATATTATGATGTTGAATTAGACTTTTAGGTGAATCTTGGTTATTTCTACTTTCAAGTTTTTCAGCATTTACACCCATAATTAAAAATTAAGCTAAGATACAAGAGTTTAAAACACACGTTATTAGTAAATTTATAACTTTTTTTTTATTTGAGCGTAAAATAAGCTTAATTAGGGTGCCTACTTAGTAAAAAGGCAAAAAAAATGTTTTAGATGTTTCAAATTAAAGGGTACATTGCCAGTAAAGGAATAATAACAAAAAATGAGCTACATAAAATTATTTGTAAGAAAAAAAGTAAAGAGATAATGGAATGCTGAAGAGGAAACCTGGTATTTTTCTGTAATAGATGTAATTGAGATTTTAACAGATAGCACCATTCCAAAACGATATTAGAGTGAATTAAAAAAAAAGCTAATCAAATAAGGAAGTCAGTTGTACGAAAAAATCGTATAACTGAATTTTGAAATTATAGATAATAAAAAGCGAGAAAAAGATGTAACAGATACCAAAACCTTTATTTATCCCCAATGAACTTCTTTAACACCTAATTTATTTAATATGGT
>JBMLQR010000083.1:0-2891 GCA_049241465.1 Saprospiraceae bacterium | reverse complement strand
CCAAAGTGAGCTGTGACATATTCAGGATTTATTTTTTTCAACACCTGAGGAATAGTTAAATGGGTATTTTTTCCAGGTTCATATCTGCTTTTAAATGTGTCGTCATCCTGTCTCATCGGGGTATGGCCAAAAAGGATACTTCTTCTGGAAGGGGAACAAATGGAAGCGGGCGCATAACCCTGGGTAAAACGAACGCCTGATTTCATTAATCGATCCAGATTAGGCGTAAGGTGGAAATCACTCTTTGAATCGGAAATTTTCGGATCCATTTGTTCTGAAAGGGAGCTCCAGCCCAGATCATCGGCAAGAATGAAAATGATATTAGGGGGCACTGGATCTTTTGGAATCTGAGTGGTACTATTTAGTAAAGAAAACAAGATGGAGAACCAAATGAAATATCTCATATTCCAGAATTTTTAGAATGGATATTGAAGATATCTATTTTCATTTATAAATGGGTAAAAATACTTAGCACAAAAAGTATTCAAAGAATTGGGTACAGATAAAATAAGGTAATTAAATGCACTGTTAAACTAAGATATTAGCTAATTCAGATCATTAATAATTCTGAAATTCTTGTTGAAGCCACCTTCCTTTCTAATTCCGCCTGATTATTTCCTTTTCAAGTATTTTACCTTTCAATATATTAGATATAAATTTGGTCTTTACAGGACTGGTTTGCTATCTAATAATTTAACGAAAGAAGCAAATTCAAAAACAAGGTAATAAAATGGTAGAAACGAAAAGACTTACATTAAAACCACTGACTTATAAACAGTTAGTTAAATATATTGAGAATGATAACTCACTGGAAGAAGAATTGAAATTGAATAAAACAACAAGAACCATTTCCTCAGAGCTAAAAGAAGCATTAGAAAAAACAATACTGCCCAATGTGGCAGACGAAACAAAAAATTATTTGTATTCAACGCTTTGGACGGCCATTTCAAAAGCCGATAATAAAATGATTGGGGACTTATGTATTATAGGCGAACCCAATCCAAAGGGTGAAATTGAAATTGGTTATGGAACATATAATGAATTTCAGGGAAAAGGTTATATGTCTGAAATGGTTGGAGGTATAATTGAATGGACAAAAACTCAACCATTGGTTAAGTCAATAACTGCTTCTACGGAGAAAACAAATTTAGCGTCATTTAGAGTACTTCAAAATAATGGTTTTATTAAAATCAGTGAAACTGAAACAACCTTTAACTGGGCATTGCAACTTAGTAAACGAAATTTAATTGTTTATATCGCAACAAGTTTAGACGGTTACATCGCTAAGCCAAACGACGACCTTAGTTTCCTTTCTATGGTTGAGCAAGAGGAACAAGATTATGGATATGAGGAATTTGTAAAGACAATAGATACGGTTATTATAGGACGCAAAACTTATGACAAAGTAAAATCAATGGGCATTGATTTTCCACACGGGGACAAAGAAGTATATATTATTTCACGAACACCAAAACAAGATTTAGAGACTATAAAGTATTACTCGGGGGACCTGAAATCACTTGTTTCAAGACTTAAATCACAGGCGGGAAAGCATATTTATTGTGACGGTGGTTCTGAAATAGTAAATGAACTTTTGAATGAAGACCTTATAGATGAGTTCATTATTTCTATCATACCAATCTTTGTTGGTAATGGGACGAAACTTTTCAAGGACGGCAGACCGGAACAAAAATTAGAATTAGTTTCAGTAAAATCATTCGAGAAAGGATTAGCTCAACTTCATTATAAACGAATAAAATATTAGTAAAATAAATGATTGTAAAAGCATTAATGTAAAATATGACTTCAATGAACAACATAAGAGTTAATATTATCATTTACTGCTCATTTTTAGCATTTGGTATTGCAGGTATAATTTTCGGGAATGCAATTAAAAATGAGTACTCTTTTTTACGTATCTGGGAATTTCAGAATATACTTATTTTACTTTTTGGTATTCCATTTTTATTCTTACAGTCTAAGGTAAATCTCCCTGATTTTTTGGACAAAAAGGTTTTAAACACAGAAAAATTTCTAAAACCCGTTCTCATTGGGGCAGCCTTTGGAATACTTGATGTTTGGGTAATTAAGTTTATAATGCATCCAGAGCCATACACGGAATTACCTCCATTTCTTCAACCTTTTCCCTATTCTATCTTTTTATATTTTTCAGGAGCTTTAGAAATAGAAGTATTTTACAGACTTATACCGATAACCTTAATTTTACTTTTAGGTAAATGGTTCTCTCATGGAAAATATTTCAATATATTTTTATGGTCAGCAATTATTTTAACCTCTTTGAGGGAACCTTTGGAACAATTACCCAATGGGGAATTTTGGTTTGTTACCTATTCTTTTTTGACAGGATTTTTAATGAATTATCTTCAAGCAATTTATTTTAAAAATGCGGGATTTTTAGCGTCGCTCACATTAAGACTTGGTCATTATCTATTTTGGCATATTTTATTGGGCTTGTATGTCCAATATGTTGAATTACTATAAAACAAGACTGAATATTAAGTTTTGTCCGTTAATCTTACCATACAAATGTTAAGTAAGCGACGAGATTAGAAAGGCATAAAATAAGGCATTGAAAGTTTTGTATATACACCACATAAGTTCTACATTTAGGCATCCACCTTTTCTTAACCCTCTACTTCCGCTGCTTCCAACATGAAATAGTGCACATCGGATTTTTTAGTTACGTTCAATAAAAAAATACTGTTCCAGAAATCTGGAAGTCAGGTAGCTTATTTTCAACAAAATATTTAGGTAAAGCTAATATGTGATTCGATCATCACAGGTTTATTAAAAGTGGGTGTCAAGATGTAAACCCGAAGTTTTATGCTTCGAAATCCGCAGAAATAAAAAAAGACCTGTCATTTCTGATA
>JBMLQR010000082.1:0-2125 GCA_049241465.1 Saprospiraceae bacterium | reverse complement strand
ATTATTTTCAGCGTTGGAAGGCTATGCACTATTTTGTTAAAGCTGCTTTTTCACCTCTTCTCGTTAGCGTCAGACAACATAATAAACATTTGGAAATACGTGCAGTATCTGATAAAATTACCACAGACTCCTTAACATTAAAAATTAATATCTTCGATTTTGACGGGAATATTGTCCAATCCAAGGTAATTCCCTTCATTACCCCTTCAAATACTTCTAAGGAATTGGCTATTCTTCAACTCCACGAATGGATTCCAAAGGGGCAGAATGCAAAACGTCTGTTATTAGAATTATTGGCAGTCGATACGAATAATAAAGTTCATGCCCGCGATCTTCATTATTTTACGCCAGTGAAAGAGCTCGATTTACCCAAAAATCATGGACTTAATTATACTATTGAAAACAATGGATTGGTCTATATTATAAAATTGACAGCTGCTAAATTAGCTAAAAACGTTTATCTTGATTTTCCGGAAATGGAAGGTTTCTTCTCAGAAAATTACATGGATATTATTCCCGGAGAGGAATTAATCGTGTATTTTTCCCCTAAATCATTGGTAAATAAAATACTGACAACAGAAGATTTGAAAATATTAACCCTTCAGGATACCCTAAAAAACTAGAAAATGATTCTAAGCGACGTTATGATACAACAAGCTATTTCGAATGGCGAAATTATTATTGAGCCCTTTGATCCCGCCTGCCTGGGTACCAATTCCTATGATGTGCACCTTTCAAAGTATCTGGCAAATTATACGGCGGAGGTGCTCGACGCTAAACTACCCAATGAAATTACTCAGTTTGAAATTCCGGAGGAGGGTATCATTTTAAAACCTGGCGTATTATATCTTGGCTCAACCTTAGAATACACAGAAACACATAATACAGTGCCTTTTCTTGAGGGAAAATCAAGCGTTGGTCGACTCGGTATAGATATTCATGCTACAGCAGGAAAGGGAGATGTCGGATTTTGCAATCATTGGACCCTTGAAATTTCTTGTACCCAACCTGTTAGGGTTTATGCGGGTATGCCTATTGGTCAATTGATATATTTCCAGGTGGCCGGTGAAATTTCCCGCTATTATAATAAAAAGCTGGACGCAAAATATAATGAAAGGACTATGAAGCCCATGGAAAGCAAAATGTGGAAAAATTTCCAATAAATAAATATTTTTGTTATCTTGTTTTAATAAATCTACGAATATGACGCATGTTATAGAGAATCAAAATCAGCCATTGGCCAGTTTAGATGAATGGGAAGACGACCTTTTACGCCGTTATCCTAATCCAGAGGATATTGCAACCTCGAAAGCGACAGAAGCATACCGCAATTATGAGGAGCCGGCAAGAGATACAGTGAAGGAATTTTACAAATTAAATCATACACACCAATCGTTTGCCTTTGTAAAGGAAAAACAAAAGGAATACCTCTCTTTTAGCAGAAAGGAAATGTCCGTTTGGGATGCATTTGATTTTTTAAATCAATTGGTAGATGATTCTGATCCGGATACAGATTTAGATCAATTTCAGCACCTTTTACAGACATCAGAGGCGATTCGTCGCGATGGCCATCCTGATTGGATGGTTTTAGTCGGACTTATGCATGATATGGGTAAAGTTCTTTGTCTTTTTGGTGAGCCTCAATGGGCTGTGGTTGGAGATACTTTTCCCGTAGGTTGTGCTTATTCTGATAAAATAGTTTATCCTGAATTTTTTTCAGAAAATGTCGATTTTACTGATGCGAGATATAATTCTGAGCTAGGCGTTTATGAAAAAAATTGTGGATTGAGAAATGTGGATATGTCATGGGGGCATGATGAATATATTTATCAGATAATGAAAAATTATATTCCGGAAGAAGGTCTTTACATGCTTAGATATCACTCTTTTTATGCCTGGCATAGGGAAGGTGCCTATGAATATTTGCTTGATGATCATGATAAAGCGATGTTGCCGTGGGTAAAATTATTTAACCCATACGATCTGTATTCTAAAAATCCAGAGCCACCAAATTGGGATGAATTACGCCCATATTACACTAACTTACTGAAGAAATATTTACCGGAAACCCTGAAATTTTAATTAGATGAATACCCTGCAACTAGCTGATTACTTAGTATTTATT
>JBMLQR010000081.1:0-6193 GCA_049241465.1 Saprospiraceae bacterium | reverse complement strand
TTTTTTGAAAAAAGCGGGATTGGGTGGACTGGCACTGGGTGCTTTTATCAAACAACCCTTTGCGCCAACCCTGGAGCATGCCATGCAAAAGGTGAATAAATCTTCTGCCCCAACTGATTTGAAAATCACAGATATGCGTTATGCTGTGGTGATGAATGGTCATGCCCGATGTCCAATTATTCGTATAGATACCAATCAGGGGATTTCCGGTTGGGGTGAGGTCCGGGATGGTGCCACCTGGAGATATGCCTTGTTTCTCAAAAGTCGTATTATGGGGATGAATCCCTGTAATGTGGAAATGATTTTTAAGAAAATAAAACAATTTGGTTTTCATGGACGTCAGGGAGGTGGTGTTTGTGCAGTGGAAATGGCCCTCTGGGATCTGGCTGGAAAAGCTTATGGTGTACCTGCTTATCAAATGTTGGGGGGTAAATACAGAGATAAAATCAGATTATATGCCGATACACCCAGGTTGAATGATCCGGATGTCTTCGCCGCAAAAATGAAAGATCGTATTGTTAATAAAGGTTATACCTTTCTGAAAATGGATTTTGGCCTGGAATCTTTGCATAAAATCCCAGGAACGGTAGTGAATAGTAATTTTTGGGATATTAGCAAACAATGGGAAAATACCCAGATGACCTACGGTGGAACCGAACATCCTTTTACACAGATTCAAATTACGGATAAAGGCTTGGGAATTTTAGCCGATTATATTGGTAAAGTCAGGGACGTTATTGGCTATGAAATTCCTTTAGCCTCAGATCATTATGGCCATTTTGATCTGAATAATGCCATCCGTCTCGGAAAGGCAGTCGATAAATACCGTCTTGCCTGGTTAGAGGATATGGTACCATGGAAATTTACCGAACAATGGAGGGATATTTCTGATGCGCTTGAAACGCCAACCATTACAGGGGAGGATATTTATCTGAAGGAGGATTTTATCAAGTTGTGCGATGCACGCGCTGTTGATTTGATTCATCCGGATCTCGCTACCTCAGGCGGTCTGCTTGAAACAAAACGAATTGCTGATTATGCCGAGGAGAAAGGAGTGGCCATGGCCATGCATTTTGCAGGAACGCCTATATCTTTTGCTGCAAATCTACATTGTGCTGCTGCTACCCAAAATTTCACCGCGTTGGAACATCATTCTGTTGATTTAGATTATTGGGATAACCTAATCAAAAAAACAGATAAGCCACTGATTGAAATGGGTTTTGCTCGTGTGCCAGAAGGGCCTGGTCTCGGCGTAGAACTAAACGAGGAAGAGGCTAAAAAACATCTCGATCCCGAAGATAATTCTTATTTCAGACCTACTACCGAATGGGATAATATGCGTACTTGGGACAGGTTGTGGAGTTGATTAACTGAGAATCATTTAAGTCTTAGGTAAAAGATTAAAATTTATAAAAGGGTATCCACGATAAATTAATGGTGGGTGCCCTTTTTCATTTTAAGATCTAACTTTTTCAATAAAATGAGTATTTAGCTTAAAATTTTATTATCATTTAATAAAAAAAGTTTTATTTATTAACAAATAAGATTTGAATGCCGTTCTTTTGTATAAATTTTGTTTGTCCTGGTATTAGATTGTATATCCATTCTAATAGAATTAGTTGACATTCATTTATTTCGCATTATTTACGAATTCTTAATTTTCAAACTATGTTTAAAAATTTATCCACCGTATTTCTGTTGCTCTTCGGACTTTTTCAAAGTTTGAACGCACAACAAACGGTAAAGGGAACCATCCTTGATGAAAAGGGAAATCCAATTATTGCCGTCAATGTAATCCTCAAAGGAACAGGTACAGGTACCGTTTCTGACCTTGATGGAAAATACAGCATCCAGGTACCAAATGAAAACGCAGTATTAGAGTTTTCATTTATTGGGTATAAAAGTAAGTCCGAAACAGTCGGAAACCGAACAACGATTGATGTTACCCTCGAAGAAGATGCAGAATTATTAGATGAGGTGGTTGTCAGTGCCTTAGGATTTACTCAGAAAAAGGATCAAATGGGATCTACCTATTCAACGGTGGCAACGCAAGATGTAGTTCGTTCAGGTGAAACTGGATTGATTAATGGTTTGGCGGGAAAAGCGGCTGGTGTTAGGGTCGCTCGTTCTAATGGTGATCCAGGTGCAGGTTCTACCATTCAGATTCGTGGAGCTAATACTATTACGGGTTCTTCCAGTCCTTTGGTTATTGTAGATGGTGTGCCCATCAGCAATTCGACTATTTATGGTAACGGAAATGGTGGAACAGATGCTGGCGTTTCTCAGCAATCAAGATTAAATGACATTAATCCAGCTGATATTGAATCTATTCAGGTATTGAAAGGTGCTTCGGCAGCTTCCCTTTGGGGGTCAAGGGCGGCGAATGGCGTTATCGTTATTACTACTAAAAAGGGTAAATCGGGTAAACCAACCATTTCTTTCACCAGTTCTTTCTCTTATGATGAGATAAATCGTCGTCACCCTTTACAGGACAAATTTGGACAAGGCTTAAATGGTATTTGGAGTTCTACGGCAACCCAGTCATGGGGAGATCAAATCTCTGCCCGTGCAGGTGGTGCTGATGAAGTTATAACGAACAGAGATCGTTTTGAAGCACTGGATGGTACGGTGTATTATCCGGTAAGTAAGAAAAATTCTCAGGAGACTTTTAATGAAAGTAATTTTGATGCGGTTTTCCAGAATGGACGTTTTCTTCAAAATGACTTATCTATTAGCGGCGGTACTGATAAATCTACTTTCTTCTTTAGTTTAGGAAATCTGAGCCAGGATGGTATCATCAGAGGGTCAGATTATGATAGAACTACGTTAAGGTTAAATAATCAAACGTTTTTTACCGATTGGTTGAGTATGACTACGCGTGCGGCGTACACAAAGACTTCATCGAACAGGGTTCAACAAAGCTCAAATATTGATGGATTATATTTAGGATTACTTCGTAATTCACCAGATTTTGATATTCGCGATTACAAAGGAACTTATTACAACACCGCAGGACAAGCATTCCCAAATGCGCATAGAGCATATCGCCGTCATTTAGGTTATCCGCAACCTGCTCACGGTAATCCTATTTGGGTAACAAGTGATCAGAAAAATACCTCAGAGGTTAATAGATTTTTGATGAATGCGGAGTTAAATGTAGATCCTCTTTCCTGGTTGAAATTTACCTTCAGAGGTGGATTGGATGCCTCAACCGATAACAGGGTTTATTTCTTCCCAAAACTTAGTGCGGGTGCCGTAAATGGAGAATTATTCCAAGATGATATTGAGGAAAATGAATTCAATTTTGATGCCATAGCGAAAGGGTCTTTTAATCTGGCCGATGGGGTGACCATGTTGGCAACCTTAGGTTGGAACTATAATAATCAGAACAGGGATCTTAATTATACTTCAATCGTAGGATTTTTAGTTGATTATAGAGAGCCTATCACTGCCCTGAACACAAGTAACGATGCCTCTTCCGTAGAGCGAATTAAGCGTTATGTAAGATCAAACAGAGGGTATAGTGTATTGAATTTCAATGTTAAAAATCAGTTTTTCCTTAATGCGACCGCTACCATGGAAGCGGCTTCCTCTGTTGCAGGAAGTTTCTTTTACCCTTCTTTTGATGGTGCCTGGCAGTTTACCCAGTTAGAAGCTTTTAAGGGAAACAAAGTGTTGAGTTTTGGAAAATTACGTGCTTCATGGGGTAAAGTAGGCGTTCAGCCTCAACCACATAGAGCTCAAACGCTGGCTGAAGGTGGTGTCGTCTATTCCTCTTATAGTGATCCTTTAAACTCTTCTCAATTTGGTGGTGGCTTTAGGATTAATAATAATCAGGGTAACCCAAATTTGAGACCAGAAATTAAAACAGAAACGGAAGTTGGTTTCGATTTACGTTTCTTTAATGATAAACTGGGCTTAACTACCACTTACTATCAGAATAAAATTGTAGATCTTTTATTTAATGTTTCTACGGCTGCCTCAACAGGTTTTACGTCTATCTATACCAATGGAGGTGAGATGGAAAATAGAGGTATTGAATTTGACGTTGATTATGACCTGATTAAAAAGAAGGATTTTGGCCTGAATATTTTTGGAAACTGGAATAATAACAGAAACAAGGTGCTTGATATCCTAGGGGTACAATCTATTGATTTAACGGGTCAATCTATAAGTTCTCGTGCCGTTCAAGGTCAGCCTCTGGGTGTCCTTTGGGGAACAAGAGCTGTTAGGGATGAAAATGGTGCTTTTATATTGGATAAAAATGGTTTTCCACAACAAGCTTCCACACAAGGGGTTATCGGAAATCCTAATCCAGACTGGCGCGGTGCAATGGGTGTAAGAGCTAACTGGAAAAATTTGTCTATCAATCTCTTATTTGAACATTCTCAAGGGGGAGATTTTGCCGAAAGAACGCGTTTCATTTTGCGAAATTTTGGAACACATGCCGATGTGGGTAATTTAGTAACGCTTACGCAGGAATTAAAGAACGTAACTGGAAAAGTTTTTCCTTCAGGTACCACAGTGAGAGGTAATATTTTTGACTATGGTGCAGGACCCGTTTTACAGGATCAGGCTTGGTACACAGGTCTTGGTGGCGGTTTAGGTGACGGTGTTATCAATGAATTAGCTATCGCTGATTTTACCTGGACAAGATTGAGAGAGGTAAGTCTTTCTTATTCTTTGAATTCACCTGCTTTCCGTCAAAAGACAAAATTGAGTTCTGTTGTATTTTCTTTAACAGGTAGGAATCTTTGGTTGAAAACGGATATCGTGGGTATTGATCCTGATACCAATCAGTTTGGTGTATCTAATGGTTTTGGTATTGAATATTTCACCAATCCAGGAACGCGTTCCGTTTTATTTACCCTACAAATTACCTATTAATCAGTTAAAATATTAAGAATATGAAACAAATAAAATATCTCATACTTGCGGCTACTGTTTTATATAGTACTGCTTGTCAAGATCTTGTGCAGGGGATTAATGATAATCCGAATTCGGTTCCTATCGAAGCTGTTTCAGCCGTTGGTTTTTTAACTGGCGCGCAATTAGCCAATATTCAGGTTCAACTCGGACATGAACAACGTATCGTATCTTCTTGGTCAGGTCATTATGTAGGCTACCAAAATCTTTATAAGTCATTATATGAGTATGCATTAACCTCCGGAGAATCAAATGGTTTCTGGTCGTACGCCTATCAGGGGGTTGTTAATCAAATGCGTTATATACGTAAGACAGTTCCTTCTGATAAGTTACTCGTAGGTATTTCCAAAGTAATGGAGGCCCATTCAATAGGTACTTTAGCGGCTGCTTATGGAAATATACCTTATTCTGAAGCGGTTAATCCTGAAATTTCTGACCCGAAATTTGATAGTCAGAAAGCTGTATTTGCAGCTCTTCAAACCTTACTTGACGAAGCAATCACTGATTTGACTGGTGCAACAAAAAGACTCATTGCTGAAGATCTTCACTATGCAGGTGACAATGCAAAATGGCTGGAAGCTGCCCATACCTTAAAGGCTCGCTATTTTACGTTGACAAAAGAGTATGATAAAGCTTTGGTTGCTGCACAAAAGGGTATTTCAAGGCCGGAAAATAACTTTTCATTCAAGCCTTTAGCATCAAATAATCTACAAGATAAGAACTTACTTTTCACCTTGTTCTCAGGAAGTAGAACGGGCGATTTAGGAAATAGAACCAGTTATTTAATAACTACTTTTTTGAATCCTGCAGTAGCTACTTCTCGTAATAATGCTAAAACAAGAGAAGCGGCCAGAAGAAGTTTCTTATTACTCGATGATAGAAATGCTAATAATAATCTGGGTTTTGCTGCCATTACAGAACCAATGCCTATGATTACTTATGCTGAAAATCAGTTGACTTTGGCTGAAAGTGCTACCCGAACGCAAGGTTTAAGCGCAGGATTAACTTTTCTGAATGCTTACAGGGTTCAATTAAATGGTGGAAAGCTGTTTAGAAAACTGAATGCGACAGATGAATTAAAATATGATCCTTTAGTTGCTGCTGATTTTGAAGCAGGTGGCATTGAAAATGCAGACAAAATTGATCCTGCCAGAGCTTTACTTCGCGAAGTTATTGAAGAGAGATATATTGCTTTCTTTAACACATGGATGACCTTCAATGACTTAAGAAGATTGCGTAAATCAGAATCTGATATTTCAGTGAAAAT
>JBMLQR010000080.1:0-1145 GCA_049241465.1 Saprospiraceae bacterium | reverse complement strand
ATAAAAACTTACCCCCCATCGAAGTTATTCTTTCCGGCAACTTATCGACACCTAATCCCCACATACATAAATCTGTTTCATGTACTCCTTGATTACCAACATCTC
Source organism: Saprospiraceae bacterium (assembly GCA_049241465.1). Classification (GTDB taxonomy): domain Bacteria; phylum Bacteroidota; class Bacteroidia; order Chitinophagales; family Saprospiraceae; genus BJGN01. The sequence continues at coordinate 1,040 of JBMLQR010000080.1, read as the reverse complement.
CATTGCCATAATCCCAATGCCAGTGCCAATTATAATGAACATAATTTTTAGAGAAAGGACGCATCGGAGCAGGTCCGCACCATAAGTCATAATTCAAGGTAGAAGGAGTTTGAGAAATACCTTTGTTCCCAATATCGGCCCTTTGTCTGAACACCAACCCTCTCGCCATATAAACATTGCCAATCAATCCGTCCTCTAAATGCTTTACGGCTTCTCTGATAGCAATAGAACTCCTTAATTGAACGCCATGTTGTACAATCCTGTTATATTTATAAGCAGCCTCAATCATTTTCCTGCCTTCAAATAAATTATGGGTGGCTGGTTTTTCAACATACACATCTTTTCCAGCCTGACAAGCCCAAATAGCCTGTAACGCATGCCAGTGATTGGGTGAAGCAATGGTCACTGCATCAATCGTCTTATCATCATAAGCTTTTCGGAAATCCTGTTCAATTAAAACGGTTTTACCATGTTTAGTTTTAAATTCATTAGCACGTCTTTGGAGAACCTCCATGTCAGGATCACAGAACATAACAATTTCCACATTCGATTTCGTGGCAAGAGCCATTAACTCATCTACATGGTTTTGACCTCTACTGTTCAGACCTAAAACAGCTATTCTTATTCGTTCATTTGCCCCGAAAGCTTTTTGGGGAACAACGGTTGGCATTTCTACTGCCGAATGCAAAGCAGTGGGTGCAACAGCTGCAAAAAGCACTCCTTTTGAAGCTGTTTTTATAAAATCTCTTCTTGATTTTTCTGTCGATTCTTTCATTTATTTCAGCATTTAGGTGTTAATAAGGTTAAGATAAGCAAATAATATGTTGTATTAATAAAAAAGAGAGATACTTATCAATTTTTTGTCATTTTAACCAAACATAGCTTACTTTTGTAACCACCGTTACCGTAACGGCCGTTACTAAATGCCAATAAGGTGAAATTTTACAATAGGACAAGCGAATTAGATGAACTTCGACGGATTCAGAAATTACACTATTGAGACTTTATGCCTTTCCCTGGAGGATATGTAAATATCCCAA
>JBMLQR010000079.1:0-3221 GCA_049241465.1 Saprospiraceae bacterium | reverse complement strand
AATGAAATATAGGCGATATCATTTTCCAAACGACTGAAATAGGGAACATTTGGCACTTCAAAATCACCTCGAACCAGATTTGTCTTTATTTCAGAGGTGCTTCCCGGTCTTCTCAAGGTTAGAGAAACGGAGGAACCTGCTGTACCACGGAGAAAAAAATCAACTTCCTCGGCTGATTTTCCATAGGTGTCTTTGCCATCAATAGCAATAATCTGATCACCGGTTTTTATCCCCGCTTTATCGGCAGATTGCCCTTCATAAATTTCTGTAATGGTGGCATATTGCTGGATAAATCTGAAATCAAAACCCGCATTATTAGATTTTCCCTCATTTTGGATTCTGTATTTCTCGATATCAGATTCGGGGTAATAGTTGGTAAATGGATCCAACGAAGCAACCATAGCAGTAATGCCCGTTCGCATTAATTTACCAGGATCTATTTCATCCACAAAGCCGCCATTTAACTCCTTATAAACCTGCGCAAAAATTTCTAAATTCCGACTTATTTCAAATTCTCTCCTATTGTCAGTAGGTGAACTGATGGCTAGAAATAAAAAAGCCGACAGGATATACAATGATTTTTGAAACATAACCATAAATTATTCTTCTTTTGAAATGCTTATTGATTTAAATTAACAGTTTTTCCAGCAAAAAGGATAATTTTGCATGCCTTTATTTTTTATAAATTAACAAAATGATTCAGATTACATTTCCAGACGGTAATGCTCGCCAATTTGAGCCAGGGGTAACTTCCTTCGAAATTGCTCGTTCCATTAGCGAAGGACTTTCTCAAAAAGTACTTGCAGCCAAAGTAAACGGGGAAGTGTGGGATCTTTCCCGCCCTATTTCAAAAAATGCAACCCTGCAATTATTAACGTGGGACGACAAAGATGGTAAAACGACCTTTTGGCATTCTACCGCGCATCTTATGGCTGAGGCGCTTGAATCCCTTTATCCAAATATTAAATTCGGTACTGGTCCAGCTATTGAATCCGGATTTTATTATGACGTGGATACAGGCACTACACCTCTTTCTTCGGAAGATTTTGTTAAAATTGAAAATGAGATGATTCGTCTGGCCAGGTTGAAAAATCAATATGTCAGAAAGGATATTTCAAAGGAAGAGGCCGTTTCCTATTTTACAAATAAGGGAGACGAGTATAAATTAGAATTGATTGAAAAAAGGGGAGATGAATCTCTTACTTTATATACACAGGGACAATTTACAGACTTGTGTAAAGGGCCGCATTTACCAGATACTAGCTTTATTAAGGCGGTTAAGCTTACAAAATTAGGAGGTGCTTATTGGCAGGGTGATGATACTCGTCCGCAATTGACACGTATTTATGGAATTTCATTTCCCAAGCAAAAGGATTTGACGGAATATGAATTCATGATGGCGGAGGCCAAAAAAAGAGATCATAGAAAATTGGGTGCCGAACTTGAATTATTTATGTTTTCGGAATTAGTCGGACCTGGTTTACCTATTTGGTTACCAAAAGGAAACGCTCTGAGGGAAAGATTGATGAATTTTTTAAAGGCGGAACAGGAGAAAAGGGGGTATAAATTGGTTACCACTCCTCACATAGGTAGAAAGGAATTGTATGTTACTTCAGGTCATTATGCTAAATATGGCAAAGATTCTTTTCAACCCATTCTTACGCCAAAAGAGGATGAAGAATTTTTGTTAAAACCAATGAATTGTCCTCATCACTGTGAAATATTTGCACATAAACCGCATAGCTACAAGGAGTTGCCTATGAGGATTGCAGAATTTGGCACCGTGTACAGGTATGAGCAAAGTGGAGAACTTCACGGACTATCCCGAGTTAGAGGATTCACTCAGGACGATGCGCATATATTTTGTACCACAGATCAGGTGAAGGAGGAATTTTTAAATGTACTTGATTTGACTAGGGTAGTGTTAAGGAAAATGGGGTTTCAGGACTTCACAGCCCAAATTTCTTTAAGAGATCCAAATAATCCGGAAAAATATATAGGTTCCAATGAGAATTGGGAAAATGCGGAACGTGCCATCATTGAAGCAGCAACTGAGGCTGGTTTAAAAACGGTAACTGAGTTGGGTGAAGCTGCTTTTTATGGCCCCAAATTAGATTTTATGGTGAAGGATGCGCTGGGTCGCTCCTGGCAACTTGGAACCATTCAGGTAGATTATAATCTTCCCGAACGATTCAATTTATCCTATACCGGAGCCGATAATAAACCTTATCGTCCGGTAATGATTCATAGAGCTCCCTTCGGATCTATGGAACGGTTTATATCTATCATGATTGAAAATACAGCGGGTAAATTTCCGCTTTGGTTGACTTCTGATCAATTTGCCATCTTACCTATCAGTGACCGATTTATTCCTTATTGTAAAGAGGTAGTTCAGGCTTTGGCTAAGCATGATATCAGAGGTTTTGTAGATGAAAGGGCTGAAAAAATTGGCCGTAAGATTAGAGATGCCGAAGTTCAGCACATTCCTTTTATGCTTGTTGTCGGAGAACAAGAACAAGAAAATCAAATGATTTCAGTAAGGCGACAAGGTCAGGGTGATTTAGGTAGTTTTTCCGTTTCAGATTTTGTAAATTTGTTCAATGGGGAACTTGAAAAAGAAAACGCTTAATATTCCCTGTCGAGATATTTAATGAATAAACTTGCATTTTAGGCCGCAAGGCGCACAATGGTACAATGAAAGCATTTGTTCCGCCAGGGACAAAAATGGCAATAGACATGTGACCCCTTCGGGGTCAGGAAACAAAAAAAACCAATCCCAGAGGGGTCACATGTTTCTAGCATTTTAGGCCGCAAGGCGCACAATGGTACAATAAAAACATTTGTTCCGCAATGCGCCAAAATCCCACACCTGACCCCTTGGGGTCACACGTTTCTAGCAATTTTAGGCCGCAAGGCGCACAATGGTCATAATGGACATTTATTATCGCAAGGCACAAATGGTACAATAAAAACATTTGTTCCGCAAGGTACAAAATGGCAATAAACATGTGACCCCTCCGGGGTCAGGGAAAAAAAAACCGACACGAGAGGCCTGACCCCCTCGGGGTCACACGTCTATAAGACACTTTGGCCCCTGGCGGCACAATGTTTTATTACCCCCCCCTACCGCCAGGCGGAGTATATTTTTTCTATAAATCCAGGAATCGCCGCGTTCTCCATCCAACGGCCTACGACAACCAGATCTTTAGCCGCATCTACAA
>JBMLQR010000078.1:0-1344 GCA_049241465.1 Saprospiraceae bacterium | reverse complement strand
CTAAAAGAGGCTATCTTTTTTAGACAGCCTCTCAAAAGCACATTAGTTTTACAAAAACCTAATTTTTTTAACCTTTACATGCGCTGGCAGTAGTTTTTAAATCTTCTTTTGAACTGACCACTTTGGTTGTTCCGTCTGTAAATTTCACGGTTAATGGAAACTTCATTTCGGGACGTCCCGTTGAGGTAGGATTAGCGGTTCTCCAGGCTCTTACCTTGGTAACAAAATCTTTCTGATCAGCAGCACTCTCCTCTTTACCGCCTGGATAAACAATGGTCACAGGAAATACCACACTGAAACAAGAAGGTCTGTGAGGTCTCTCCTCTTTGCAAGCAGCCATCAACGCTTTCAAATCATCAGTATTTTTTAACACAACAATACTACTGTCTAATTTCAATTTTACAGAGTAAGGAAAGGTAATCTGAGGATGACCCGTTGCACTTGAATTGGCCGCTCTCCATGCTACTAATTGAGCTTTAAAATCTGTAGCTGATGTCGCTACTTTGGATGTACCATCAGGAAATGAGATAGTTACAGGAAAAACCGGAGTGAAACAACCGCCACAAATGCCTCCTTTTGGTCCACCTTGTGGTCGGCAACTCATCGCTAATGTCTTTAATCCATCTTCATTTTCAATGGTAGCTGTACTGCCATCTTCCAGGGTAACTTCAAAAGGAAAAGCTAACGTTGGTCTCTCTTTACGTGCAGGATTTGCTTCTTTCCAGCTTTTAATCAAGGTCATATAAGCCTCCTTACTGGCAACCTCTTTGGTTGTTTTATCAGGATAAATTACGGTAACTGGAAAAACAATGTCAAAACATTTTCCAAAGCCTTTAGGTCCTCCACCATGTCCTTTTGGACCCGCTCCCTCATGTCCTGCCACACCAAAGGCAAGTCGTTCAATGGGATTGAAATCTTCGCTCAATGCAATGTCAGCATCCATTTGCTCACAACCTGTAAATAAAAGGGTACCACAAATGGCTACCAAACTTCCTAATTTAAACATTTGCTTTAACATAATTCTACGTTTTGTGTTCTGGAATGTTGTTTCTATACTTGGATAAGACTCCACCGTTTATTTTGTACTCACTTTAATTAAAATAATTTTAATTTTACCAAATTCCTTTTGAAACTATTCCTTCTGACGCCGCTTATTATGCAAAATACGTTTTCGGATGATACCCAACTTTGGCAACAACTAAAGTTGGGAAATAAAAATGCCCTTGAATCGATTTTCCGAAATGAAGCGGATGCCCTGGCCAACTATGGCAAAAAATTTACCGCCGATAAGGAACTTATTGCTGACAGCCTCCAGGATCTTTTTGTAGAATTATGGCGAACCAG
>JBMLQR010000077.1:41911-43626 GCA_049241465.1 Saprospiraceae bacterium | reverse complement strand
ATTTTTCAAAATGCTGAAAAATTGTTTTAAAATATCCCTTTGTTTATTTGCCATAGTCAAATCGTAGGGATCAATATAATCAACGATCGGGCGATCATATTCATCAATGAGAATAATGACTTGCTTACCCGTTTTCTCCACAACAGCTTCTATCAATTCATTAAATATGGTGCCGGGTAATTTTTTATACAGTTTTATCTTGAATTTTTTTCCAATATCCTTGATTGCTTCTACCAAAGCTTCCGCCAGACCGCCCTCATGTCCAATAGCATCAAAAGACATGCGGATGACAGGATAGGTATCGGTCCAATCCCATTTATCTTCAATCCATAACCCTTTAAATAAGGGCTTATTGCCCGAAAAAAGTTCATTAATAGTATCCAGCGTTAAGGATTTGCCAAAACGACGTGGGCGAGATAAAAAATAACCTTTGTCTATCGGTTTGCATATTTGATATATATATTCCGTTTTATCAACGTAAATAGCATTCCCATTTATAACAGATTTGAAATACTGCTGTCCAACTGGCAAATTAGGTAATTGGTTCACTTTCGTTTAATTTATGGCAATTTACGCCTTTTCAGGTCAATAAAATTGGTTTTTTCAGTAGCCTATTTTGCTTATCATTCGCTAAATCTCCGAATTTGCCGCGCCTAATCTGACTTTGATATTTATAATTTAATGACGCCTGTTTCAAGTAGATAATTGGCTGAGTCTTTTACCGAATCCTCTGCTGGAATAAAGTGAATGCCAAAAATTGATCTAGCCTTTGAATTACTGAGTTGCATGTCTCTGCCCAATAAGGGTAAAATAGCTTTTATCTCTTCATCAAAGTTTGAAAGGAATTTAATTAATAGAGTGGGTGCCTTACCCGTTTTAACGTTGCTTTTTGGGTAAGCCATTTTTAGGATCTTTGCAAAATCTACGAATGAAAGTGTCTTTGAAGCGGCCAAAATACGCTCACCAATGCTTTTTTCCGTCTTTATTGCCAAAACGTGCATTGAAGCTACATCTTTAACATCGACTATGCCAAATTGTAAATCTGGGAGTAGGGGGTCTTTTCCTCTAAAAGTTCTCTCAATAAGGGAAATGGATGATCCGAAATAATCATCCAAGGGAGCTCCCAAGACCAATCCAGGATTGATTGTAGTAAGCTGTAGTTCTGGATCTTCATTTTTCACAAAATCCCAGGCTGCTTTTTCTGCCAAGGTTTTAGATTTCGTGTAGGCTACTTTACCTATCGGGTGATTCACATCAGTCCACATAGTTTCATCAAACTCTTTTTTATTAGCGGGTAGATCACAACCGTAAATAGCAGCCACTGAGGAGGTTAGAATTACGCGTTTGACCCCTGCTGATTTAGCCGCACGAAGCGCGCGCAATGTTCCTTCGACAGCAGGCTGAATTAAATCATTCTCATCTTTTGGCGAGGCAATGGGGAAAGGTGAAGCAGTGTGCATAAGCACATCGATATCCTTGAGAGCCTCATTCCAGCCGGCATCTTTTTCAAGGTCTAGCTCAACAAAAGTAAGCCTGGAGTCAATATTTGCCTGTTCTTTAAGGTGGGGTAATACTGCGTTTTTGACTTCTGTAGCTTTTGAAAGATTTCGAACTGAAGCACGTACCTCATAACCTTCATTGAGCAGTTGAAGGGTGATATGCTTTCCGATATAGCCGCTTGCTCCGGTTAAAAGTACTTTTTTCATGTTTTGTTA
>JBMLQR010000077.1:30621-41811 GCA_049241465.1 Saprospiraceae bacterium | reverse complement strand
AATCACCTAAGTTATCATGAAGGGCCATTGGCTCTATTGCATTAATCAATTAGAAATGATGAAACCACCAGCTAAGTATAAGATGGCCATCTTGATATGGATAGCTATCTATCCGTCAATAAATATTCTTTTTTTCCTCTTGGGGAAGCCTTTGAAAAATTTTCCAATATATATTAAAACACTAGTCATCTCATTGATATTAGTACCTTCGATGGTCTATATATTTTTACCATTTCTAACAAAAATATTCAAAAATTGGCTATCTAAATAGGTTAACTTGTGATTTTGAGCCATCTGGATTGAGATTTTCGGACAAGAACTTATGTTTTTTAGCTAAAGTTCCGACTCTTTAATAATTCTAATAATCTCTTCCTCACTCTTAAGGGTTATTCTTGCGATTTGTGGAATCTTGAAACCCTCGTAATGCATCCCTAAAATTAACTCTATCTCCTTTTCTATCTTTCCCTCCAAGTTACCTTCAATTTTGCCCTCTATTTTACCTTCAATTTTGCCCTCTATTTTACCTTTTATTCTACCTTTTTCCAATCCTATAGCTTCTGCTTTTTCTATTACGAATAATTTTTCTTGGATTACATCCCTTGCCTGTATCATTGTATTATCGTAGGTTATCCATTCTTCTTTAGTCCAATTATGTTTATCCGCTGCTATAAAAGCTGTTTTTAAGCCCTCATCAGCTTGAGCAAATTCAGGTATAAAGGTTAATTTTGTGGCATTTTTAATAAAATAAGTCCACTTGTCAATGGGGGTAACTAATTCATCTATGCCGAGATTAAATTTGGGTAATTGTATAAATGCAAACTGAATATCTGTCAACAGGTGCTCGTAAGTCTCCTTTTCCAGTATTAAATGATGGGTATTATATTTATCCCCTTCTCCAAAGGGGAAATCTAATATACCAATAAAATAAGCGGGGTTTAATACTGGATAATCATCTCCAATGTTAAGCTGCATGGAATAATCACGGGTAATGTAATATTGTACGCGTTTATCGAACCCATTCTTTTCGGCAACCTGCATTTCAACAACAAATATTCGACCTGAATGATCTGTTGCCCTAACGTCCAAAACAGATGCTTTTTCTCCCCTAATCCTTGGAAATTGATATGGATTGACTAGGGTAACGCTTTCAACCTGATCATTACCCTCTAATTGTAATGCAGCATTTAAAAAGGAAATAAGTGGTGCTGTTTTTTCATCATTACCAAATATTTTGCGGAATGCTATGTCATTTTTGATATCTACGAAAATCATTTTTTTTCCAAAGGTACGTATTAAAAAAAGGAGAAATGTAAATTAATCCTATACGACCTGACTTTTAGTATTGCTTGTAAGCTTTTTCACTATTACATGAATATGCCTTTTTGTACTTGAATTTTTGGAGAAAAATGGGCGAAATTAACTTTATTGTATTTTCAAGTTGCACAATAGATTTTGGTAACCACCCATCTGTTGCTTGATTTTTTAATTCTACCAGATAAAGACCGTCCTTCCAAATTAAGGCACCATCGCATGTACTTTCTTTATCTTTAGTTCCAGGTTTGAGAACAATAATACAGTTATCTATCGGTGCAAGAAGTACCTATAAGATCCTCTATCATAGCTCTTGTTCAATTTCTAATAATCTATCAAACACTTTATTTCCAATGGATAAGGAATCGTTTAAAAAATTATAATCGGAAGGAATTCCCTCAAATGTAGAAAGGATATTTATTGAACCATCTTTTTCGTCAAGTTGATAAATGACAACATCTTCTCCTTTTAGGGTCGATTTTATTGGAACAACGGAGTTCAATGAATTTTTCAACTCTTCAGATTTTATTTTCCCTAACAATTGTCCAGCTTGAATAGCAATACTTGCATAATTAATTATGTAAGGACTATGAGTAGTAATAACTAAACAATTTTCCTCCCTCAGATTATTGCATTCAAATAAAGTATTGAGAATGGAATTTTGTGAAGATGGAAATAGATTTTGCTCTGGTTCTTCAACAATGTTAACAAAACTGGAATAAACAAATTTTGAGGACAAAAATTCTAATGAATTTAGCTTAATATCGCTTGAAATATTTGGATTTGACAAAATCATTTCAACTTCTTTACGAATTCTTCTTTCCTCATCAATACTAATAGTTTTTATATTTCCTTTTTCTTCCTTACCTAACGATTTCGCTAAATATTCACTAACAACAAATAGAGGTACTAAAGACTGAAAACCACTTGAAGAATCTGACAATCTTATTTTGTAATTATCTCCTATAATCCAGGGAATTTTATTTAGTTTTTGGTACTCTAATTTCACATTGTTTATGGGAAGTAAAATTTGTCCCCTCAAATCTTCTAATGCACCAACAAACTCATCAGAAAAAGTATAAAGAGTACTTGGTAACCCTTTCAAGGTTCTAATATTTCTGACTGAACTTGTAAAGTTTCTTTCTGAAGGAACATACATTATTTTGGGAAATGCATAACTCTTTGTTTTTAAATTCTCATTACCAACTATTCCTTTATCATAGCTAATGGAGTAAGCCTTTCCTATATATTCGATGACCGTATTGTTCTTAAAATAATCATTTAGGTTTTGATAAGCAAAGTATTTTTTTAATCGGTTATTTTTAATTAAATCATTCTCATTGAAATCTCCCCGAATTAAAGCTTTTTCTACCCAGGTAAGTGTAGAAATTAATTTTGCCACTGTACTTTTACCTGAGCCTTGATTCCCTATGAAAATGGTCGTCTTTTTATGTCAATCCATTTATTATTAGAATAATCTTCCTTTATTGGGCCGAAATGTTTAACCCTAATTTTACTCATCCTATTATTTTATTTTTCAAAATTAAGCATTTATTGCGTCATTTTTAATGCCCTTTTTCATCCATAGGATATTTCTCCAGCAGCTTCATTAGTTCATGGTGGGGCGGTTGTCAAATCCAAAGTTATAAGACCTGTGTCATGCATCTTACGACAAATTCATGCGTTTCACGATATTTTTTAGGATGAAAACTAATTATTTTTGAAATTGTATTAAAATTTTTCACTCTCATGAATAGCAATCTACCCATCGAAAAAATAGTCGATAATATCTGGAATAATCAGAAATATGGTGATTCCATCCAACAAAATTTAGCTGTTATTGATGTCCTTCAGGAAAACAAGTTAGCCCTTTTCATTGTAGGAAAGTCTTATTTTTATTTTCTGGATATGAAGGATGCAGAGCTGAATAATTTTAGTTCGGGCACCAGAGAAGTATTAGGTTATGAACCGAATGAAATGTCCTTGGGAAAATTGATTTCTTTGGTGCATCCTGTTGATTTACCTGTGGTCATATCTTTTGAGTCAAAGGTTATGGAATTCTTTAATGAATTAACCATTGAAAAAATGTTTAAGTATAAAGTAAGATATGATTACAGGGTAAAGCATAAAGATGGCCATTATATCAGGGTGTTGCAACAAGTAATAACGATCGAAACAGACGAAAAAGGTTCTATTGTAAAAACGATGGGTATTCATTCAGATATAACAGATTTAAAAAATGAAGGATTACCTGTTCTTTCTTTTATTGGTCTTGACGGAGAACCCACTTATGAAAATGTTCAGGTTGAAAGTAAATTTTCCTTTCTAAAATCAGAAGACCGTTTTTCACCAAGGGAAAAAGAAATATTAAATAAACTGATTCAAGGGAGAACCAGTGAAGAAATTGGCAAAGAATTATTTATTTCAAAGGAAACGGTTAATACACATAGAAGGAATATGCTGGCAAAATGTGGAGTAAAGAATTCAATGGAGCTGGTGAATCTCTCCATAACGAACGGTTGGGTATAACCAATGGTAAGCGTTCTCATATCGCAACGAAATTTTAGCCGCTAGCTTCTACCAAGTTGATTTTCAACATGCATCATTTCATGCAAAATCCTTATAATTTCTAATTCGTTTTCCTTAAGGTTGATTTTATAATAGATATAATGTGATGTAACTTTTGACCGCCAATATCCAAATTTAAAATTCTTCAACCTTGCTCAATGTACCAAGTGCTTTTCCTTAAGATTTTGCAAAAAGGTATCACGATTAAAATCTTTGACAAACCCAGATTTTTCTCCCTTAATAAGTTCATTGATAAGCTCAGCTTTTTTTGTTTCTTCTTGTTCAAATAATCTCAACGCGGCATGAACTACTTCGCCCGCAGAAGAGAACTTCCCGGTTTGTAGTTACTCCCGGTTAAATGGGAGTAACCTATTCAAGCCATCAAAAAATAACAAAGATTGCTCAATATTTTTGGTCCAATATTCCCATTCATGTTTTGGAGAAATGCAAATGAAGCATTTGCCGCATAAAAGTTTAAGTATTTTTAATCATAATGAAATCTGCATTGAATATACCAAACGATGTTCTCCATTAATTCTTCTGGACCAAAAACCTTTAAGACCAAATTTTAATGGTTCTGGGGTGCCAATTCCTTTAAATGGCTCCCGTATTATTGCTTTTATTAATTCTTTTATTTTCTTGACAACTTCTTTATCATTTTCAAGCCAATAATTGAAATCTTCCCAGCCATGAGCTGTAAATTCAATACTCATATTTAATCTACCTTAAATAATACCGTTTTTTCCTGTGCCATTTGATTTATTGATTCTTGAATTCTGTTGCGATTATTATTGGTTGATAAAAGATGTTCTGTTTCCAAAAGAGAATTATATTCTTGAATTGATATGATTACAATAGCTTCATTTTCTTTATTTCTGGGAACAATGATTACTCCCATCGATTTTGAAACATAATCAAAATATTCTTTCATTTCTTTTCTTAAAGTAGAAATTGTTACTGCTTTCATGAAATCAATTTTTGTGAATGTACCACAATTTGACCGTTAATTAGTGTTTTTTTAATAAAATGTTTTAATCCGCTTGTCCGTTACCTTTCTTTAGGTGGAGTCAATCTACAAATTCAATCACTCCCTTCGCATTTTTCCCCGTATGCATATCATGAAATGCCTCCCCAAGTTTTTCCAAAGGATAAGTTGAGGTGATCATTTCATCCAATTTCAATGTGCCGGATGCATATAAATCCTGAAGGATGGGAAAATCAATTTGTGGTTTTGTTTTACCATACAAGGGATTGATATACACTTTATCCCATTCAAAAAGATTCATATCTATGGTTATTTCCTGCTCAATACCGCTTACCTGCACTGCCATACCTCCATGACGTATCATGGATAATGGTGCTGCACCTAAAGCTGGAATAGCGGTACATTCAAAGGCATAATCTGCTCCTCTGCCTTGAGTTAATTCCCTTACTTTTTGAGCTATATGAAGCAATCCGATATCATTTTTATCGGCTAAAAGGAAATGTGTAGCACCATAAGTTGCCGCCATTTCCAATCTTCCGGGATTCACGTCAATGGCTATAATCTTCTGAGCACCAGCAATTCGGGCTGCTTGTATAACATTTAGACCTACGCCACCCGTTCCCAATACTACCACACTACTACCCGTTTTAACCTGAGCGGCATGAACAACAGAACCATAACCGGTCATAACGCCGCAACCTACAATGGCCGCAGAAGGGTAGGGCATTTCAACGTGTATTTTTACACAAGCTGCCTCCCTGACTAAGGTGTATTCAGCCATGGTGCCTAAACTAAACGCACGTTCTATCGGCTTTCCCTCACAGGTAGTGCTTTCGTAGGTTGCATGACCACCACTTCGTTTGTTACCCGCGGTAACGGCTGAATTAGGTTCACACAAATGCTGGTTTCCTAACTGACATTGAAAACATTGATAACAAGGTATCGCCCAATTAAGCATGACTTTATCGCCGATGGCCAGTGCCGTCACTTTTTCACCTGTTTTTACAACGATTCCGGCTCCTTCATGCCCCAGAATAAGTGGTTTGCCCCAAAATTGGGCATCCCAATCGGTATGGCAGATGCCTGCAGCCATTATTTTAACCAGTATTTCATCTCCCGTCGGATTAGCAACTGAAATTTCTTTTATTGAAAATTGTCCGTTACCATCGGTAACCGCAGCCTTACAATGAATCATTTAGAATAAATGAGAGGGTTAATAGGCGAGGCAATAATTTCCCCGATGTTAGCTCCCGGACACCAGGTATTCCAGTCATTCACCTGATTCTCGTTCTCAGGTTCCTTCAATTTCATCTCACTGTCCATGTATATCATGGTCATTACCTTTCTTGTTTGATCGGTATCATTTGCACCTGCTCTATGAAAAACCCAGCCAGAATGGAAGCTTACTTCACCTAGTTCAAAGGGCTCAATAACGTGTTCAAAGTCGGTTACCCTCAATCTTTGCGCTATCTTTTGTTCACTTTCATCCCCGATCGCCAATTCTCTGCCCTCTACAATCGCCTGACTTCCAGCACTGAATTCTAAGGGGCCCATTTCTAACGGTACTTCCTGTAGTGGAATCCATGCGGTAACGGTTTTGTCAGAAGCCAATGGCCAGTAATATTGATCGGCATGCCATGGGGTGATTCCGCCCCGAGCCTCTTTAAATAACGCCTGATCGTGATATAATCGGACACCATTGGTTTGAAGTAATTGCGTAGCAATGTGCCCCAGCCTTTTACTTAACACAAATTCTTTACAGGTTTCGTCCTCTCTCCAAAGATTAAAAATTTGTAAAAATGCTTTTCCATAAGTATCTCTTTGTTCCATTGGCTTGTCCTGCGTATTTATTTCGGCTACTTTTCTACTGATTGCTTCTCCATAATAAGCTAATGATTCCGCGTCCAATACATTTTTCAATTTGATAAATCTATTTTTTTGGAAAAATGCGATGGCTTCCTCACTCACCTGAAAGGGCTGGTCTATGATTGTTGTTTTCATTTGAATAAATTCATTTAGTTTACGCTCAAAATTACACTCGATTTTCTTCCCAGGCTTTGACTTTTTTGGCAAATAATTGTTTTATTTTATCATTTATTATGCTATTTTACTGTAAAATAGAAAATTTAATCCTATGAAAGCTGTTTTTGAACAGGTAAAATCAGATCCCTCCAAAGCTTTGCTCGTGCGTCATTTTACTATGCCACAATTTGACGCCCCCTTTCACTTTCATCCGGAATATGAACTTACCTTGATTGTAAAAGGGGAGGGGCAGCGCTTTGTTGGTAAACAAGTAGATAATTTTTCAGATGGAGACTTGGTTTTCTTAGGTTCCCATTTACCTCATTGTTGGATAAATCACCAAAAGGAAAATGAAACGGAGTTATCTGAGGCTATCGTGGTTCAGTTTAACCAGCATTTTTTAGGAGAAGATTTTTTTAATCTTAATGAATTTGTAGCTATCAAAATGTTTCTTGACAAATCAAAAGCAGGCTTTGATATTCAGGGAAATGATAAAAGGAAGATTACCGCCAGATTATTCGAAATGAAAGTAGCCTCGCCAACACAACAAATATTGATCTTACTGGATATATTAGATAGGTTAAGCAGCGCAGTTCAGCTGAAACCGATAGATCTTTCGTTCGCAGAAAATGACTTTAAGGTGTCAGAAACCAACCGTTTTCAAAAGGTGTTTTCCTACCTCATAACACACTACAAAGAAGATATTTCATTAGCAAAAATTGCAGGGATAGCGGATCTTTCGCCAACCTCCTTTTGTCGGTATTTCAAAAGTATTACGCAACAATCCTTCGTTGAAGTTCTCCTCGAATTCAGGATTAAACAAGCCTGCCATTTACTGCAAAACACTGATTTGGCCATTAGAGAAATAGCCTTTCAGAGTGGATTTTATGATATTCCTTACTTCAATCGTATTTTTAAGAAAAAAAAAGGAATAAGTCCGAAACAGTATAAAAAAGAGGTTAAATTCTAGCTTGATAAGTATATAATGAATAATAACGGCCTTCCAGCTTAATTAAATCATCATGCGTACCTCTTTCCACAATATTTCCTTGTTCCACCACCAATATTTGAGTAGCTTGTCTGATAGTACTCAATCGGTGGGCAATAACAAAGGTGGTTCTGCCTTCCATAAGTCTTTTTAAACTTTCCTGAATGAGCGATTCGCTTTCTGTATCCAGATTTGAAGTTGCCTCATCTAAAATCAAGACCCGTGGATTGGCCAAAATAGCTCTGGCGATGGCAATTCTTTGTCTTTGTCCGCCGGATAATTTTACGCCTCTTTCTCCAATCAACGTATCCAATCCATCTTCAAATCGGTCTGTAAATTCGTGAACGTGCGCTGCATGAACGGCATTATTCAATTCTTCAGCTGAGGCATTAGGTCTTGAGAAAAGAATATTGTCCTTTATACTGCCTTCAAAAAGAAAATCGTCTTGTAAAACAACCCCTAATTGGCTTCTGAAACTTTTCAAGCTTATGGTACCCAGGTCAATACCGTCCACTGTAATGTTTCCAGCATCGGGATTTAAAAAAGTGGCAGCCAATCCAGCTATGGTTGATTTTCCGGAACCAGATGTTCCCACCAGTGCGGTAACCGATCCTGGAGGAGCATGAAAAGTGATATTTTTCACTACTTCCTTTCCTTGATCATACGCAAAACTGACATCGTTGAAGTGAATATCGCCGTTTATCCTGTCTAAAGTAACGTTGCGCACTTCTTCATTGGCTTCCAGTGGCAAACGCATGATTTCTTCTGTTCTGTCCAGGCCAGCAATAGCTTCTGTCAATTGACTCCCAATATTGCTCATTTGCACAATAGGGGCAATTAAAAATCCCAGATACAGGGTAAATGCAAGGAAATCGCCAAAAGTCAGTTTATTGGTCATAATCAGATAACCACCTAATCCCATAATTCCCGCCGATGCCAATCCGAGCAATAGCGTAGCGGCACTGGTTACAAAACTGGTGGCCGTTAGGCTGGATTTAACATTCTGATATAATTTTTCGACTCCTCTGGCAAAAGTATCGATTTCCTGTTGCTCGGCATTAAATCCTTTGATGACCCTTACGCCGCCTAAGGTTTCGGTCAATCGACCAGTAACTTCTGCATTTATGACGCCTCTTGCCCTAAAAATAGGTCTGATTTTCCCAAATGCTTTTAGAGATATGAGTCCAAATATAATGACAGGTACTAAGACATATAGGGTCAAAAGTGGACTAATTGTGATGAGTAAAAATAAACAAATGACGGCAGTAATGACACCACCAATCATCTGGGCTAAACCAGTGCCTACAATATTTCTTACCCCTTCTACGTCGTTCATAATACGGGAAACGAGTTCTCCTGTTTTAACGTTATCGAAGTATCTTACAGGGAGTTGTATGATGTGTTTTTGAACCTTTACTCTTAACTGTGAGATTAAATATTGTCCTTCAACGCTGAGTAGTTGAGTCAAAAAATAAGAGGTAACCGACTGTATGATCAATGCAATAACGACTGCGGCTAATAACCAGCCTAACCCTTGTAAATTTTTATTGGGAATGACATCATCAATGAGATATTTACTCGCACCGGGTAATATCAGACTAGCTAATCTACTGATAATGATAAGAAGAAGACCAATGGATAATTTATTTAAACGTGGGTGAATAAATGTCTGATAGACAAATTTCAAACTGACGGTACTTTCTTTTTTGGGTTTCATAAGTATGGCTTTTCCAAGGTGTTTTTTTTAGAAGTTACTTGTAAACATTTACTATTTGGAATTAGTTGATTTGTAAACGATGCAATTTTAAAATATTAAAATCGAAGGTATAAATCGGTTCACTTGTTATAACTTTCCTATATTGGGTTAAATATCCTTTTTTATGAAGCAGATTCATTTTTTCATTGGACTAATATTGTTTTCAAATATTGTAATTGGACAGATAGATCCAGGTAAAATAACCATCGTTCGCGATAGTTTTGGCATCCCCCATATTTTTGCTAAAACAGATCCTGAAGTTTCTTATGGTTTGGCCTGGGCCTATTGTGAAGATCAATTTGCTAGTTTACAGATGGTTGCATTGCCAGCAAAAAAAGCCATGGGACGTGCTTTTGGTAAAAATGCGGTGGCAGCAGATTATGCGTTTGATTGGTTTCAATGCAGGGAGGTGACAGAAGAAAAATGGAATTCCCTTTCTCCCGAATTTTTAAAACTTATTGCCGGTTATGTCCAGGGGGTAAATGATTACGCCGCGGCGCATCCTGAAGAGGTGCTCGTTAAAAAGGTTTTTCCCATCACGGTTAAAGAATATATTGCTTCATCTGTATTGGCACTTACCAAATTCAATGGAGGGGACCAGGCGCTACAACAAATTTTTAATAATCAGGTGAAATGGCTCATTGATTATGACAAAATGGGGTCAAATGGCATTGCGGTGCATCCTGACAGGACAACGGAAGGGGTCGCTTATCTGGCCATAAATGCACATCAGCCCAATGAAGGGCCTGAAGCTTTCTATGAAGCGCATGTTCAAAGTGAGGAAGGTTGGAATGCTTTGGGAGGATTGCTCGCTGGCGGTCCATGTATATTACACGGGGTAAATGAACATTATGGATGGGCGCATACTGTAAATTTATGCGATAGAATGGACATTTTTCAACTCGAAAGGCATCCTAAAAAGAAGTATTACTATAAATATGATGATCAATGGGAAAAATTACAGATTAAAAAAGTCAGCTTACGTGTAAAGGGGGTACCTTTTCCTATTTCCAAAAAAGCTTTTTCCAGTAAATATGGTCCAACTTTAATCAATGAACAAGGGGCTTTTTCTGTAAGATTAGGTGCCAATCAGGAAATTAGAGCGCTCGATCAATGGTACCAAATGAATAAGGGAAAGAATTTCACTGATTTTTATAACGCATTAAATGTGCAAGGTTTATCTATGTTTAATATCGTTTATGCCGATCGGTATGATACCATTTTCTATGTAAATAATGCCCTAATGCCTGTTAGGAAGGAAGATCCCAAGCTAAATTGGCTCGAAACTTTACCTGGTAATACCTCAACTACCTTGTGGACACAGTTCAGACCGTTAAAGGATCTTCCCCAATATGTAAATCCGTCCTCCGGCTTTCTGTTCAATACCAATCATTCTTCTTTCTCAGCAACAGCAAGCGCCGATAATTTAAAAGTTTCCCAGTTTTCGTCTGCCGATGGGTGGGAAACCATGGAAAATAATAGAAGTGTTCGTTTCAGACAAAGATTTGAAGCGATACCTAAAATTGATTTTCAAACCTTCAGAGATATTAAATTCGATAG
>JBMLQR010000077.1:20340-30521 GCA_049241465.1 Saprospiraceae bacterium | reverse complement strand
TAGATCTCGCCTTAGGTGATATTCAAAAATTGGTACGCGGGAATCAGGAATTTCCTGTGGGTGGATTGCCTGACTTGCTTGCCCCACAATGGAGTCGCCCATACGAAGGGGGGAAAAGAAAAATTGTAGGGGGCGATGCCTACGTGATGATGGTTAAATTTCCCAAAAATGAACTGCCTGTTATCGAAACGGTAAATACTTACGGTGCCTCCTCTCATCCCGATAATCCTCATTTCGCCGATCAGGTTCCTCTCTTTTTGGCCCAGAAAACCAAGCCGATGACGCTTGATAAGCAAAAGGTAATGGCTCAGGCAGAACGTATTTATTCTCCCGGTGTGAAAAAATAAATGAGGAAGACTTAGGTAGTTTTTATGCGAAAAGATCCATAACTGCTTTCCCTTTTCCATCGGGTGTAGTATAAAATGGTCTTTTTTCAACGTCATAATTTGTGTCCGGAGAAATGCCCAGAGCATGATAAATAGTTTGGTGCAGACCAGCAATTTTTATTGGATTTTCAATGGTTTTACATGGCCTTTCGTCCGCTGTTTTTCCGTAAGCAAATCCTTTTTTTATACCACCGCCAAACATCAAAACAGAACAACCGTCCGTAAAATGCCTGTGCATACCATAATATTTCAATTCGTGCAGAATATCTGGTTGATCGACTTGCTCCTTTACTTTTAGGTCGGGACGTCCCTCTACCATCATATCTCGGCTAAATTCACTGGCTAAAATGATCAGCGTTCTGTCTAAGTGCCCTGATTCATCTAAATCTCTGATGAGTTGGGCAATGGGCCTATCTATTTGTTTTTTCATTGCCGCCAGTCTGGTATGACCATTGTCATGAGTATCCCAGCCAAAAAATGGTTCGTACTCCGTAGTAACACTGATAAAACGGGCGCCTTGTTTAGTCAATCTTTTTGCCAGTAAACAACCCAGTCCAAAGCGACCGGTGTTATAGGCGTCATAAGATTCTTTTGGCTCATCTAATAGATTGAAAGCAGCTGATTCGGGGGAATGTAAAAGGCTATATGCCTGTTCCATAGAGCGTTGTAAAGATTCTTTCTGATAATCACTACCAAATTCTCCAATAGGTGAGGTAGAAGTAAGTTCCTTATAGAGTTTATTTCTGGCTTCAAATCTTTTTAAATTCATGCCAATCGGGGGACGAACGCTATCTAATCCCTGACTTGGATCGGGAATAAAGAATGGGCCATATTCATTTCCCAGAAATCCAGCGGTATGAAATGCTTTTAATTCCTCGGCTTCTCCTACTGTAAATCGCTGGCCAATATCAATGAAGGCAGGAATTACGGGGTTTTTAGGTCCCAATTCTTTTGCTATCCATGCACCTATGTGAGGAGCTGCGACAGTTTGTGGCGGTTCATAACAGGTGTGCCAATTGAATTGATGTCTGGAATGTAAAATATGTCCTAAATCGGCGGCCACGTAAGAGCGAATAATGGTCCCTTTATCCATTACTTTGCCAATTTCCTGTAATCCTTCTGAAAATGAAATACCGTCAAGAACCGTCGGAACACTTGGAAAAGTAGAAAGAACGCGATTTCCTTCCATACCTTTTTCAAAAGGGGTATATTTCTTAGGGTCAAACGTTTCCGTATGTGCCATACCGCCTGCCATCCATAGTAATATAACTGTGTCGGCGGTACTAGTATCTATTGGTTTTGACCCGGCACAACTAGTTAGTAGTGAGGACATTGGTACACCAGCAGCCAAAGCGGCTAAGGTAGCTTGTGAGGCAGTTTTTAAAAATTCACGCCTATTCCATGCATTTATCATTTCACTAAATTTGAATCTTTTAATAAATCAATTGAAATTCAGGCAGCAGTGTTAAAGCCCAAACCAAATCCTGAATCTCCGGCCCCTTAGGCTTTTCAGACAATAAGGCATTCGTTGCTCTTTTCTCTCTTATTGTGGGCTTTCGTCCTAAAAAATTCAGGAAAAGAGAATCTGTTAACTGGTCTTTTCTTAGGTTGGCTGATAACCATTTTTCTGACCCTAGTTGTAATCTGGTATTTAATATCTGACCATTTGTCACCTCAAGCGCCTGAATTAAATTGGATTGGCTATTTCTACTTGCCCCTACATTTTCCCTGTTAGGCCTACCCAAAGCGGTCATGAAAATATCATTCTTTACCATGGAAGCCCTCACAAAGGGAGATTTTATATCATTTATTTGCGGAAAGTGCTTTTTAACGAAATTAGAGTCGGTGTAAACAGGGTAAAATGCCTTACTTATGGCATCGGCAAATTGTTCAGCAGATAGCCTCCTGCGCACCATTCCTTGAAAAACATAGTCTTTTGCTACTAATTTTTCTGGTTCTTCAAAAGCGACAGAAGGTTGCTGATAGGTTTTTGAGGTTAAAATCTGATACATTACCTTTTTAATATCATAATCATTCCGCACAAAATCAAAGGCCATCCAATCCAGTAAATCCTGGTCCCAGGGCAGGTTATCCATAAAATCAAGAGGTTCAATAAATCCTCTGCCCATAAACTGTGCCCAGATTCGATTAACAAAAGTGCGGGACAAACGGCCATTTTTTTCCTGAACCAACAGTCCTGCCAAATCTTTTAATCGCTCCGTTCGATCATTAGTTTCTTTTAATGTCCCTAAAGATTTGAATAAAAGATTATTCGAGGCAATTTTACCGGTAGGCTGGTCGCATCGGTATATTTCGAGGGGCTCCTCAGCAAAAATATTAGCAAAACCATAGGCATCTTCAAGTTTCCAGTCACTGATAAAACTGTTGTGACAAGAAGCACATTTTAAATTTAAGCCTAAAAATACCTGCGCTACATTCTGTGCCGCCTGCATTTCCACCCGCTGACTTGCATTGATTGTTCCACGCCATTGTATTCCTTTGATGAAACCCGCAGAAGGTTCTGAAGGGCTGATAAGCTGGTGAACAATAGAGTCGTACGATTTATTTTTTGTTAACGATTCATATAACCAAGGGGTTATAGAACTTCGTCCTCCTGTTATATAACCCGTTCCAGAATAATCATTTCTCAACAAATCATTCCAGAAAGTTAACCAGTGTTGCGCATAAACGGTGTCTTTAGATAATAATGTTTTAACTAATCTGTCTCTTTTCTTTGGGTTTTTATCCTCGTTGAATACCTTTATTTCATTTGGCGTAGGAAGTAATCCTAAAACATCCAGATAAACCCTGCGAATAAACAATTGATCTTCAATAGGATCTTTCCATTGCACCTTATTTTTTTCAAAATAAACATCGACAAATAAATCGATAGGATTTGAAAGTCCTTTTTTGGGAGCGGGCACTTTGGGCAACATAAGTTCAAAAGGAGCCAATCTGTAAACCGATGTTGTCATACTATCGGACCAGGGAGCCCCTGCTTCAACCCATTTTATAAGCGTTTGAACCTGATCTTTTGTTAGTTTTTCACCTTTTGAGGGCATATACTCCTTGTGACCATGGGGAAGCGTAATACGCCGTATTAATTCACTTTTGTCAATGTCACCGGGTATAATGACAGGGCCTTCATCACCTCCGGCAAACGCAGCTGCTTTAGTATGCAGTTGAAGGCCGCCCTTACTTTTAACCTCACCATGGCAAGAATAACAGTGATGGGCAAAAATAGTCCTTGCCTCAATATTTAATTGGTTCAGGTCATTGGGGTCTGAAATTGGCGTTTTTTCCTCTTTATTGAAATATAGGTAGCCTACCAGTAGGAAAACGCCAGATATAAGACCAAAGCGAAATAAATTCGATGACAATTTTGATGAAGCCAACACGAAGGGTTTTAGATTTTTTTGATAAACTAAATATAAGAAAATATTTAGTTTAATTCAGTCACAAAAAATCTTTTACCATTCATATTTATTTCATTTTCTGCCTGCCTTTGCTCAAGTAAAAAATTTTCCGAAGTTCCATCCTTATGAGTTAAGTCCAACCAGGTACCATTCGATAATTTTTTGATTTTCCATGTTCCATTGGAAGAATTTCGAGTGGATCCTGATCCTAATTGAGAAACAGATACACTTTCAATACTGCCTTCAAAAGTTTTATTTGAATACAAATTAATGATGGTTTTATCGGAAAATCCACTACTGTTATATAGATAAACAAGCTTCTTTCCAGAAATTCTCTTTTCCCAGAGGGCATCTGGTTGAGTAACTTCTTTTTTAACCGATGGAGAATCTTTAGATGTTGGAGGATCTCCTTTTTCAACTACTAAAGAAGTACCATCCAACGTAAAGTAATATATTCCCAATAATTTTGACAATGAATAGGATAGACTTTGTCCCTGAAATGTTAACATCCCGGATATCATTCCCAATATTTTTGTTCCTGTGAAGGAAATAGTATTCCCCTGAAGATGTAAAACGCAGTTGTAATCATTATTGGGCGTTTTATCGATTTTCAAGGAGAATTCCTCAGCTTTATTTTCAAAATAACCAATAAATGGGTCATCCTGCGCTTGCATAAGCTGTAAACCTCCAATAATCAGGAAAATAGTGAATATGTAATCTTTCATTTTTTGTCTAATAAAGGATTCGGTGAGGCTCTTAAATACAAATTCACGTCCAGTAATTGACGGGAGGGTAGGGGATTTTTAAAGCTAATCCGTATTTTAGGTGAGGTTGTTTTGGGTAAAATGAGCCATCTTTGGTAGCCAACGGTGGTCGCTTCACCAAGTAAAACCCATTGTTTGTTCATCCAGGCTTCTACTTTCCAACCGTCAATCGTTTGTCCCTGGCTTATATTTTCCTTAAGAGATATGACGTCAAAGGTTTTTTTACCTTTTAATTCAACGACAAAAGCATTGTTGTCCGGTGTCCCTTTAGATAATTTTTCTAGTTTATTATCAATAAAAGTGGCATCTAAACGAGCTCTTAATTGCATGAGCGCGATAGAATCGGCAGCATTGACAAGACCCTCTCTATCGATGGGGATATTCAGCAGCAAATTTGTATTCCTGCCCACGGATTCAAAATAAATTTTTTCCAATTGATCTACAGATTTGACTTTTGTGTCTTCTTCCGGATGATAAAACCAACCTGGTCTGATAGACACATCGGTCTCAGCGGGCCACCATAAATCTCCGTTTTTAATGCCTGCCTGAAGGAGAGGAATAGGTGCATCCTCACTTGGGTTTCTTTGTTTTGAGTCAAAAGTGCACCAGTTTGTCTCTGAAGCCACTCCTCTTTCGTTACCAACCCATCTTATATCTGCATAACCCGCTCCAAAAACCAGTGCATCGGGTTGCAGGGAACGAATAGTTTCGTTAAATAAGGTCCAATTATATGCCTGGTATTTTTCAGGATTTTCACGATCTCCGTTGGCGCCATCAAACCAAACTTCGAAAATAGGGCCATATTGAGTTAAAATCTCTTTTAACTGGTTATTAAAATAGGTATTATACGCCTGATCATCTTTTCCATAAATAGGATTATTTCTGTCCCAGGGTGAGATATAAAAGCCCAATTTAATACCATATTCTTTGCATGCTTCTGAAAGTTCCTTTAAAACATCTCCTTTTCCATTTTTCCAGCTACTGTTAGTTACATCATG
This sequence comes from Saprospiraceae bacterium, assembly GCA_049241465.1. Classification (GTDB taxonomy): domain Bacteria; phylum Bacteroidota; class Bacteroidia; order Chitinophagales; family Saprospiraceae; genus BJGN01. The sequence continues at coordinate 24,957 of JBMLQR010000077.1, read as the reverse complement.
TTCCGTGTATGCTGAAGGCCAAAGGCAAAAACCATCGTGGTGTTTAACGGTTAAAATGATAGCTTTCATGCCTGCCTTTTTCGCTATTCTGGCCCATTGTCTGCAATCTAAATTTTGAGGGTTAAATATTTTTGGATTTTCTGCTCCTTCACCCCATTCCAGATTAGTAAATGAGTTAACGCCAAAATGGATGAACATATAATATTGCATCTCATGCCAACGCAACTGTTGAGCACTTGGCTTTGTGAGGTTGGCAGATTGCGAAAATAAAAAATGGGTAGAAAAAAATAGGGAAATAATAATAAAGAGGAAGGTGCGATTCATTTAGTGTGGGTATTGTTTCGACTAATATACCCATCTAAAATGAAAAATAGAAACTTTTCATTTAAAAATACAAGATTTCGTCGAAACAAACTTTGCTATTTTACCAAATGCCTACATTGGTCGATAAGAGATTAATCCACTGCCTGACCTGATCGATCACTTGTTTAAATAGACGTTTACCCATAATATGTATATAGCGTCTAAGGTATCTCAATCTCCCTGGGAGATGTAAAGCTAATTTTGTTCTTATCTCTTCAATATATTTGATATATATAATGGCTGCCAATACAAAAAGAATAGCTCCAATGATAACAGGTACAGGGTGCCAGGTGAACTGCCCAAATGTTTTAATGCCAATACCTAACCAAGTACCATAAAGTACGACGTAATGGGTGGCATATATAGTCAAAGTTTCTGAACCTATTTTTAACATCAACGGAGGGAATGTGATGATTTTCTCCAGGAAGATAAATAAGGAAATGATGATTAGCACATGCCCAAATCGCCAGAATAATACATTATCGTAGGCTAATTGTAGGAAATTTTCCCACCCTGTCCACTGATGTAGTAAATATAACCCCCTGGTGGAGAAAAAATGTATGGTAAGACCTGATATCAATAAAATAGCTGGCCAATACCAAGTTCTATATAAATACGTTTTGTGGAATAAATGCCAACCCAATCCTGCCCCTAACAAAGTAAAGCCAAGCCAGGGTACGGGTAAGAAAATAGACCCGTTATCAGCATCAAAATAATTCCTTAATACAATGGGTAAAAAGTCCCATTCATAGGCGAGCCAGGTAGGATTTATTAAAAATATGAAAATACCACCTCCGAAATAGAGAAGAGGCAATGAAATTTTAGTTATGAGGTGGAGGCAATATAATCCAATAAGAGCTAATAACGCAAATCCTATATTGTGTAAAACGTCTAAAGCTGGGTAACTTTTATAAAACCAACCTATTAAGAAAGCAGGGAAATTTACTTTTAAGAGATAACCCATGAATATCAGAAAAAATCCGCGGCGAATACCCTTTCTAATTCTTTCATTTTCTTTTATTGGTCTTCCATCGCGAAGTAGCAAAAAAGTAAAAACAAGACCAGTAACTGTGAAAAAGATAGGTGCCGTCATACCTCGCATGAAGAACCAGGTGGAATATAATGCGTTTTCTAGATCTCTGAAACGATAAGCAAGCATGGTATCTACAAAATGTCCTTGCAGCATCATCAATATGGCATAAGCCCTGATGGCATCTATAAATTGCAATCTATCCTTTGCTGAACTGGCTTGCATCATTATCTTTCTCTTTTTCTGTTTTCTTTTAAACGCATCATTAAGTTATAAGTAACTTTTTTGGAATTAAAAAGTTAAGAAAAAGGTGAAAAAATAATTAGCTGTCATTGTTGAGTAAAAAAATCAAATCCCCTAAATATTTTCCTGAAAACGCGATCTTGAATTAAATAAAATTCCCCGTTTTCCTCTCCCGCGAAGTATCGTTCAACAGTGCCGTTGTCATTCCTGAAAACGACGCCTTCATCAGACGATTGTAGCGGATAAATGGGCCAAACTTTCAAGGTTCTCTGGGTTCCCTTTTTTTCTTGTAGTTTAATGGTTACAAATGGTAGGGAATTTTCAATAGAATCTCTGTAAGGATTTCCTGTTTCAAAAGCTTCTGCTCCTAATTTTTCAAAGCCTGATAAATACGCTATGCCCTTCGAGCTCGGTATTTCAACTTCTTTTTTTGGGGTTGATGAAGATTCCAATTTATAAGATCCGTTATGCTGAGTAAGGGTAAAGGAAGCAAGCTGTTGTTTTGGGTAAATCATTTGAACACTCTTCAATTCATTTACTTTATACTGAAAAATCGTTTTATCTCGCCATTCATTACCTCTCATCCTGAAACGGAAGCGTAAATTGCCTTCCCAACCAGCTAATTCTCCGATCATAGGCAAATCGCTGTTTTCTCTGATGATATGTGTTCCCCGTTCATCAACCGTACTACCACCAACGTAGTAACCCATTATCTTTTCATGATTCCGGTCAAATATCTCGACGCGTATTCCATTTTTTGCTAAATCATTTATGATAGCCGGAACGGCAGCTTTTGGAGGAACATATTTTATTTGTATGCGGGCTATAGCATCCAATACATTTTCCATAACATTAGGATTGACAGGAAAACGATCATTTAGCAACCAGAAGTTTCCTTTTCTACTTAGTTTCACCTGCTCCCCATCTCTGTGGGTTATAAATACTTCATGAACGCGCCGCTTGTCTTCTATATGGAACGTTCTGTCGGGATCAACCAACGGTTTATTTTTTAGTTGAAGGAAGATGAATCCAACGCCTAAGAGGACGAAAACAAACATTAAAATAAACGTTTCTCGACGCATTGGTTTTTCTTGTTATTGGTAACGGCGTTGACGGATAAAATGAAAGAGTAAACCACCCAGCGTTATAAGAACTAAAGGTAGCAAAAGATTAATGATTTGCCACTTTATCTTTTCCTCCTTAATTTTTGTGGTATTTAATAATCGGAGTTTTATATCCTTACCTCTTGCTGCTATAATACCTTCATCATCAGACAAATATTCCAACGCATTCAGTAAAAAATCTTTGTTGGAAAAGGTGTACTTTTCGAATTCATTATAACCGGCCGGTATTATTTTTCCAGTCTGTTTATCTATTCTATTCCGAATTAAATCAGCATCAGAAATAACCATTATTTTGGTCTCAGGCGATTTTCCTACAAAAGGACTGCCTTGATTTTGAAGGGAAGAAAGCATATTGGCTGACAATCTATTTTCAAATAGAGATGAAAATGTCCCCTCCAATAATAAGGCTACCGATTGCGGACCTTTATTGAATAACTTTTCATCTAAAGGATATCTCATAAAGTCAAAGTTCATGCGTAAAGGAAGGAATTGATACCTACTTTCAGCAGAAGTTTGAAGTAAAACGGTCTTTTTTACCGGATATTTGGTTGCCACCGTGTCAATGCCTCCGGCAAATTGCATGTTGATGGGACCTATGTTTTTTACGGCCGGATGATTACTATTCGGTATAACCACCAAATGATAGGGATACCTGAAATATTCAAATTGAGGGGCATTTCCAACCTGCCCTGTAGCTAAAGGTATCACGCTACTTTGCATATCCAGCAATAAATTAGGCTGTAATCGCACACCATATTTGAATAGCAAATCATCCATATTCAGAATCCTTTCATTGGGCAAATATTCTCCCCGACGCAAGCTATCTAAATGAATAGCTATTTTATCGACGAGAAATAATAAGCGGCCACCCTGCATGACATATTGGTCAATTTTGAAATTATCCTTATCTGAAAATGCCGTTTTGGGGGAAGAAATGATTAATGTTTTTACTGTGCTGTCAATGGCGACCACACTATCGAGAACAATACGTCCGGTATTAAATGTTTCTCTCAGGCTATTTTCTAAATCTGCGGTTTCGGCGGGTAAACTTTCTCCATGGCCGTCCAGAAAAAGTATGGTTGGTTTCGTACTTTGCTTTAACTGTTGAATGGCATGAATAAACTTATATTCCAACAGCGTAACTGCCTTATTTAGAATAACATCAGGGGGAACGCCGGGAATTTGATTTTCCAGAAAATTAACAGGAATACTCCGCCCTTTGTAATAAAAAATGGCATAAGGGTAGGTGAGTTTTTGACTTCTCTCCCCATTTTCCCTGACATTTAGGCTCACAGGGAGTACGCCGAGTTCAGCGAGTTGCTTTTTTCTTGTATTTACCTGCTCTGTATTTCCCGCTAAAGGATCTTCATACTGATAGGAAATAAGGGCATTTTCACTCTGAAAATCTAGTAGCATATCTTCCACAGATTCTTGTAAACGCTTATAACCTGCAGGAAAGTCGCCTTGTAACAATACTTTGACAAAAACAACCTCGTCCAGATTGCGAAGTAACGATGTTGTAGCCGGCGTTAAGGTAAACCGCTGATCTTCAGTAAGATCAAAGCGGGTGTAAAGAGGGAAATTTCCAATGCGGGAGTGCATTAACACATTCAAAAGTATAATAATGCCTATAGCGAGGGAAAGATTGATTAAAGCTTGTTTATAACGCATGATGGAGTTGACTTAAGAACGAATGCGGTATTGCAAAACAAATCGGGTGATTAATAAAAATATAGCAATCACTGACAGAAAATAAATAAGGTCGCGGGTATCAGGCGCTCCTTTGCTAAGGGCATGATAATGGTAGTCCATTCCAAATTGTTGCACTAACGCGTCCCATTTTCCAAAAAAAACAGG
>JBMLQR010000077.1:0-20240 GCA_049241465.1 Saprospiraceae bacterium | reverse complement strand
TAAGCCCATTTCATCTATCGGTTTAGTTAGTAAAAGGGCAAGCGTTCCCAGTTGTCTTTCTTCGGCCAATAATCTCATGGTTATGGCTGGTACCAAAAATAAAAATAAGGAGGGTGCCATCTCGAAAAATGGCTCTAAAGAGGCAAAATTTGATTCCAGTAAACTGGTTTCCGGGAATACAAATAAAAATAATCCCATAACGGTTAAAAACACGCCCAAAACCAAATAGCCTGTTAGATTATTGAAAAATGTTGTTAATTCCTTCTTATAAATAACCCACATGAATTTACATATTATTTTTGAATGATAAAGGGGTAACGGCCATTGAAAACAATAAGCGCGCGAGTCAATTTTTCTTCATATTCTTCCTCCGAAGCGAAGCGGAGCGCACGTAAAATCTCTTTGTCTTTTTCCATCCATTGCTCCAGAATATCCTTGTCGTAAGGTATAATGAGGTCGTCTTTCAAATGGAAAATCCGCCTTTCCATGGTCGTGATATTTCTTTTTACAACGCCTTTTCTAAATACCGTCCCAGTTAATGGATTATATGCTTTCATGGGAAATAATTCCTGATTCTCCTTTTCGTAAGAAAAAATATTTATCAGTCCTCTTACTGTGAGTTCCGCAAACAAGGTTAAGGGCCTGCCAGAGCTGTCCGGAGAAATTCTAATGTGTGGAATGCCTTTTATGGTAAATCCCCAGACAGAGTCTTGAATGCCTGACTCAGGATGACCTTTTTTATATATATTTTCAACCTGGTAACATTTAAGCTTCGTGTTATACGTCCAGATAACCTCATACTCTTTCCATAAGCGGGACGGAGCATCTTTTTTGAACTCATCAATATTCAGGTATAGCCCGTCCACTAACTTTAACTCCTGATTTAGCGCGCGTTGGCCAAAAGAAAAAGTATAAGTAAAACAAAGCGCCAGAAAAAGGATTATTTTTTTCATTGAATGTCAGATCCTGTTAGTTTTTGAAATATTTCCTCTACACTGCGTCGGTCTTGTTGCATACCAATGATGATATTGTCGTCTTTAACAGCTTGTTTAAATATTAAGGGTCTTACATCAATGCCTGGTACGGTAATCACCTGAATAACATCAGGATGTATTTGACGAATACGCTGAACGTCCTTTATTTTTTTAAAATGTTCTAAGGTAAAGGGACCCTGGAACGTTACCGTAGTAACCCATTCGCCCTGGAAGGTGGACTGTAAATTTTGCAAGGTATCATTTGCCTGCATTTTACCGTCCTTAATAATGAGAACACGGTCGCATAATGCGGTAACCTCCTGCATGATATGGGTAGAAAAAATCAATGTTTTTTCCTTGCCTAACGCTTTTATCAGAGATCGGATCTCCACTAATTGATTGGGGTCCAGGCCCGTCGTGGGTTCGTCCAGTATCAATACCTGAGGATCGTGAATAATGGCTTGAGCCAGTCCAACCCTTTGTTTATAACCTTTGGACAAGGCGCCTATTTTTTTATGTTTTTCAGGGGTAAGTCCAATAAGATCAATGACCTCTGATACTCTGGCGGAGGGATTTTTTATTGGATAGAATCCAGCTACAAAGTGCAGATATTCCTTAATATATAAATCGCCATACAAGGGATTATTTTCTGGCAGGTAGCCAATCAATCTTCTTATTTCTTTAGGATTTTCCTGTACATCAAAACCACCAATTTCTACTGAGCCTTCGGTTGGCGGTAAGTAGCCCGTCAGTATTTTCATGGTAGTACTTTTTCCGGCACCATTTGGACCTAAAAAGCCGAGAATTTGACCTTTTTCAACTTGAAAACTGAGCTTGTCGATGGCTTTTTGTTCCCCATATATTTTGGTGAGACCTTCCACCCTAACTGACATAGATTTTTTTTTAATTTTGAGAATGTAAATTTAACAAAATTTGAAATGGATTTATTGTAGGTTTTAACATACCTTGAACTAAATTTTCAAAATAATCTTCAAAGTTCCTTTTATGAACCATAGTATTAAGCATATCCGCATTTTTAAAATGGATATTCCTTTAAAATATCCATTCGTTATTTCCCTTGAAACGATAACGGTGGCTAAAAATGTGCTTATTGTCATGGAAACACACTCTGGCTTTCTGGGCTATGGTGAAATTAGTCCTTATGAGAAAATACATAATGAAACGCAAGCATCCTGTTTACATTACGCTCAACAAATAGCGCCGGCACTTCTTGGTATTAATCCGTGGGATATATTGACCTGGCAAAAGGCTTTAAGCAAAATGGTAGTCGGGCAAAATGGGATTAAAAGTGCTTTTGACATGGCATTTTATGATTTGTCAGCACAAATTGCAGGATTGCCTCTCTACGCCTATCTGGGCGGTAATAATACAAAAAAGATGTTTACTGACATGACTGTGGGCATTGATAGTCCGGAAAATATGGCTTTGGAGGCAAGGAAATATGTTGATGAGGCTTTTCCAGCCATAAAAATAAAATTGGGAACGCAGTTTAAAGACGATGTGAAAAGGGTTAAATTGGTCAGAGAAGCTGTAGGTGAGGCAATTCCTCTTCGCATAGACGCAAATCAAGGTTGGGATACTACTACCGCTTTGAAGGTACTGTCTGACATTATCCCTTATAATGTTGAATATTGCGAACAACCCGTTCAGGCAAGAGATTTTGAAGCTATGGCTTTTCTGCATAAACACAGTCCCATACCTATAATGGCAGATGAAAGTTTGTTTGATCCCTCTGACGCACTGACGCTTATTCGTGAAAATGCTTGCAGCGGCTTTAATATAAAAATATCAAAGGCAGGGGGCATTCGTTCAGCACAACTGTCTGCCCTTTTTGCCCAAACTGCAGGAATGAAATGTCAGGTAGGTTGTTTTTCGGAGAGTAGATTGGGCATCACGGCATTGGCGCATTTTGCCCTGGCTCACGAAGCGGTGGTCAACTTCGATATGGATAGTCCGTTTATGTTAAGTGAAGACCCAATAAACGGTGGTATTTTTTATACGGCAGAAAAACAAGTCGTCGTAGGGGAGGAGGTTGGTATCGGTTGTACACCCGATATAACCGCAGCTTGCTTTCAGGAAATTTGAAAATCCAATGGATGGCAAGCTGCGGGAATAAAAAAGATTAGAGTACTACATTGCGCACAACAGATTTGCTGAGTACTTTAGCTGTTTTGCAAACAATTAATATTTTCTCTTGATTCAGCTCATAGCTGGCCTTTCCTTCGCTAAGGATAGTCATGTTAATTGCTTCTACTTGCCGAAGTAAATTCAAGTGTTTAGATAGCTTTTCTTCTTGCCATCCCGTTTGAATTAATAAATCAATACTTTCAATGGATTCGTGAGATTCCATTATTTTAATAAGTTTTCTGCTCTCAGGGAGGTATAAGACCTCAAGCAGTTTCGTCGCCTTTGACAACGAACGTTTGTTTAGTGTGTTTTCCATAGTGTTCTCCAAGTGTCATAATAGAGGTAATCAAACAAGGAATAGAGCAAAATATTGATTATCAAACTTTTAAGATTTAACAATATATTTCATTTATCTTCCTAGAACAAAGAAAAACATAAGATGCGAAAAATCATAAGATTTATGGAAATATATTCAAAGTATTTTTAATGTATTGTTTTCTTTGAAAATTTGGTTTTAATTTTATTACGTTGGTAAATAATATTATATGTATGTTTAATTATTGATATATAATAAAAACGTATTTTGAATATTCGTAAAATCAGTTGTTTGAAAAATTGTATCGATAGCTTTTTTCTAACGTAATATTAAGTGCTATTATTATTCATAATAATAAAAACACCAGCACAAGGTTAGTTTTGCAGACTTGTGCCGGTGTTTTTATGCATAGAATTTAATATCCTTTATTTATTCCTTTTTCTATGGCAGGAACGCCTTTTGCCATCCATTGAGGCAGTGGTTTATCCAGTAGATAATGATCAAAAAACTGTTGCATCCTTATTTGAAAATCTTTACGATTTTCCAGTTTTACCGGCCAGTGAGGTTCTCCATTATAGTTCAACATCCAGGCAGGCTTACCGAGGCGACGCATGCCCATATAAAATTCAATGCCTTGATACCATGGAACGGCACCATCTGCGTCATTGTGTAATATAAGAACAGGTGTATTTATTCTATCTAAGAAGAACAGCGGTGAATTTTCAAAAAATTGCATAGGTTTTTCCCATAATGTTCCGCCAATTCTCGATTGCGTATGCTCGTATTGGAACATTCTACTCATTCCCGACTCCCAGCGGATTCCCCCGTAAGCAGAAAACATATTAACCACAGGTGCACCCGATTCGGCACATTTAAAAAGATTCGTTCGGGTTAAAATATAGGCTATTTGGTAACCTCCCCAGCTATGTCCCTGTATGCCGATATTATTTTTATCGACAAATCCTTTATCTATCAATGCAGTGGTTCCGGATACTACAGCTTGTAGCGCACTCTCCCCGGGATAGCCTATCTTATAAGGTATATCGGGATTGAAAACGAGGTAACCTCTACTGGTGTAAAATGTGTAATTGATCTGGCTTCTTCCGGCAACAGGCAATTTGTGCTCGTATAATGCATCGGAGCTGCGCTCGTAAAAATTAACAATCATCGGATACTTTTTAGTAGGATCGAAGTTGTCGGGTTTTGCTAACAATCCGTTTAAAACAGTCCCATCGAGGGAAGTCCATTGAACCAACTCCATGCTTCCCCACTTATAGTCAGCTTGTTGAGGATTGGCATTAGAAATAACTTTGGTAGTTTTAAAGTCTGGACTAAGTATCAGATTAGGAAAAGTATTGAAATCTTCTTTTGTGAAGAGCCATTTTTCTGCTTTAGCTGCTTTTTTAACTTGCTGCGTGTATTTAAAAGGCCCTTCCTGAACTATATTTTTACTTCCTGTGTGCAAATTGAACCATAGATAGCCTTCTTCATGACTTCCGTCTTTATGAAAATGAAAAAGAAAGGGCTTAATTTCGTCTATGGCAATTTCGTCAGCATCTACACGGATTAATCTGTGCGTGGTACCTGATTTCCTGCCCGAGGTTAGATTATTTGGTGAAATACCTCCTTTCGGATCTACTTTCCAGCAATCGTAACGATCGTAAAGAAGGACATAATCGTCATTAGTTGTCCATCCGGCTATACCGTAAGGAGAAGGAAAATCGGGAGAATCATTGAGTTCATCAAAGTATAAATTTTTATTTTTTCCTGACAGGTCATATTTTTTTCCTGTAGCGGTTTCGTAGGCACGCCAGGTAGAATCGGGACTATCGAACCAATAAATATATTTACCGGCGGGAGAAAGTTGAGGCGTTGTGCGGACCTCTTTTTCAATGAGGGTAGCTTTTCCAGTGAGGGTCGAAATGGCATACAAATCTTTTCCGATAGGCCCTCCTTCCCAGGTAAATTTCTTCAAATAAGGGTCTTCTGTATAGCCAATCACTACATCGGAATTAGCGGTAATATTGGTTTTTACTTCTGGGATGTCAGAAGTAGCAAGTATATTTTTTTTGCCAAGGGACGGAATAAATACCGCGGTAAACGCATTTTTCCTTTCCTGATCCAAACGCACTTTCTGCATTGGATAAATGTAGGGGTCTTCTGTTCCCCAAACTTCTACTTGAACAATCTCTTCTTCCAGTAAATTCGTATCTTTTTGAGGGAGTGGCGGCGCCATACCAAAGAACAATTTAGATCCATCGCGGGAGAATCTTAATTTTTCATGGACACTTACCGCATAATTCTGTGGTAAAAAGCCATCATTTGGTTTGCAAATAACTTTGGCCGAATCACTCATTTGTAAGGAAGCAAAATACAAAGACATAGGTCTTGGATCTATTTTAACACTTCCCGTATCCATAACAAAGGCAATTTGTTTTGCTTTGCGATCAATAGCTAAATTATCAAATTCTCCTTTTCCTCTATACACAGGTCTTAATTTCCTGGTGAGTCCGTCGAAGAAATAAATGCCGGGAAGGTTATTTTCATCATCCCCCGTTGCATGTAAAACCAAACCAGGCACTTCTTCAGCTACCTGAAAAGTTTTGGTGAATGGCATGGTAAAAGAAAAAGTATCAGTGGTAGAATGAATGACAAATTGCGTACCTGTTTGAATACTTTCCTTCTTTTTCTTCCCCTCTGATTTTTCAACTTCCTTATGATAGACAATCCATCCACTCCATTTTTCTGGCACAGCAAATCTTCTTACTTTAGGTATTTTTGTAACGTTTCCAGTGGCCGTTTGAAAAAGGAAGAGCGTATCTTTAGGCAAATCTTCGGACTTAACTTTCTTACGTCGCAAAGAATCAAGGGTTAACTTTGGTACTTTGACTAAGAAAGCAGCATGAGAATTATTCGCTGTAAAAGAAGCGCGGGAACCTCTGGGGAAAACGAAATTTTCACCACTCTCCGTTTGGTGAATAATCAAGGTTTCATCTCCTTCTCCCGGCGTTAAATTATAGGAAACCCATTTTCCGTCGGCAGAAATAACTGTATTACCCAATGTTTTCCAATGGGCAAAATCGCTGTGTTCTAATTGTTTTTTCTGTCCTGAAACAGGATATAACAAACCTACATACAGTAGGAAAAAAAGAAATGGTCGCATCATTTTGGTAGAATTTTCATCTAAAATACAATAAATAAATGTTCTGCTATAATATTTGTCCTTTTCAGGCCTTTCCAAATAGCTTCACCGCAGCATCCCGCCGGAAATCGAATATCTCTTCTATCTTTTTTTCTACAAAAAGACGATTTGCCAAAGTGCCTAATAAACCTAGCCCAACCCGATAATGAAGCGTATCAGTCATCAAAACACCCTTTTCATGGGCTATAAATGTATGTTGATGGTGCCAAAGGGCATAAGGACCTATTAATTGTATGTCAATAAATGTGTGAGGTTTCTCAACATGAATAATTTCAGTAACCCAATACAAAGGAATACCTAAAATGGGGCGAACCTCATGTTCTATCAACATCCCTGGAAATATTTTTTGTCCATTCAATGACGAAATCATTCTGAATCCCGCATTTTCAGGCGTCATTTTATTTAAATTATCGGGAACAGAGAAGAAATCCCAAAGTTCCTCTAATTTTACGGGCAGAATTAATTCCCATTGCTTTTTCTTTATTTTCATCTTGTTTTGATTTTTTTAACAAGCAAATAATTATTTAGTTGGAAGAATTACCCGATAATTGAACCCTTATTCATTTATATTTACACCCTAAATAAATAAAAAATGTCTGTAGTTGATGATTTTAACGATTATAGGTCGTTAATGAACGATAAAATATTATCGGTTGATAATAAGGTTATTAAACGTTTTTGGAGCCTCGATAATCAAGCGTATCAGGCGGGAGCCTTAGACGTCAAAACAAAGGAATTACTGGGATTAATTTCCTCAATGGTTCTTCGTTGTGACGATTGCATAAAGTATCACCTGGGTACTTGTTATGAACTGGGCGTGACTAAAGAGGAACTCTTCGAAGTTTTTTCCATCGCCAATCTTGTGGGAGGGTCCATCTGCATTCCCCATACAAGAAGAGCCGTAGAATATTGGGAAGCCCTTGAAAATAATCAGCTGCAAAAAGAAGTATAAAAAGTAAATGTCAAATCAAAATTATTTAAATTCACTAAATACGGTGCAGAAAGATGCGGTTACGACCCTCAATGGACCCGTTTTAGTGATTGCAGGACCTGGCTCCGGGAAAACAAGGGTGTTAACTTATCGAATCGCTCATATCCTTCAATCCGGTATTTCAGCAGACCATATTTTAAGCCTTACCTTTACCAATAAGGCGGCGAAGGAAATGCAGGAAAGAATTCATTCGGTCGTTGGTGCCAGCGCCAATGGTATCTGGGCGGGAACTTTCCATTCCCTTTTTTCAAGAATCCTTAGGATGGAGGCTCACCATATCGGTTATCCTACCAGTTTTACCATCTATGACACGGAGGATTCGAAAAATGTGCTTTCTGCCCTGATCAAAGAGTTAAATCTCGATAAGGAAACTTATCAGGTAAATCAACTCAGAAATCGTATCTCCGCCGCTAAAAGTGCCTTGGTTACTCCCACGATGTATGAAACTAATGCTGAGTTTTTAAAGCAAGATAAGGCTGCCGGCAGACCCATGATTGCCACGCTCTATAGAAAATATACAGAGCGTTGCAAAAGAGCAGGTGCCATGGATTTTGATGATCTTCTCTATCGTCTCTATGAATTATTGCAACGCAACCCGGACAATATCTTAGATAAGTATAGGAAAAAATTCAAATACGTAATGGTTGATGAGTTTCAGGATACTAACCATCTGCAATACGCCATTATCAGGAAATTAGTCCATTTTGAAGGTAGTACCAGAAATATTTGTGTAGTGGGTGATGATGCTCAAAGTATTTACTCTTTTCGTGGGGCAACCATTCAGAATATCCTTGATTTTGAAAACGATTTTAAGCCTTTCGGTATCCAGGTTTTTAAGTTAGAACAAAATTACCGGAGTAGCGAGGAAATTGTGCAAGCGGCAAACGTGCTTATTCAGCATAATACGAAACAAATACAGAAGAAAATTTGGTCGCATAAGGGCGCAGGACATAAAATTAAAGTGATTCGGTCCGTAAGTGATAGTGAAGAGGGGAAACAAGTTATCAATACCCTAACGGAACTGAGAAATAGATACCATCTTTCTTATAGTGATATCGCTATTTTGTATAGAACCAATGCCCAGTCAAGGGTTTTTGAAGAGTACTGCCGGCGGGAAAATATTCCTTATAAAGTCTTTGGCGGACTCTCATTTTACCAGCGAAAAGAGGTCAAAGATTTAATTGCCTATCTGAGAGTGATTATCAATCCGTCCGATGATGAAGCCCTAAAAAGAATTATTAATTATCCGAGAAGGGGTATTGGAGATACGAGCATTCAAAAAATGCTTCAAATGTCCGCTGAAAAGGAAGTTCCCCTTTGGGAAGTGGTTAAGGTGGAAGGAATGAATAACCAGAAGGCACCAAAATTATTGAAACAATTTGTGGAAATGATCTTTTCTCTATCTGCAAAAAAGGATACGGAAAATGCCTTTGATTTAGCTACCCTGACCGCTAAACAATCCGGTTTGATTGACTTGCTGAAGGCCGATGGGACGCCTGAAGGTGTGTCAAAAGTAGAAAACGTAAATGCACTGTTAGATGCTGTGAAGAATTTTGTCGATGAGGATGAATCGGATCAGTTAGATGATCAATTAGACAAATCATTGGTCTCTTTCTTGCAATCTATTGCTCTTTATACAGATATGGACGATAAGGAAGCAGGCGACGAAACCGTCACGCTCATGTCGGTGCATTCTGCTAAAGGCCTTGAATTTAAAGCCGTTTTTGTCACAGGGTTGGAAGAAAATCTATTTCCCTCTCACATGTCTATGGATACAGCAGAGGGTTTAGATGAAGAAAGACGCCTTTTTTATGTGGCTATTACCCGCGCAGAAACTTTCCTTACGATCTCTTATTCTCTGAGCAGATATAAGTTCGGTCAAATGAAGTATAGTGAAATGTCCAGATTTTTAGAGGAATTACCTGGGGAATATTTAGAATCTACCTCTCCCATGAGGTCAAATAACAGGTCTGTTCAAACTACTTCGACGGTAACAGGATTTGCTCCGAATACCCGAAAGCCAGTAATTAAAATGCCCGATAAGTTTAATGCTGAAGATTTTAAAGCGAGTCCTCCCGAAACACTATCGCCTGGTATGACGGTAGTGCATCAAAAATTTGGCGTGGGAAAAATCACAAAAATCGACGGTGGAAGAGATAATAGGGTAGCCACCATTCTTTTCAGAGACATTGATGAACCTGAGAGAAGATTAATGTTGAAATTTGCTAAACTTCAGATTATTCCTTAGTGATGCAGGCCTTTATTTCTTTAACAATTCCTTCATCGCCCGATATAAAATGGGCGCTGTTTCAGGTCCCAAAGAGTTAATTTCTCCATAAGGCGCATCTTTAAAGGTATAAGTGAAGGGTGGTTTCTCGTCCCATTGACTCTTTGGAACAAGGTACCCAATCATGTCATTTGAGAGTCCCATTGTGAAGGAATATTTTGACGAAATATAACTTCTCAATGGGGGCGTTTCAAAGGGTGCCATATTATAATCTTGTCCTTTGGGCTTTTCAACCCCGCCGTTTAATATTTCAGGGTATAATTCGCCAGGATAATGTAAAAAATGCACGTCTCCGAGCTGCCAGGCAGCTATTTCAGTCCTGATATTAATCCAGCTGCTTGTTCCACGTTGTACAACGCCCATAAAAGCGGCTAACCGATACAATGGATTTTTTAGCGGAAGTTCTAACGTTTTCGCATTAATTTTCAGTTTTGCTTTACTAAAGGTTACATTATCGGCTCCTTTTTCAAGACATTGTATGCCCAGTGCTGCCAATTGATAACCTTGCGCTGCAGCTTTCTCAAAGCTTGGCTCCAGATAAACGGTATCTTCTTTAAAGCCAGGAATAGGGAAATCAGGGGAGGAGGTCATTAAGCCGCCAATGGCGCCAATAGAAAAAATAGCCGTTCCCCCTAATCCCTTTATCAGTGTGGAATCCCCCTTTTTTAGCCCTTTTTCAAGGGCTTCCCTTACATAATATGGAAAATCAGCCGTTAAATACAAGTTTTTGTTCCAAAGTGTTTCTGGGTGGTTAGACCAGTTGAAAAATACGCCAAGCGTTGTATCCATTTCTGCATCAATGGCTTGTAAAATATTGATTCGGGGGTCCATCACTATAGGTTCCCTGGAATCTTCGACCAGATTAGCTGCTCCTGTAAGATCGTGACCAACCCGAAAAAAAGCGGGTCTCAAATGAAGGTGAGCCTGGGTAATGGATTGTAATATACCCTCCTGCACTTGTTTTTTATAGGTATTATCGACACCACTGGAAAACGGAGATTTTCCCCAAAGTCCCACCAAATCAGGGGTTTCGTGGCTATGCGTACTCATAATGACCACATAATCAATATTTAACTTCGTAGGCACCATTTTTTTAACTGTGAGAATATCATCGGCGCCAAATCCTATGGCATCAATAACGGTTAATGCTATTTTATGCTTACCATTGGCAATAATCATCGTTCGGGCCCAAAGAGGATCATGTACGCCCATAGCAGGTCTGTTGTTCTGAAAACCAGCCATCCACACTGGATCAAATTTTCCATTTCCATTTCCGTCGGAAAACGTATCGCCATCTTTGGGGTCATATTGTGCATCCTCATTTTTGTCAATCCATGTGTCAGGCACTTGCGGAGTAATGTCAACGGAGGCGAATCCAGCTTGTAAAAAATCTTCCTCCGTCTCAATGTGTACATTCATATCAGCATCAGGGTGCCTGTCTCTGATCGCCCAGCCAAATCTTACAAGAATGAGCAATAGAATGAAAACCAGGAAGGCAGAAATACGATAGAACCATTTTAAGAACATGAGGAGATAGATTAGGAGATGAAAGAAAAATTAGTTTTTAATTTCTTCATTTAGCAGGGCGAAACAAATGTTTATGCCTTCAATGAAATTACTTATTTTAAGATTTTCGTCAGCTGCATGAATGTTATTATCCGGATTGGGGATATTAACCGCGAGAGCTGGAATATTTAAGGTAGTAATAAAGGGGGAAATAGGTTGAGAACCTCCCGTAGATCTAACCTTAACATATTGATTTCCAAATGTTTTTTGCATAGATTGTTCTACCCATTTTCCTAAAAAAGAATTCATGTCCGTCCGATAAGCTTTCGAACCAATGCGGAAAGACAAGAAGGCTAGTTTAGGGTAGTTTTTTCTTTCTTCCGCACTAGGCTCATCCTTCACCAAATGAAATCCTGCTTGTAAAACATAGTTTTTGAAAAGCTCAATCATTTTTTCAGCGGGCGTTTCTGGAACCAAGCGAATATCAAATTCAGCGATGGCATCTTCAGGAATAATCGTTGTAGCCAGGCGACCAATTTTTGCCGCGGAAATACCTTTGACATTTAAGGAAGGATATTGCAAAGATTCTTGAAAAGATTCGCCTATTTTTTCAGGTTTTGCAATGCCAATGCGCGTAATAAGTTCTTCAGTATTATCAGGTACGGAGGAGAGAATTGCCTTTGTTTGACTATCGAGCTGAACCGCATCATAAAAACCTGGTATCAAAACGCGCCCATCCTCATCTTTCATGCCACCAATGAGTCTGGAGAGAGCAAATACCGGATTGGGTACAAAATTTCCATATTGACCACTATGCATTGGGCTTGTTGGGCCGAATACCCTTAGCGTAACCGATAAAATACCCCTTGCACCATAAGTTAAAGTAGGTAGATTGGAAACATGTCTTGTTCCATCCAAAATAATCATTCCATCAGCGGCAAAGGCTTCTTTATTTTCAGTAACTGCCTGAGGAAGCGTAGGGGAACCCAGCTCTTCCTGAAAATCCATGATGACTTTCAGGTTATATTGGCTCGTTTTTCCCGCCGCCTTCATCATTCTAAGGGCGGTGATAAATGCCACTACATTTCCTTTGGAATCAGAGGTAGAACGACCAAAAATTCTTGCATCTGGCAGATAGGGTGGGACAAAATTTTCCCAGGGGATAGTCTTCCATTGTTCTCCATCGGGTATTTTCAGTACAGGAACAAATGGATCTTCCTGGTTCCATTCAGAGGGATCAAAAGGTTGCCCATCGATTTGTAAATAGAAAAGAATCGTTTTTGCTTCTTTATCAGACGATTTTTTTTCAGCCAGTAAAACAGGTACTTCTTTGGTTGTCAATACTTCAATCTTGAAATCGAGTTCGGTAAATACTTTTTGACACCAGGCTAAATTTTCTTTTATATGTTCTTTATTAGAACCTAAATTGGGTATAGTAAGAAATTCCCTCAAGGTTTTAATACCCAATACATAAGCATCGGAATGACTTTTAGCCATGGCATCAGGTATATTATTTTGAGCGTCAACGAGCATAGGCAGTAAAATAAGTAAAGAAATTAGAAACCATTTATGGTGAAATAAATGTATAAAAGTAAAGCTATTAAATTTAGATAAATCTAATCCCATGTCAATTTTATTTTATTTCCCGTTTGGACGGCCTTAAAAATGGCTTCTATGATAATCATATCCTTAAGCCCTTCTTTTCCATCTACGGGCAAGAAGGGAGTTTTATTTCGCAGAATAATTTCCGCCATTTCCTCCATTTGCATCAATTGGTGGGTAACATGGGGTTGAGTAAGTTCTCCTTTGTTTGTTTTACCTTTTATCGGACCATAACCTGTTGCAGGTTGAAGTTCAGCAAAACCATTGTGTCCGGTGAGTAAAAATCGGTCCAGAAAGCTGGTATTATAGGTTGACAGGCAAGATGCCACGGCGCCATTGGGGAAACCCATTTGAAATTGGATGGTTTCATCGACACCCTCCTTAAATTTCACAGGATCCGTTTTAGTTTCCTGAGCAGTTATCCAAATTGGATCTTCACCAATCATGTAACGCGCCCCATTGATGGCATAAATACCAATATCCATCATAGCACCGCCACCCGCTAAATCTTTATTTAGACGCCATTGGTTTGGATCGCCAATTTTAAATCCACAAAGACCTTGAAAAAACACTAGTTTACCAAAATCCCCTGCCATTCTCATTTTTACAATTTCCTGTGTTTTAGCTTCGAAATGCATTCGGTAGCCAATCAAAAGCTTTACCCCTGCCTTTTCGCAGGCACTGATCATTTCTTTAGCTTCTTTCACGTTTATAGCCATGGGTTTTTCGCAAATAACGTGTTTACCTGCCGCAGCCAAGCGCAGCGTTTGATCTTTATGTTGTGCATTGGGCGTACATATATAAACAGCGTCTATATTAGGATTATTTTTAATATCATCAAAATTTCCATAATGATAACAACTAGTACCTGGCACCTGATATTTATTTTTCCAGGTTTCCAATTTTGCGGGCGTTCCACTGATTAGCCCTGTAATTTTGACCCTTTCACTGTCTTTAATAGCTTCAGCCACTCTGTTGGCGTAACTACCCAGGCCGAGAAAAGCTACACGTAAGGGTGGACCATCGGGCGCAGAACGAGGCGTGTTTGGCTCATTATTTTCAATCCATTTGGGCCAAAGGCTCATCATACCTAATGATAAAGGAATAATTTGAAGGAAATGGCGGCGATTTTGCATTTTTATCAATGATTTTAAGTGTTATAGTTAAAGATAAATATTTAATCTTATAAAGATTTCCCATGAAGATAATTTTTTACCTATACCTAATATTAGGTATTTTTTTACTTGATGACTTTTGACATCTTAATTTTTAAGCATTGCATTTATTTTTGGGTTAGATTTGTGTTAATTAGATTAAATCAAAATAAGCAATCAAGTGGTAAAGCTTCATACAAGTGAGAAAATCCTTTCCTCTGCGCGCGTAGGCGTTAAAGGAGTAGTTTCCTATTTCAAAGATGAACAGGTAGCTTGTCGGTTAATATCGATGGGACTGGTACCTGGTTGCACCATTGAAATTTTACGTAAGGCGCCATTTGGTGGCGGTTGGTATGTAAAATCGGATGGGTTGCACATTGCCATGCGAAGTGAGGAAGCTTGTTGTATTGTGTTGATGTAAATTTATTAGATCATTATTGTGGAATCAGAACGGAAGCCAACGCGTGTTGCCCTTATAGGTAATCCTAATTGTGGAAAATCATCGCTATTTAATTTTATTACAGGATTACAGCAAAAGGTAGGAAATTTTCCAGGGGTTACCGTTGATATAAAATCTGCAGACACTAAATTATCAGACGGAACGCGGGTTTCCTGGGTTGATTTTCCCGGTCTATACAATTTATATCCCACCTCGAGAGATGAAAAACTGGTGGTTCAAAGTCTATTGGATACAAAAGATGTATATCATCCCGATGTAATTTGTTATGTGGCGGATATTACAAAACTTGATAAGCATTTACTGCTTTTAGATCAGTTAAGAGACATGGATGTCCCATTGGTTTTGGTGCTGAATATGATTGATTTAGCCCAAAAGGAAAAGGTGGATATTGATGTGGAACGCCTGTCTAAAAAACTAGATGTTCCGGTGGTTTCGGTGAGTGGCAGAAGTGGAGAGGGTATTTCTGACCTACTAAATAGGGTAAAGGAACGGATAGAATTAAAAAATGTCAGGAATAGCTCAAAGAATTCAGCGTATAAGTTTTCAGAAACAGAGGAAAATATGACCCAACAGCTAAAGGCTGTTTTTCCTGCATATTCGCCATACAAACGGTTATTAATTGCCCATCATGCTCAATGGCTTCCCTTCATTTCAGCCAGTGAACGAATTCAATTGCTGAGTATTCTTGGAGAAAATGAGTTTAAAAGTTTGCCTTTTCAAGTAAGGGAAGTGACTCAACGGTATAACTTTTTTACGCCACTGTTGTCCTCCGTGTTAAAGAAAGGAGAAAGCGACGGATTCAACTTTTCAGAAAAACTGGATAGATTATTAACCAACAGAATTTTTGGATTGTTTGTTTTTCTCGGTGTTTTAACCTTCCTTTTTCAATCGCTTTATATATGGGCCGAATGGCCAATGACCCTCATAGAAGAGGGATTTTCGACTTTGGGCGTTTATCTGACCACCCATTTACCAGCCGGTTGGTTTACTCAATTTTTGACGGAAGGATTACTGGCCGGATTAGGTGGTGTACTTGTTTTTATACCCCAGATTGCCCTACTATTTTTCCTGATATCTATCTTAGAAGAGATTGGTTATATGTCTCGTGCTGCTTTTCTTTTCGATAGAATAATGCAGTTATTTGGTATGAATGGTCGGAGTATGGTCGCTCTTATTTCGGGTGGTGCCTGCGCTATTCCTGCAATAATGAGTACCAGAACCATTTCCTCCTGGAAAGAAAGATTGATTACCATTCTGGTGACCCCTTTTATTAGCTGTTCTGCGAGAATTCCTGTATATACTGTGCTTATTGGATTAGTAATACCTTCTAAAACAGTGGGTTATATTTTTAATTTGCAAGGATTAGCTTTCCTGGGCTTATATTTATTAGGGATTTTTGCAGCGTTGGTGTCGGGTTTATTGTTAAAATGGTGGATTAAAAGCGACGAGCCTTCTTTCCTTTTATTAGAATTGCCAGATTATAAATTGCCCGTTTGGAGAAATGTAGGGCTTACCGTTTGGGAAAAGGTAAAAACCTTTACGCTGGAAGCGGGAAAAATCATACTGATTATTTCTATGATTCTTTGGTTTTTAGCAAATAACGGGCCAAAAGCGGGTATTGAAGCTGCCAATAGGGAGGCTAAAAAGGAGGCTGTTGAAATGAAACTTTCACCCATTGAGGCAGAAAACCTTTCAAAAGCTTATTTGCTGGAAGCTTCTTATGCGGGAATATTGGGAAAAACGATTGAACCTGCTATTCGTCCTCTTGGCTTCGATTGGAAAATAGGTATTGCACTCCTTACCTCCTTCGCCGCACGGGAAGTTTTTGTCGGTACTATGGCAACTATTTATAGCCTCGGACAAAGTGATGATGAATTGACATTGAGAGAGCGTCTGGCTGTTGAAAAAAATCCGGAAACTGGAAAACCCAGATATGATTTGGCAACAGGCATTTCTTTATTGCTATTTTATGTTTTTGCTATGCAATGTATGAGTACATTAGCCGTAGTCAAAAGAGAAACCAAATCGTGGAAATGGCCAATGATACAATTTTTGGGTATGACTTTCATCGCTTATATTAGTAGCTTTGTGGCCTACCAAATCCTTCATTGATATGCATTATTCAAAAGAAAGAGCCCAGGAATCACGCGCCGCAGTGGAACGGCTCTATATTGCCATGAGACACTTGTTTATCAGGGGAAGTTATAAACCTTTAGGTATGTCGGGCGAAGCTATGATCGAAGCGCTCATGGTACTCAGACCTGAAATTTATGGTACGCTGTTTCATCCCGAAAGAATCGAGTTAGATGGTTTATTATACGTTTTTCAACGTCTTCCCAAAGGGATAGAATCTTGTCGTTTGATTCGCATGGTAAGTCGCGAAGGGTATTCTGAGGCAGGTTTTCCCTCTCTGATTGCACCAAAGCGTAAAAGAAACGCCTATAGAATAGATGAGGAGCAGATGTTTATTGAAATGACCAGGGGACGAAGTGATATTTATGATATCATGACGCACCTTACTTTTCTTTATATTGAATCGGAAAAAATTAGAAAAAATAGTATAGATTTTAAAGCGGAGAAATCGAAAGAATGGTTGTTTTTAGAAAAATGGGTGCTGGAGAAAAAGGATGAGAATAATGCCGATCTTCCCGTTGCTTACACTCACCTCAGTACCATTCTTAGAAGGACCTATCAAGAGACAGTATCTGCCTGTCAGAAATTTGAATCTGATCCTCATTTGAATTCATTATTTGAAATTGTCTATTGGATGGGGGCGCTGTCAATGAATGAATCTACGCTGAAAATAGATCGGGAGATAAGTTTTTCGGTAGCATTAAGGGAACATCTGGGACATCACCTTCATGGGGAATCCTGGGCACAAAATATCAAGCAATTCTTAAAGAAAAATAATTTATTTGACCGTCCGATTCATCTGATTAGTGCCAATATGCATAGTGTTATGAATAGCCTCTATGCCGAAAAGGCTCTGGCAGGGACCTTTTCAGAAGAAACCTCCATGGAGGAAATAGCTAAAATATTGAGCATGGAAGAAAATGGTCATTTGAGAAGGGCTGTCCATGATTACGCCGTAGAAAATGGCTTGCATCCAATTGAGGATATCTCGGGTACAAATATTCCAGTTCAGATTATAGATTTACAAAAAATCAGATCTAATCCATTAATTGATAAAGAAAAACCTCTCCTTTTGGTCATGGATTATGCTTTTGGTGAGCAAGCCTATGAAACTTTCGATGAGCTTTTCAGGCCATGGGGAGAAGATGTTACCCATAGAAATTTATCGTTTGCCTCTGTCTCGGTGATTGGGAAAGCGGGGATTCTGAAAGGGGAAAAAGGGGATATTATGATTCCCACAGCGCACGTTTTTGAAGGTACCGCTGATAATTATCCGGTGGACAATGACCTTTCTCCAGCCGATTTTGAAGGGAATGATCTGGGCGTTTATTACGGTTCTATGGTTACCGTCCTAGGAACTTCATTGCAAAATAAGGATATTTTAAGCTACTTCCTGCATTCCTCCTGGCACGCTATCGGTTTGGAAATGGAAGGGGCTCATTATCAAAAGGCCATACAGTCTGCATCAAAAATTAGAAATAATATACCACAGGATATTCCCATTCGATATGTTTATTACGCTTCTGACAATCCGCTGGAAACGGGAAGTACCCTCGCGTCAGGCAGTTTAGGTCTTGAAGGAGTGAAACCCACTTATTTGTGTACAAAAATTGTCCTGCAAAAGATATTTGATTCGCTGGAAAAATAAGGCCAGATAATACGAATTCAAATAATAGGCCAACAAAACAAAGACTTTTTCGATACGAAATTGGATCAACCTGGTCAATGTATTGAAATCAAATGGAGGGACCTCCAAAACTAACAGTAACAGCCGTGGTGATTTCACGTCTTATACCCATTCAATTTTTATCCTATCAGGTATATCTGTGTTTGAAAAATCACAATATAATGTGATTTTATCCTTTATTATCATTGAAATTTGTAGTTTTGACAAATAAATCACAATATAATGTTAGTTAAGGATCTTGGAGAAGCAATAAAAAATAGACGCAAGGAATTGGATGTTACCCAACCTCACCTGGCTGAATTGGCGCAAATAAGCATTAACACCTTGTACAAATTAGAGAAGGGACGAGGTAATCCTTCTTTAGAAGTAATCCAGAAATTGTCAGAGGTGCTGGGAATGGAATGCATTTTTCAAGTAAAAAAGAAACCATAACTAAATGCGAACTTTAGAAATATACCGCAATGGCATTTTCGCAGGATTGCTCATCGAAGAAAATCGAAAGCATTATATTTTCAGATACGATGAAAAGTATTTTATAAATGATAATAATCCGGCTATCAGCTTAACACTGCCAAAAACACAAATAGAATATAACAGTGAATTTTTATTTCCGCTTTTCTTCAATATGTTGAGTGAAGGTGTAAATAGAAAATTACAAAGTAAGCAATTGAAAATAGACGAGGAAGATAATTTTGGAATACTGGCCGCCACTGCACAATATGATACCATCGGGGCAATTACCGTGAAACCAATCGTGACAACATGAACCTAAAAGAATTGAAATATTGTCCTGGAACATTGGCTGAAGGTTTCTCAACATACAGTCCAGGCTGCCTTCGACACTTATTCAATGGTAAAAAGGTCAATCATGTTTTATCGTATGATCAGCCACAAATGAATGAAGAAGTAGCGGAACTTTTTATAGAAAATCGAAAAAGCATCTCTATTTCTGGGGTACAGGAAAAGTTAAGTTTTGTGCTGGAAAAAAATGTATTGCGTTTGACCAAAGAAGGAGAGCAAGGAACCTACATTCTAAAACCTATACCGGGGGAATTGAAAAAAGTTGATCAAGTACCTGCTAATGAACATTTGACCATGCAAATTGCTAAGCAGGTTTATGGCTTAAACACCGCAGAAAACGCCATGATATTTTTCCAAAATGGTTCTCCTGCATACATCACCAAACGATTTGATGTAAAAGAAGATGGCACAAAATGGGGCAAAGAAGATTTTGCCACTTTAGCAGGAAAAACGAATGACAATGCTGGTCCAAACTTTAAATATGAATACAGTTATGAGGAAGCTGGCTTGTTGATTCAAAAATATGTTTCAGCCTGGCGCATTGAAATTGAAAAATATTTCTCCCTCGTACTGTTCAATTTCCTGTTCTCAAATGGTGATGCTCACTTGAAAAATTTCTCGTTGCTGGAATCATCCAAAGGGGATTATCTTCTAAGCCCTATATATGATTTATTGAACACTAAAATGCATGTTGATGACTCAGATTTTGCATTAAACAAAGGATTATTTGCAGATGATTTTAAAAGCGAACCATACAAAAAAAGCAATCATCCCAATAAAAATGACTTTGAGGAATTTGGGAGACGCATAGGTGTTTCAGAAAATAGAATTGAAAAATTAATGGCTCCGTACCTGGAAAAGCAACCATTTGTGGAAGTATTCATTGGCCGTTCATTCTTAACTGAAGCGAACAAAAGAGGCTATTTAATGATGTACCAAACCAAAAGAAATTACTTATTGGATAAATAAGACCCCTTCC
>JBMLQR010000076.1:0-4685 GCA_049241465.1 Saprospiraceae bacterium | reverse complement strand
ATGCCTCCATTGGTACCCCGATAGTGGTGGGTACTAATCCATTATTAACTATTTCAGAGGCTGGTTTTTATCAGTTGAATATTATATATGATGGGGTCAGGATATGCAATGATACCTTAATACAGGTAATTGAAAATAAGGCTATTCCTCAAATAACGAAAGGGACTCTTCTGCCCTTCACTTGTAAGGTAGATTCGGTTATTATGGGTGGTAGCTTAACGTCTGAGGGAATCGAATTCAGCTATGTATGGTCCACCTCAAATGGTAAACTGGGGGTAAAGAAAAATGAAAAATTTGCCTACGCTTTATCTCCGGGCTATTATAAATTTAAGGTTTCAAATGTTATAAATGGATGTCGGGATAGCACAGATATTACCATTCAGGCAGATACCCTAAGACCAGTGGCGTTAGGTGGTGGGGATAAATTCCTGACTTGTGCAATTAATACTGTGACCATAGGAAGTGCCCTTTCAGACGGGGGTAGCGGATTTATTGCCAGATGGACTGTCGTGGATTGCGGTGATTTTTGTTTGCTATCTCAACCACAAAGAAAAACGCAAACAATCAATTCCCCAGGTACATACAGGTATAATGTGGAAAACACCAGAAATGGTTGTAAAGATAGTGTTACCGTAACGGTGGCAATGGATACACTGCTTCCAACCATCAGTTTACCTCCTTCTGATACCTTACATTGTGTAACGGGTAATGCTACATTGAAACTTTCAGTGAGTAGTCTGAACAGAATAAGGTTCAGTTGGAAAGGTGAGCAGGGTGGAGTGGTAGGAGCTGAATCGACTTTGTTGCAACCGACCATTCAAAATGCCGGTTTTTATAGATTTACTTTGCTGGACACTATCAATAGATGTAGCAGAGAAACGGGCATTTTTATTACGGAAAATTGTAAACCTAAACTTTTTGCAAACAAAGTAGATTCAATAAATTGCGTTAGGGATATAGTAAATTATAAGGCAGGAATAAGAAATCCAAATGCAGTTACCACCTATAATTGGAACTCATTTCCAGGAAATAATTGTTTACTTAGCGGGCAAGGGACAACTGATATTAGTGTAAATTGCCCTGGTCTGTATCGTTTAATCGCTACAAATACGGTTTTTAATTCTTCAGATACCTTGCTGGTTGAAATAATTGAAGATAAGCTTAAACCTACCGTAGTTATATTAAAACCTGATACCATAACCTGTAATCAAAAGGTAATAAAAGTTGATGGTTCCGGCTCTTCCTCGGGTAGCATCTTTAGATACGTATGGTTGAATGCTAATGGAGATACTGTGACCACTTTACCCTCCTTTAATACTATAAAGCCAGAGTTATATTCTTTAGAAATTACTAATAAACAAAATGGATGTTTCGCCACGGGGCAGGTAAATGTTTTTCAAGATGAAGCCTTGCCCGTTGTCAGGTTTTTTAAAACTACCTATCCATGTAATCAGGATTCTTTTGCGTACGCACCCCAGGTAATCCCTGTAAATCCAAGGTTTATCTATAAATGGAGTGGAACGGGTATTTATAAAAATTCAGATAGTTTGCAAGTCTGGATAAGTAAGCCAGGGAAATATTTCCTGGAAATTACCGATCCTTCCCAAAATTGTATAGTTATTGATTCTGTTCAAATTGACGATCAACCCTGTCCGCCCTGTTTAAAATTGATTGGAACGCCTGATACTTTAACATGTTCCCGCAGAGAAACAACCCTGAAAGTTGAATTGTGCAGACCCTGCCTGAATTGTGATATTCGGTGGACAGGACCTGGTATTTTACCTGGTAATGATTTTAGAAATCAACGGGTGGACAGACCAGGAACCTATACGCTAAGAGGATTGGCAGTCAATGGATTAGAGACGCTTCTGGAAGTGATGGTGATAGGAGATTTAGTACCACCACCTATCAAAGATCCTGAAAGTTATACATTGAATTGCTTGATTGATACGGTCTCTTTATTAGCCCCTGTTTTAAGACCTGACACAAATTTTCAATATAAATGGTTGCCGCCTATCGGGGAAAATATAGTGGTACTAGACGACTACGAACTGCAGGCAACTTCTGCAGGATTATATCAGGTATATATTACAAATAAACGTAATTCGTGTATTAACTTTGCAGAAGTTTTGGTGCGGGTGGACCGGAATAAACCAAGAGCCAATGCAGGTGCAGATAAATTATTGACCTGTGCACAAACACAGTTTAATCTGGATGGTTCTGCCTCTGCGAACGATAGAGATAGATTCACTTATGTTTGGGAAGGTAAAAATGGAGGTCGTGTTCTTGGTGGTAAGAGCACCCTCAATCCATTCATAACTGAGTCTGGGTCTTATTATCTTACTGTCACGGATGGCGTAAATGGTTGTTCGTCGGTAGATAGTATGGTGGTTTTAAAAGATAATAATTTACCTATTGTACCATCTTTTAATGATTCAACTTTGCTTTGTAAAAAAAGAGAATTGACTTACTTGGGAAAATTACCCTCTTCCACAGGATTTTCGGGAAAGTGGTGCGAGCTGGATACCTTAGGAAATAGAACCAATTGTAGCAGCGATCTTAGAAAGGTATTTTCTGCAGGGGGACTTTATCGTTTTGAAGTGCAAAATACCTTGACGGGGTGTGTAAATGGTATAAGTGTTCTTATCAAAGAAGATTTTAATAGTCCCGCCGTTGACTATCCTTCCAGGGATACCTTAAGATGTAATAAGCCAATTATTCAACTTAAGCCAAATCTGTTTGGGGATACACTGAATTATACGTTTAGCTGGATGGCTAATAGTGGCAGATCGATGATAGAGAGGACAAATATTTCACCTCGTTTATTTAGAGAAGATATTTACAGGGTGCAGATCACAGAAAAGAATAATGGTTGTACCAGAACAGATACTATTTTTATAAAAGCAGATTTAACTCAACCTTCTGTCAATGCAGGGAAAGATACACTGCTCACTTGTCTGCATCCTGCCATAAAACTTCAAGGGGTAGCTAAGCCCAATTCTACGTCGGGGGTAATTTCCTATAAATGGTACTCCGAAAATAGTACTATACAGTCAGGTGCATTAACTGCAAACGCCTCGGTAGATAAAACCGGACTTT
This sequence comes from Saprospiraceae bacterium, assembly GCA_049241465.1. Lineage (GTDB taxonomy): Bacteria > Bacteroidota > Bacteroidia > Chitinophagales > Saprospiraceae > BJGN01. The sequence continues at coordinate 1,586 of JBMLQR010000076.1, read as the reverse complement.
TCTGGTTACTGGTAGAAGATTCAGGAAACTTTTGTCAGGCAGTAGATATTGTTCAGGTGGGAGATGGATTTAATAAACCAAAAGTAAATTTGAATTTAGCGGATGGGCTTACCCTAAGTTGCAAAAAGGACGCAATTCGCCTGGATGCAACGCCTTCCGTTAGTGCTTACAATTTCCCCTTAAGATTTCTATGGAAAGAAAAGGTTGGTGGAAAAATAAGTTCTGTGCCCGATATGGCTGCCGTAAGTGTTACTCAAACAGGTACTTATGAAGTTAAAGTTACAGATATTGTAACTGGGTGTGAATCGACGTTACCTCTTGAGGTCATTGGCGATTTTGTTAAACCTGGATTTAAACTAATAGATACCGTCGCTCTTTCTTGTCGTGTTAAGGAGGTTTGGATGGCTCCCACGGCGATTTTTCCAAGTTCTGCTTTGTTTAAATGGATTCCTCCTTTGGATTTAAAGCCCATAGTAAATGGAAATCAACTCTTAGCCGGAGAAGTAGGTTTGTATAAGTTGGAATTAACACGTCCGGATAATGGTTGCTCATTTACCGATTCTGTATTGGTTTATTATGATAACAGACCCATAGGATTAAAAGTAGAGGTACCTCAAACATTGAATTGTTCCAGAACACAAACGTTGGTAACTGTAAAAGTCCCTTCCAATCAGGCGTATAGATATTTATGGTCAACGCCCAACGGTGAAATATTTGGTTCTCCCAATGGTTCTTCTACTCTTGCCAGAAAGGAAGGAAATTATAATGTAATTGTTGAGGAGGTTTCTTCAGGTTGTACAGAGGAGGCGTCGGTTCGGGTTATTTATTATGCTCCTGTGATTGATTCAGTCCAATACAATGTTATACCTCCAGGTTGTCTTGGCGGACCAAAAGGGGAGTTGAAAATCAATAAAATATATGGAGGAACCCCACCTTTTTCTAGTTTTTTAAGTAATTCCAGTTCAATACAGCGCCTCGAGTTAACTTCTGCCGGCCCACAAATTCTCATTTTAATAGATTCACTAGGGTGTAAAAAGGAGTTTCCCTTTTTAGTTCCCGAGCCGGTAATTCCAACGGTGGCTCTTGGAAATGATACAGTAATCGTAGCGGGGGACAGTCTGATTTTAGGGGCTAATATCCCGATTATTCCCGGTGCAAACTATCGCTGGAATCCCTCCTTAAATCATTTGAATACAAAATCTCCTTTTATTCAGGTAGCGCCAGTCAATACCACTGTTTACAGGCTTGAAGTGACTTCTTCCAATGGCTGTAAAGCAACTGACGTAATTAATGTGAGAGTTACACAGGATATTGAAGTTTTTATTCCTAATGTTTTTTCTCCAAATGGTGACGGTGTAAATGATTTTTTCACCATTTTTGCGTCTGAAATAATCACAGAAATTGCTTCCCTAAGAATATATAGTAGAACGGGAAATTTATTATTTGATGGTAAATCTCTTGTTCCCGGCGATGAAATAATGGGGTGGGACGGAAAACATAGGGATCAATATATGACCTCAGGTGTTTTCATTTATCAGGCTGTGGTTAAACGTCGGGATGGAAAATTATTCCCTTTACAAGGTACT
>JBMLQR010000075.1:0-1777 GCA_049241465.1 Saprospiraceae bacterium | reverse complement strand
TTTATTGCTGCATAAATACCCGTATCAGAACCTCTAATGATTATCCCATTAAAATAATCCGCTGTCAATTTCTGCACAGTGCCATCTGTGGAATTTCCATCCACAATGATATGTTCCACGAATTTGTATTCTTGATTTTTTACCGCATTAACACAGGACAAAATGGTTTTTTCACAATTCAATGTCGGCGTTATGATGCTTATCCAGGTATTTTCATGCATTTTATTCTTATTTTTTAATTAAAATTTTTCCCATAATTAAATAATCCAGTTCCGTTCGCTGAAAACATCTAATAGCCTCCAGGGGAGAATTTATAATGGGCTCATTTTCATTAAATGAGGTATTTAATAGGGCAGGAATTCCCGATATTTTATAAAATGACCTTATTAGTTGATAGAAAAGATCATTATCTTCTTTTCGAACAGATTGAATACGAACACTTTGATCTATATGAAAAAGAGGTTCGATTTGATTCGATGCCTTTCCTTTGGGAATTACAACCTGCTCCATGAAAGGTAAAAAATCGTTGCATCCAATAAAATCTTGTTGAAAATCTGCTAACACGGAGAGCGCAAAAGGGCGAAATTTTTCTCTGTTTTTTATAACTCCATTCAGCTTATCTTTGATGTCCGGAACAGAAGGATCTGCCAGAATCGATCTGTTTCCTAATGCCCTTGGGCCAAATTCTGCGCTACCTTGAAACCAGCCTATAATACCTCCCGATAACAAAATATTTACCACTTTTTGAATAATTTCCTGCATGCTATACTCTTGAAAAATCAATTTCTCCTGGATACAAATAGCCTTTATTTCGTCCACATCATAAGAAATTCCCTTAAAAGAATGATAAATAGGTTCTTTTCTTCTTTCATTTTCACGATGGAAATGCACCCATTGTGCAGCACCCAGTGAAAGTCCGGCATCGTTGGCAGCACAGGGTATATATATGTTTTTATAAGGTGTTAGCTTTTTAATCTTACCCATAGCTACAGAATTTTGCATCGAACCTCCGGCTAAACAAAGATTTCTTGTATCGCATTTGCCTGCCAAATAATTTAACCTATTCATCAAAATATACTCGAAAACCTTTTGAGTGGATGCCGCAAAATCGGAATGAAAAGAAGAAATTTCTTCTCCCAAAATTTTCGGAATCCCCCATTTTGAAGCCCATACATCTGAATAAAATAGGGGAATCCCCGGAACCCCGTTAGCATTATTCTCTTTAAACAATGGGTTATCCCATTTAAAATAGAGGGCATTTAAGGTAAAAGTACCATCCTTTTGAAGTTGGAACATCTTTAATATGTCGGCAAAAAACACAGGCTTTCCGTACGCTGCCAATCCCATCACCTTATATTCATCGCCAACTTCATGAAAACCTAAATACTGGCTTGCTGCAGTATAAAACAAACCTAAGGAATGAGGAAAACAGGTATTTCCCATGATTTTAATCTTATTTCCCTTTCCAATACCCCACATGGAGGTTGAAAAATCACCCGAACCATCCACGGAATAAATCATAGCCTCTTCAAAAGGCGAACTATAAAAAGCGGAGGCAAGGTGAGCGCGGTGATGCTCTACAAACCGAAGTTTATCTGCCAGAAGCCAATTTGGAAAGTGTTCCTCCCATTCTTTTGAAAAACCTCCAAATACCTTCTTAGTTTTTTTAAGGTGATTTGGATGTTTCCATAAAAAAAGTATTTTTCTAAAAAAATTAGACGTAACATCCCCAGCTACAGCAATAAAATCTAATTGCTCAAAAGAAATATTAGTACTA
>JBMLQR010000074.1:0-2761 GCA_049241465.1 Saprospiraceae bacterium | reverse complement strand
CCAGCATATTAACCCCTGGTAATCACGAATATACCCGTATTACCCCTACAGAATACAAGTTGACACCTCATTGGAGACCGTCTTTCACCTTACCAGAAAATGGACCTAAAGGCCTAGAAGAAACCGTATATTATACTGATTTTCAAGGAGCCAGGATTATTTCCTTAAATACCACAGCCTTTTTAGCACATGCGAAAGATAGCGCTGCTCAAATGGAGTGGTTGGATAAGGTACTTGCCAATAATCCTAATAAATGGACGTTTGTTACCATGCATCATCCCGTTTATTCGCCGGCTGCAGGCAGAGATAATCCCGAACTTAAAAATAGCTTAAAACCTCTTTTTGATAAATACAATGTTGACCTGGTTCTTCAAGGACATGATCATACCTACGCTCGTGGCGGAAATAATCTGCCTGAAGGAAGTATGGTGATGGATTCGACTGGACCTGTTTATGTTGTTTCCGTGAGTGGCCCTAAAATGTATCTTTCAAGTATGCTTTCCTGGATTGACAGGGCGGCAAATGAAACGCAACTTTACCAAACCGTGCATGTTAACGGCGATTCTTTAACTTACGCTGCTTATACGACGCTGGGCGATTTATACGATAAATTTAAGATTGTTAAAAAAGCAGGAAAAAGCAAGCAATTTATTGACGAGGAACCCTTTGGCTATCAAGAACAGATAAATCTTTCCCCGGCGCGTCTTGAAAAAATGAAGGAAGAGGAAAGAACGCTTTGGACAAGCCGTTTCAACGAATATAAGATAAGAAAAAAGGTAAAGGAAGATAATTATCGCAAGAGCCAGCTTGCCAAAAAACCGGCAAAAAAGAAATAACCTTATTAACGCATGAGGCTGTCTAAAAAGATAGCCTCTTTTTTTTGCTACCTTATATACTGGGCTAATAGACCCGATGGATCACGGATTTTAAGGATTACAGGATTTCACGGATGATTGCGAACGTCTTCGGTTTAAATATAATGGTAGAGACGCGATGCTTCGAATTTTTCATTATTAGGCATAAAAAATGTGTTCATTCATTTTCTTTTAAACGCTTCATTATCTTATCTATCTCAACCATTGGAAGGCGATTATTTACTAATTTGATTTGCTCCAACAATGCAATCATTCTTTGTTTTTCAATTAATTTTTCCTTTTCTAATGCCAATAAAACCCAGATACTACCATGAACCTCAATGCCATTATCTATAGCTTCCTTTCGCAGTTTAGCATCACAAGTAAGCAAAGGACTATTAAGTTGAATTGCTTTCCACAGCATCGTTTTGTCAGGTATAGATTTTAAATTGCGTTTTGTTTTAAAGTTTATTACCTGCTCCTCTTCTTCCTGTGATAGATCCAAAACAATTAGTTTTCCTGTTTGTCTGAACTCTTCAAATTCTTTAATTTGTTCTTGGTTTACTATTTCATCATATACAAATACGGTAATATAAATTTCAAAATCGAGGGCAAAAAATTCGGACAAAATCTTAATATGAAAAAGATCAAAAAGAACACTTACATCTGTTATAACTAACTTCATACCATTAGCTGCATTTGTTCCCGAAGTTTCCAGGAATTAATGCCTGCGAAAAAAGCAGCTTCGTTTATGGTCAAAACTTCTTTGGCCAATCCTAAATAAACAAGTCGCTCCATTCTGGTAGGTTTTTCTTTACTTCTGAATCTTCCTGGTTCAGCATTTGGCAGATGGTAACCTCTTTTCCTAAAACCAATGTTAAATTTTTTCAAAACATGGTCATTTAAAATCCCCAAGCGGTGTGCGTGGTAAAAAATAGCCGAAAATGAAATTCCCCAACGTTCCTTGATGATAATTAGCTCTTTTTCATAAAAATGAAAACGTTCCTTGTGTAACTCTTTACGAGCCATATCCTCTGGGTACAAAACAGCGCAGGCAAAGACATGGCAAAGAGCTTCTTCGACTTTATGGCTAATGTCATCAGAAAATTTTAAAGCATGGTGTGCTAACTCGTGCAAAGCAGTAAAGCGCTTTCTGACTACATCATCTTTTTCGATATCCTTTGATTTTTTCAATACAATAACCTTATGGTCCAAAATAACTGCTTTCATTCCGTCAAAACCTTCAGGAGCATCAATATCAATTACCTTATACCCCTTGTCCTCCAGCATTTCCACAACATCCGGAATGGGGTCATATCCCAAATTCCAGACAATACGCAATTGATTAGCTGCGTCTTCCGCATCCATGGGAGATTTGATTATCCTATCAAAAACGAAATAATCATTTTTTTCATTGAGCTGTAAAATTTCCTCTAACTCAAAATATCGTTCAAAACTATCCTTAGCCTTTTCACGAATAGAAAGATCATCTAACTTAGATAGTTTAGTAGTATTCTTCCTAAATTCAACCTCCTCAAGTGCCACTTTAACAGCAGGAATAGCATAGAAATAATTTACCGGCACATTCAATGCATTAGAAATAGCCATTATCCCCTTGCTATTTGGTTTCATTTTGCCTTGCTCATATTTATTCAACGCTTGTTTTGAGACGTCATTTTCTAACTTATCAGCAAGACCTTGTAACGACAATCCGGCCATCCTACGAGCTGAAACAAGCCTATTTGCCAGGAAATTTTCCATAATTATTCATTCAGTGGATTTCAATTTAGTTGACAAATATACGATTATTATAATTTTTGTCAACTAAATTTCTTCTACCTCGCGAATAAAACTACCCGGGCATAGTTGGTCTGACCTCTATTTTGCTTGGCAGAGTTCTATGTGGC
>JBMLQR010000073.1:0-1553 GCA_049241465.1 Saprospiraceae bacterium | reverse complement strand
TTAAAACGAAGACGTACGCTATCCTCCGTGAAATCCAGTAATCCTTAAAATCCGTGATTCAAAAAAGGGGATTGTTGTAGATTATTACATAGAAACCTATTGAAAAAAGACGAGGCATTTTTTTACGTCGAATGGAAGATTATGAAATTAAATCCTTAAGATAATCCTTAGGTAATTTTCCAGTTACTTTCTTAAAGCTTTGAATAAAAGTGGCATAAGATCTAAAACCACATTCCTTTCCCATACTTTCAATGGTTTTATTATACCCTGTTTTTCTATTCATTAAATGAATGGCATGCTCAACCCTCAATCTATTGCGCCAATCAATATATTTTTCGTTATTGACATAAGTAAAAAAATAGGTGACATGATAAGTTGGTAAATTAATATCCTTCGATAAACTGGAAATGCTTGAGTCAACGTCTAAAAATTTAAGTTCTTCTTTCCAGTTTTTAATAAGCAACCTGATTTTTTCAATATAATCAAAATCCAATGAAAAAATTTCCACTGTACTTTTTTCTGAATCTGGAACTTCAACAGACCTCACCTCCAATAATTCCTTTGCCTGAGGTAAGTTGTATAATATTTTAGGATTTAAAATAAGACCAAAAATTAATATTATAAATTCAATGAATACAATCGAAAACATAATATTTGTCTCATTATGATAAACAAATCTATTCTTAGTATTTAGAAAATGTAGAACGATCACGAATAAAGAAATTCCTAATAATGAAATGATAAAAGTAAAAAAGAAAAGCCATTTATTCACCGATTTTATCTTATTCAAACCTTCGTTCAAAGAAAATTTTATAGTTTTGGGCTTAATAATCAAAATCCAGATAATTAATACATAGAGTGAAAAATGAAATCCCTTTAATTTTAAATTTAACATTGTTGGTAAGAAATTATTAAAAATTGAATTGCCTACATTTATCCTGGAATGATTAATTATATCTTCTGCAATCAATAATTTCGATTCCCAACCTAAAAAGATATAAGGAAATCTTCCTATAACAAAAAGGAGAAACACCAAAAAATGTAACCAATCATATTTTGCAAATTTAATGTTATCCTTTAATATTGATCTCACATAAAAAAATGCCAAAGGACCTAGTAAATATATGGCAGAATTAATTGGAAAAGATAACAGAATGGCACGAATGACTTTAGAATCATGATAAAAATAAAGATAATTTATGAAAATGATTATATTGCATAATAAAATAAACAATGCCAAATAAACATTAGCAGATTTATAGCCTTTGTTATAAGCAAGTAATAGGCTCGAAAAAAATATTCCAAAAAAACTTAACAGCAGCATAATTACAATAAACCCAAATGTAAGAAATTAACATTACTTTTTATTTGATGAGCCTGTACTTTTTATTTGATGAGGCTTTACTTTTTTGGTGAGGCCCCTTTAGGAAAGAAAATAGTCCCAATTCACCAAACGATAAAATTTAAATCTCTCGGGTTAAATGCATCATTCATCGCGTCTATTTTATTCCAAATGTCATGATACCATTAACAAAAAAACCAAAGAGCCAGAA
>JBMLQR010000072.1:10444-14186 GCA_049241465.1 Saprospiraceae bacterium | reverse complement strand
GATTTTCCAATTTGGTATGAAGGTTGGTCTAAATAGGAAAATCCATATATTCTAATCTTGCCAGGAAGTCCTCTTTTAACAAAAGGTAATTGGCTGGTTTGAACCTCTAGTAATTGATTTAATGTATCACATAATAACCAAGCATAATTTCCTGCTGACCCTGTAATATTTACTGGAATACTTTTTACTTCATTTGGTGAAACACAGGTTACTATTTTTTGCAGCGTTAATTTTCCAGCATTTATATCGTTAAAACTTATAGTTAGTCTGTTTTTAGAGAGTGAGTGGCAGCCAGTAGATAGAATCCTTCCATTTATATTATCTCCTAAATTTAGGGTGAGTTCACCAGAATAGGCAATACCTTGTACGTAATAAATGAGCAATGAAGAATCATTCAGTAGTAATGTATTACCTTTTTCAATTTGTATTACTTTTCCACTTTCATTAGTGATAGCATAAGCATACTTTTGGGTGATTAGCGCATTATTTTTAAGCTCAAAAGTTTTGACTTTTACCCCTTTGCAGGTGCTAACAGCAATTTGACCATCTTCAAATGAAATTGTTGCCCCATCAGTAATGGTTTTTTGAAAATTTAAAGTGTTTTCAGATAAACTGTAACATTCATTACTGAAAATAGTAGTATCCATTTTCGATCCGGTACCGAAAGATAATGAACCAGTATATGATAGCCCACTGATAGAGTATTGTCCTGAGTTTAAATTGTTTAAAGAAAATTGACCGTTTAAGGACGTGCTTATTATTTCACTTCGGTTGTTGGTTAAAAGATAGATATATTTTTCCCCTAATGAATTAACTCTGACTACCTGAACACTATAGTTCGACGTTGGCCCTAAGCAGATATTCGTCAATTGATTGGCATTTGAGAACCTAATTGTTCCGCCTTTAGTTTCTTTTTTTCTTACAGAATAAAATGTTTTTGATATATCGAAACAACCAGTAGAAACGGCTGATTTATTTAAGTTATCACCAATGTTCAACATTAAATTACCAGTGTATGCCAGTGCGTAAAACTGGAAAAGTGTTTCATTTATATTACTCATTGAAATTGAGTCAGGATTTTTGTTTAAAGCCAATACTTTTCCATCTCTGTCAGTTGCTATCCAAATTAATTTAACATTGTCAGAACCTGATCCTAAAGCAGTTAAACTAAGGGTTTCCGGAGCATTGACACACCATATTGAATCTCCCTTCGCTCGGGCAGATTTAAAATTGACAACATTTATATTTTCTATGAATAGTTCAATTTGGTTTTTTGAAATATCAATACATTGTAATTGAGAGATAATCCTTCCTAAAGGTTCATTGATTAAATTTGGTAATACCAAAAGATGAGATATGCCAATAATTTTATAAGATCCTGTTGGATACTTACTTAATTGAATCGCTGCTTCTTTTTCCACCCCCTTCACATTATTATTCTCATCAAGTACCAAAAAAGAATAATTTAAGTAGGTATCACCTGAATGATTTATTTTTATGGTATCATTCGATGTAAATTGGGTGCAGAAAAATTGTTTTGAAGATGGGTTATTATGTAAAGAAATTTCACCCCCTCTAGGTGATTTCTTTTCAATATCAATGGCTTTGAAGGTTTTTGTAAAACAATTTTTACTCAGAGGAACAGCGTCAATGAATTGACCTTCATTAGCTTGAAGTGCTCCCGTGTAGGCCAGGCCATGAATATAATATTTGCCCGAGGGTAAGTTTTTGAAATCAAAAAGTCCATTTCTTTGGACAGATAATATTAGATTATTAGCGTTGGTAAGTAGGTAAGTATATAATGGAGAAGGACTATTTGTTTGAAATTGAAGAGTTTGATCTGTTTCTGCATTGGGGCAAATCAGATTAGTCAGATTACCTTTTGAGAGAGAAATTTCACCCGGATCTGGAACATTGTTGTTAATGAGTACAAAATTTTCCGTAAACCCATAACAATAACTTCCCATGGTATCTTTAAAAATATTTTTACCAGGTTTTAGATAATAAGTAAATGGGTAGTAAAGACCGTAAACTCTGTAAAATCCAGGTTTGAAATTTTCGAAGTTAACAGACATGAATGGTCTAACTAGTTCTATATTACCCAAAGTATCGGTAACAACGATATGAAGTGGAGGAATGCCAGGTGCAAAAGTGAAAAATTTCCAATCATTTTTAGTATCACCTGGGCATGTTTGTGTTACCGTGTCCTTTTCACTTAATTTGATGTATTTCCATTTTCCACAATTACCTATCCTAATTTGTGAAACAGCAAAAAATGGTATAAAAACAATAAGAAAAATAATAAGTGGGCGCATGGTATGAATTCTTTACATAGCAAATATAATTTCATTTTTCCTTACAAACAGATTTTTAACAATTTATCAGGAACTTTACCGTTTTTAAGGACGTATTGAGTGCTTATTTTTCTTTAAAATTACATGAGAAATTTTTTCTTTCCCTTTTTAACATTGATTTTTAGTGTCTTGGCATTAAATGGCCAGAGTATAAAAATTAATAATTCTTATTCGCCTGAAGTGCTTGTTCAAGATGTTTTCGTAAATGGAGCTTGCAAAAATATTTCAAAAATTCGGTCTATTGGCAATAGAGCTGGTATTGGTTTTTTTGAAGGTGGTAAACCAAGTATTGGATTGGAAAAGGGAATTATTCTTTCAACGGGAAATGTTAAAAATGCTGAGGGACCCAATCAAAAAAGAGATATTACCACTGATTTTGGAGATGTATCAAGTGATGTAGATTTGGTTAAATTGGCTACCGGCCCTGTTTTTGATGTCGTGGGTATTGAATTTGATTTTGTACCCTTGGATAGTTTTGTGAATTTTAGATATGTTTTTGCTTCTGATGAGTATTGTGAATACGTTGGTGAAAAGTTTAATGATGTTTTTGGTTTTTTTGTAAGCGGTCCAGGGATTAATGGCTCATTCAATAATAAAGGTGAAAATGTGGCTCTTGTGCCGGGTTCAAATGCTTTTGTTTCTATTAATACCATAAATAGTTCGCAAAACACATTGTTTTATTCAGACAATATGCATCCTGAAGATGCTGCCCGTTGCAATAAAACCTGGGCGAATAGTCCAAATCAAGAAAAAATCCAATATGATGGCTTTACTCGTCCATTGACAGCCTTACTTAAGTTGATTCCTTGCCAAACCTATAGAATCCGGCTTCTGGTTGCTGATGTGTCTGATGGTAAGTTTGATTCTGCTGTTTTTCTGGAAGCAGAAAGTTTTAATATCGGTGGAGGGGCTAAATTAAACGGTTCTTCTCCTGACGAAGCTCAAATTATTGAAGAGGGGTGTAATAATGGCTTTTTTAGGTTGAATAGATTGAATGTAGATAATTTACAACAACCTCTTATCGTGAAGATTAAGGTAGCTAATGATAGTAAGGCAAAGGAAGGGGTTGATTTCGAACGGTTACCGAAAGAGATTACCATTCCAGAAAATAAATCGTTCGTTGATTTACCCATAAGTACCATCCTGGATAATGAGGAGGAGGCTTCGGAAGAACTCATCTTGCAACTCGATTTTCCCTGCGCTTGTATTGCTGATACAGCCAGATTATTTATTAAAGATGTTTCTAAATTAAGGAATGGTTTAAAAAATGTCACTTTTTGTTTGGGTGATACCCTGACGATCAATGTAAATCCTATCGGCGGAGTACCTCCATATTCCTTTTTGTGGGGAAATGGTTTGAGAACTTCACAAATAAAGTTCATTCCTCC
>JBMLQR010000072.1:1898-10344 GCA_049241465.1 Saprospiraceae bacterium | reverse complement strand
AATGAATATCTGATCAAAACCGGGGCCAAAGGTAAAATTCAAATTTTGTCTTTCTCTGACGATGAATGTGAAGGGGAATTTCAAGGTATTGCCGAAGTAAGACATTTTAATCTGCAAACAATCACCTCTGTCAGCGCAGTAAGTTGTGCAAATGGTAAAGATGGAAAAATATTGGTAGCAGTAAGCGGAGGAACAATGCCTTATCAATATAACTGGTCTGGTGGCTTACCTAATCTACCAAATCCTTCTGGATTGGGAAAAGGGAATTATAGTGTTACTATTGTCGATGTAAATAATTGTAAAACTTCAGCAGAGGCCGAAATTATAGAACCAGGGCCACTTACTCCATTGGTTTTTGATTGTTCTCAGTTTACCTCAAATAGTTTGCAAATTGGAAATAGTGGAGGCATTCCTCCTTATTCATATTCTGTAAATAGGGGTTCCTCCTTTAAAGACGTATCTATTTTTAATGACTTAATACCTGGTAATTCTTATTCACTTATCATTCGTGATAACAAAGATTGTAGGCTCGAGCAAGATTTTATTATGCCCGCCCTCTATGCTAAAATGATTCAATTGCCTCCAGCTATTAAGCTTTCTTTTGGGGATAAATCTGTTTTACAACCACAAATTAATATTCCGGCAACTCTCATAAAATCAGTTGCCTGGAGCCCTGAATTTAATCTAAGTTGCTATCAATGCTTGAATCCTGAAATTTTAGCTGAAAAAGGGGGGCTTTTGAGGGTTCAGATTACCAATGTCTTTGGTTGCACAGAATCTGTTACTTCTCAAATTACGGTAGATAATACTTTTTCCATTTTTGTTCCCAATGCTTTTTCTCCAAATGGTGACGGAATTAATGATTTTATAACGGTCTTTGCAGATGCTGAACAAGTAAAAGAGGTCAAATTTTTCGAAATATATAACAGGTATGGAGAAATTGTTTTCAAAAAGGAAGGTTTTCAACCTAATGATGAATACTTTGGTTGGAATGGTACTAAATCAGAGGTTAAACTGAGTAATGGTGCTTATCTTTATTCATTGGTCTTAGTCTTGAAAAATGGAGGCGAATTTGTAAAACAAGGAAGTTTTATGCTGGTCAGATAAAAGTTTGATGTTTTTTAATGGTTTTATTTCTTTTCTTTTTCTATTTTCACCTTTCATTAAAAAATAAATAATCAACTATGCTAAATCGCAGAAAATTTATTGCAAGCAGTGCATTGACTGCCGTCGGATCTTATTTATTCTCTAAAAATGCTGGAGGCAAGGAAATTTCTGTAGATGATTATAAAGTTAATGATATTGCCTCTGTTATCGCAACCTGGCCAAATGAAAAAGCTACAACGGCCGCCTGGTTGAAATTGTCCGAAACTAATTATGCATTGGATGCAGTAGAAGCAGGGGCGAGAGTGCCTGAAGCTGACGTGCTTGATACGAGTGTTGGTTACGGTGGATATCCGGATCGTGATGGTCGGGTAACGCTCGATGCATGTATAATGGATGAGAAAGGTAACGCAGGAAGTGTTGTATTCCTCGAAGGGATTATGCACCCAATTAGCGTAGCCAGGAAGGTTATGGAAAAAACGCCTCATGTTATGTTGGCAGGTGGAGGTGCCCTTAAATTTGCTTTGGCAGAGGGATTCAAAACAGAAAATCTTATGTCTGACCATGCCAAAGTTACCTGGGAAAAATGGTTGACAGATAATAATTATCATCCAGGAAATCATGATACCATCGGCATATTAGCCGTCGATGCTAAAGGAAGATTGTGTGGTGCTTGTTCCACCAGTGGCTGGGCTTTTAAAATGAATGGTAGAATCGGTGATTCTCCTGTGTTAGGTGCAGGGCTTTATGTGGACGGAACCGTTGGTGCAGCCGCTTGTACCGGTCTGGGCGAATTGGTACTTAAAAATTTATGTACCTTCCTATGTGTTGAGTTTATGAGACAAGGGAAATCTCCTCAGGAGGCCGCTAAATTATCAGTGAAAAGATTATTTGAAAAAATCCCGGGTCTTGAAAGCGATACCAGTAAACAAGTGGGTATTGTTGCAATGAATGTTAAAGGTGAATACGGAGCTTGGGCTGTTCATGATAATTTTAAATACACTATCAATAAAGAAGGAAAAAATATGGTTTTCGATTCAAAATTTGGTAAATAATGGCTTTTAAACCAGAGCGATCTTTAAAGGTGGTTCTAACTTCTTTATTTAGTCAGTATAGTAATGAAAATGGAGTGAGTGCCACCAGAGTACAAGCTGTTTACAGGCAAACAATGGGTGCTTATATTTCAAATCATACAACAAAGATATATGTGAAAAATAACGTGCTTTTTCTTTATATCGATGTACCTTCTCTTAGGCATGAACTTTCTTTGGGTAAAATAAAGTTGATAAATATCCTAAATGAGGCGCTCGGAGAACAGCAAATTAAGGAAGTTGTATTTCATTAATTCGCTAAAATGTGAATGAAAATCAATTTGAACAGAAGAATTTAATCATTGAAGTAGCAAAAACGCTGGGCTTCTCTCGTATAGGTTTTGCCAGAGCAAGCTCATTAGACCAATCTAGTGAAAGGCTAACGCAATGGCTTGAAATGGGCTATCATGGTGAAATGAAGTACATGGAAAATCATTACGATCTGCGAATAGACCCTCGAAAATTAGTCCCAGGGGCAAAAACGGTCATTGTTCTCTCCTTTAATTACGCCACTAAAAATATACAAAAAGATAAAAATGCACCAAAAATAGCTAAATACGCCTTTGGAAAAGATTATCATAAGGTATTAAGAAAAAAATTGAAAAGTCTTTTTTCGTCTATCCAGGAAATTTGTCCCAATAGTCAAGGTAGATTTTTTACCGATTCTGCCCCTATTTTAGAGAGAGATTGGGCTGAGCTAGCCGGGTTAGGCTGGAAAGGAAAAAATACCCTGCTAATTCATCCTCAGGCGGGTTCATTTTTCTTTCTGGCGGAAATCATTATTGATGCTGAACTTCCTTATGATAGTCCTATGCGAGATTATTGCGGGTCTTGTCGCCGTTGTATTGATGCCTGTCCAACTGAAGCCATAGATGAAAAGGGCTATTTATTAGATGCTAAAAAATGTATCTCTTATCTTACCATCGAACTAAAATCTCAAATACCTGAAGAATTTAAAGATAAAATGGATAATTGGGCTTTTGGGTGTGATATTTGTCAGGATGTTTGCCCGTGGAATAAATTTTCCACCCCTCATAGCGAGGTGAATTTTTTACCTAAAGAGGAACTACTTGATTTAACTTCTGAAGACTGGCATGCTCTGACGGAAGAAAAATTTACAGATCTTTTTGAAAGTTCTGCGGTCAAAAGAACTGGGTTTAACGGTCTTTCCAGAAATTTATCATTTATTAAAACAGAATTCAAAAAATAGTTATGCAGATTAATCCATTGTCAAGGTATTTTATCATAGCATTAATTACGCTCATCCTTAGTGCCATAATTTATCGGTTTTCTGAAATTATTAGCTATGTCGTCATCGCTTGGGTCATTTCTTTAATGGGATCACCTATAATGAGATTTTTGAAAAAAATTAGGATCGGTAAGTTTGAAATACCCAATTCAGTAGCAGCTGCTTTGACGCTAGGCGCTTTCTTTTTTTTAATAGCTGGCATTTTGGCAATGTTTATTCCTGTTTTTTTTACTCAGGCTATGAATTTGTCGGAGGTGGATTACAAATCTATTGCAGTGGCTCTCGATGAACCTTTTCAGAATATACTTCAATGGCTAAAGTCGCATGGTATTCCAGTAGAATTGATTAATTTAGAGGAATTAGTAAGTTCTCTTACTAAGGGTTGGTTTGAACCAACTTTGGTAACAGAAATTCTTACCGAATTCTTTTCAACTGCGAGTAATTTTGTGGTGGCCATAGCGTCTATCTTGTTTATTGCCTTTTTCTTTATTCAAGAACAAGGCATGTTTCTTAGCTTTTTGCTCACCTTAATTCCAGATAATTATGTAGAGCAGACACAAAATGCCATACAAGAATCAATTAGAATCTTATCAAGGTATTTTAATGGATTACTTTTACAAATGCTCCTTATTACTATCTATATGATGGTAATGCTATCAATTTTTGGCATTAAAAATGCATTAATCATAGCCTTCTTTGCTGCACTTATGAATCTCATTCCTTATTTAGGCCCTATCTTTGGTGCAGCATTTGCTGTTCTGATTACGCTTTCTTCTAATTTAGATCTTTCATTTTATACTGAAGTTTGGCCTCAATTGGTGACGGTGGTACTTATTTTTGGCTCAATGCAAATGTTGGATAATTATATTTTGCAGCCTTTTATTTTTTCTAAATCTGTGTTAGCTCACCCGCTTGAGATATTTGTTGTGATTCTTATAGGTGCAAATTTAGCCGGTATAACCGGGATGGTTCTTGCCATACCGATTTATACTATTCTTCGATCCTTTGCAAAAATATTCTTCGAAAAATTCAAAATTGTTCGTCTGATGACTAAAAATATGAATGAATCAGGATTTTAAATTACTCCAAATTTGTTGAGCTAATTTTGTTGTTAATTCATCTACGTAAAAACTTCCTGCAACTGGATCTATTATTTCTCCAATACCAGACTCCAAGTTTAAAATATTATGGATATGAGATAAGTTCTCTGGTCTCATTACTTCAGCTATTTCATCAAACTCAAGATAAATAATATCTGCACCACCTAATACGGCAGATAGCGTTTTTGCTGTTGCTTCAATAAGAAAGTGGTCATGTAATCCGTTTTTTATGACGGGTAAGGTGGAAATGAATAAGGGCGGAGCGGGATTATCTATCTCAAAAGCCTGAAGTATGTTTCTCCAAACAATTCTCTGAGCCCGACCTAAGGAAATTTCGTACAAATAATTACCTTGAATTTCTCTTGAAAAATAAATATTTCCAATGAACTTATTTATAGGTCCCTCATCTAATTTCAAACGTTGTATTAAACTAATTGCCTGCAAAAAGTTCTCTATTATTTGTTGAATAACAAAGTCTGAAGGTTCCCCTTCCTTATAAGGTACATCGAGCCAATGACAGGATGGGAATAATCTTTTTAATTCATCAGCCCTGATCTTAGTCTCCTCCGTCACATTGAGTTTGAAATTATTTATGCCAATAGAAATAAAGAATTCAATATTTTCTTCTTTAATCGTTTCCGTGTGACGAAAACTAATACCCCGTTTGCATACATTGTTTTTTCTCCAAACAATAGGTTTCATTTTTTTAGCCTCTTTGCCAGAAAATACCACAGGGGGCATAATGATTTCATTATTGTAGTGGTAGTTTAAACTTTCTAATGGTTTACCATTGAGTTCTTTTTCTGCTACCTTAACCCAATCTGAGATATCAGTTTTCGGAAATTTATCAAAAAAATGAGACGATTGATGCATACTTTTACTTTTATAAAATACTTTCGTCCTCAATGTAGGTATTTTTTTTTGTGAAAATTCAATGATTTTTATCCTATTATAAAACTTTTATTTTACATGATTGGTTATATTTGCTGTTGGCATTTTCTTTTAGATTAAATCTAAATAAATTATAATAATGATAAAGGAACCTATGCGTGTTTACTTAGACAATAACTCAACAACACCGTGTGATCCAAGAGTTGTGGATACAATGGTGCCTTATTTTTATCAGAAACCTGGAAATTCAGCCAGTAGGAATCATCCTTTTGGATGGGAGGCTGAGGAAGGAGTAGATTACGCAAGAGAACAAATTGCGGCTTTGCTTAAGGTCGATCCTAAAGAAATAATTTTCACCTCGGGCGCTACCGAATCAGATAACCTGGCTATAAAGGGGGTTTTTGAAATGTACAGGTCAAAAGGAAATCATATCATTACCGTGACCACCGAGCATAAAGCAGTGCTGGACACTTGTGATAAGTTGACAGAAGCCGGTGCCGAAATAACCTACCTGAAAGTGGCAGAGGATGGCCTTATTGATTTAGCAGAGTTGGAAGCAGCCATTAAATCAACCACCATTTTGGTGTCGGTTATGTGGGCTAATAATGAAACAGGTGTTATCCAACCCATGAAAGAGATTGGTGATATTTGTGAAAAGCAAGGGGTTCTTTTTATGAGTGATGCCACGCAGGCAGTAGGAAAAATTCCTACTTACCCTAAGGAAATTGGTGTTCACCTGTTGGCCTTTACTTCCCATAAAATGTATGGACCCAAAGGAGTTGGTGCGCTTTATGTAAGTAGAAAATCACCCCGTGTAAAAGTTACTGCTCAAATGGACGGTGGCGGTCATGAAAGAGGTATGCGCTCAGGTACCCTCAATGTTCCCGGTATCGTTGGCTTCGGTAAAGCAGCTGAAATCGCAAGATTGGAAATGCATGCCGATGCAGAAAGATTAAGTAAACTTAGAGATAGATTAGAGCGTGAACTTACCTCACGATTAGAAGAGTGTTATATTAACGGTAACGTAGATCATAGAATGCCTCATGTTACAAATATTAGTTTCAAACATGTGGAAGGGGAAGGTCTTATGATGACTTTCAATCAAAATATAGCCGTTTCTTCTGGTTCAGCTTGTACTTCAGCCTCTCTTGAACCTTCTTATGTCCTTGTTGCATTAGGTTTAGGTGACGATTTAGCTCATTCTTCTATTCGTTTTAGTCTGGGCAGATTTACTACCGACGAAGAAGTAGATTTTGCCGTGGAAAAATTGGTGGCAGGCGTAAATCACATGAGAGATTTAAGTCCTATTTGGGAAATGTACAAAGAGGGAGTAGATCTTAGCAATGTTCAATGGTCTGAGCACTAGTATTTTATATCATCCGTTTAAAATTATCATAATATGGCATATTCAGAAAAAGTACTGGAACATTTCCAACATCCTAAAAATGTTGGAACGCTCGATAAAAGCAAATCTACCGTAGGTACTGGCTTAGTGGGTGCACCTGAGTGCGGTGATGTTATGCGTCTTCAAATCGAAGTCGATCCTTCAACCCAAACTATTATTGATGCAAAATTCAAAACCTTTGGTTGTGGTTCTGCTATCGCTTCTTCCTCTTTGGCAACAGAGTGGCTTAAAGGCAAAACTATCGAACAAGCTTTAACCATAGATAATATGGATATTGTAGAAGAATTAGCCTTGCCGCCAGTTAAAATACATTGTTCTGTTTTGGCAGAAGATGCTATTAAGGGGGCTATAGCCGATTATCAGTCTAAAAATGGAATAGCCGTTACTGCAATGGCTGCTTCTCACTAATTTATAAAAAAGAGGCTATTTTATGTTATATTAAAATAGCCTCTTAATTTCTATGCTATGCTATACGTCGGTGAATCTGCTAAATCTAAAATTGTCGAAATTCGGGCTGACAAAAATATGTCAGATGATTATTTCGTAAGAGTGTCCGTCACTAGTGGCGGTTGCTCGGGTCTAAGTTATCAGATGGATTTTGATAATGAGAGTAAACCAAATGACCAAATTTTTGAAGATAACGATGTTAAAATTGTGACTGATTTAAAAAGTTTTCTCTATCTATGTAATACTACCCTAGAATTTTCAGGGGGTCTCGATGGGAAAGGTTTTTATTTTAACAATCCAAATGCAGCCAGAACCTGTGGTTGTGGTGAAAGTTTTGCAGTTTAATTGGTTTGATGAATGTTCCGATCATTGTGCAAATGACAAATCTGGCATTCGATTCAAAAAGGTTCTTTCAAAACTCAACTGGTCTTGGAAATTATAGTAGGACCCTAATCATAAATTTAATTAAATATCATCCTCATTTATTCAAACTATTCCTTTTTGCTCCTATTTCCTCTGAAAATTCTTCCTCTTTATCTGAAAATCATTCTTTTAATATTGTACGGCCACGCTGGTACCAATATTTTTTTTGGAGGTCCCTCGGTGTGCCTAAAGATTGCAAGAAACACTTGATTCATATTTATCACGGCTTAAGTAATGAATTACCCGTTGAATTTGTGAAAAACCCAAATATCAAATGGGTGGTTACTATTCATGATATTGCTTTCCTATATTATAAAATGGATTATTCTTTTTTTGATAGATTTATTCATTTTCAAAAAATAAGATATAGCTGTCAAAAAGCAGATGTGGTTATTGCTGTAAGTGAATATACTAAAATTGATATTTGTAAAAAGTTTAATCTTCCTCCCGAAAAGGTAAAGGTAGTATATCAAACTGTAAACGATAATTTCAAAAAGACCTATACGAAAGTCGAATTTCAACAAGTTGTGAATCTTTATCATTTACCAAATCAATATTTCTTATCGGTTGGAAGCATTACAGCAAGGAAAAATTTGTTGTCAGCTTTAAAAGCCTGGAGAGATCTTCCCACTGAATATCAATGTCCCTTTCTAATTATTGGTAAGCCAAACCTTAAATATTTTAAAATAATTAAAGAAGAATTAGATCTCTTTAAAGAGATTTATTCTAATAAAAT
>JBMLQR010000072.1:0-1798 GCA_049241465.1 Saprospiraceae bacterium | reverse complement strand
CGATGTAAATACTCAATGGCATTTCCTATCGCTAAGTCAGTAGCAACGGGATGGGTACCTGTATGATTCAATCTCCTTATATTTTCCAAAGGATAACCAAAATCACCAAACATAGGCCAAAGACCGCTTATTTTTTCCTTATTGATATATAATAATCCTGCGCCTAAAGGAGCAGATAGCCATTTATGGAGACTGGAACCGTAGTAGTCACAGTTTAATTCTTTGATGTCAAAGGCAAAATGTCCAATAGCATGGGCTCCATCAACCAGTACCTCCACCCCCTTTTTATGGGCCATGTCACAGATTTTTCTGATGGGAAGTATCTGACCTGTTATATTTACAATATGGCAAACCATAATCAATTTCGTTTTACTGGTTATCGCTTTCTCATAGACCGCGACAATTTCTTCATCAGATATTGGAATATTCGGCACATCTATTATTTTTCTAACAATACCATATCTTTCTTCACATAAGCGAAAATGCTCTATCATAGCGAAATAGTCTTGATTTGCCATGATAGCCTCATCACCTTTTTTCCAATGAATACCTCCAATGACCGTATCTAAAGATTCTGTCGTGTTTCTGGTTATGATGATTTCTTCCGCATCACATTGGATTAGATCCGCAAGTTGGCCACAAACAGCTCTTTTATTATCCCACTGAACGGTTCGCATGTAATGAGAGCCCTGATAATTTACCTCTCTTATATGATGAAGATAGTCTTCCAGTATGGCTTGTGGCATAAAACAATAATATCCGTTTTCAAGATTTATATAATCCGGCTTTAATCGGTAGCCTCCTCTGATTCCTAACCAATAATTTTCGTCTTCAGCTATTTCTTCCACCGATTTATTGGCAACGGTAAGATTTAACTTTTCTAAGGTGTTAAATAAGACAGGGGCACCTAAGCCCATGGCGATGGAGTGTTTGAAAAAGGTCCTTTTATCCATGACTGTTCGTTTTCTTTGATGGTTTAAATTAAGGGTGATAGGTTTTTGCTGCGTTGGTTTCTACTTCATTTTTATAAAAATGAACTTTTTTGAACTGTCCTCTCGTGTATCTAAGGGATTGGTCATTAAAATGAGGTGAATTCAGGTCACTGGATGAACCACCTGTTACAATGGAATGAGCATTTATTGTCGGCCCAAATTCTACTACGGCAACAAAACTATTTCCCAAAGTTCCATATCTTTTCTTAGTTCCCGCTTGTGTTTTTGAACCAAAAGCAGCCAGCGATCCCCAGGCAGAAGAGGTGAATCCGACAGGCAAACTTTCTAAATCATCATTAAATTCTGGCCGAATTCCTGCACTTATTCGTTGAAACCTGTTAATATCTCCCCATGTAGTCCTCCACGTACCATATTGACTAGTGAGTTGATTTATGGCTTTTTCAAAGGCAACTTTTTTATCTGTTTCCGATAAGTTATTCAGGACATAAGCCTCTAAGTTTAACATTGATTTTGCACCATATCCACTTTTAACTCTGGCAATCTCCATAATATTTTCACCATAAAAGATAGCCAGGCTAGTGGCAATAGATAGAGAATCTCTCTCAAAATTCCATACGGATAACTCCTTGAGTGGATCAGTAAATGGAGTGGATAAATCTCCGTTATAAACTTTTAAAAGATCCGGGATAATCTTTGCCAAGCCAGGTAAAAAAGGATTAAAAGCAGCTTTAACTAAGCTGTCAAGCGTCCAGTTCCCTTTTACCTTTTCCAGTATTCTTAAAGCAGCTACGCCTCGGAAATTTTCTTCATCCGGTGCCATATAATCAGGGTATTTTTTCCTTTCG
>JBMLQR010000071.1:4790-6259 GCA_049241465.1 Saprospiraceae bacterium | reverse complement strand
TCTGGGACCATTGATAATTTTTATATGATTATCCAGGAGATTATTGAAATCTCTATCAAAATGGTCGGTATGCAGGAATAGAAAAACTCTTCCGCCCGTTTGATTTCCAACACTTTTCTCCTGCGTTTCATTGGCACTTTTTGCAAGCAAAAGAGCACATTCTTTTGCACCTTTGGGTTTTACGACAACCCAGCGTTTGGTATCAGTCAGAGGCGTATCTTCAATAAGATCAAAATTTAATTTTTTCGTATAAAAGTCAATAGCTTCATCGTAATCAGCTACCACCAAGGTCATTTGGGCAATATGTTGGTTCATTTTTAAGGCAAATATATACGATTTTTCGTATTACTTCTTTTGCTTTTCTCCATAATCTGCGCGGCAAATGTTATCTTTCCTAAAAATTCACATGAGGATTCATATACTGTCTGGCCTTATTTTATTCGTGTTTTTATCATTGTCGCTGAAAGAAAATGAAAAGAGGCAAAGGCCAAATGTAATTCTTGTTATGTCTGATGATCAGGGTTGGGGACAAATGGGATATTATAACCATCCATTTTTGCAGACACCTCATTTGAATGAAATGGCTAAAAATGGTCTAAGAATGGATCGTTTTTACGCAGGTGCTCCTGTTTGTTCTCCTACAAGGTCTTCCGTTTTAACGGGCAGGGCAAATGATCGTTCCGCTGTTTATGCCCATGGTTTTCCCATGAGAAGACAAGAAAAAACCGTGGCGCAGGCACTTCAAAAGGCTGGATATAATACAGCACATTTTGGAAAATGGCATCTGGACGGGCTCAAAGGCCCGGGTGTACCCATCCTTGCGGAAGATAATAGGAATCCGGGATTTTTTGGATTCACCGAGTGGTTATCTGTGTCCAATTTTTTTGATCTCAATCCTTTAATGAGTCATAAGGGTAACATTGCGGAGTATGTTGGAAATTCATCTGATATAATTGTAAATCAGGCACTTGATTTTATTTTGGGTCATAAAAATGAACCATTTTTTGTGGTTATATGGTTTGGAAGTCCTCATGATCCCTGGAGTGCCTTACCTGAGGATAAATCAAATTTCCCAAAAGGCATGGAGGAAGTGCAGCAAAATTATCTTGGAGAAATAGTGGAAATGGATAAATCTATTGGTCTGCTAAATGCGAAATTGAAGGAAATGGGTTTGGATGAAAATACCTTGATTTGGTTTAATAGTGATAATGGCAGCGTATCTGTCGGCGGTAAGGAAGGGGTAGGGGGCCTAAGAGATTTTAAGGGAAGTCTTTATGAAGGAGGAATAAGGGTTCCTTGCATTATTAAGTGGCCGGCAACCATTAAGGGAGGAATCATCAGTCATTTTCCGGCAAGTACCATGGATATTTTTCCTACCATCGCTTCCATTTGTAACTTACCAGAAGATGTTTTTGTACAACCTATCGATGGGAAAAGCATTTTTCCTCTTTTTAAGGGAAAAGCAGAGG
>JBMLQR010000071.1:0-4690 GCA_049241465.1 Saprospiraceae bacterium | reverse complement strand
CTGAATACGCCCCTTTTTTGCCCTTATGGAAAAATCGGCCTGAGTATAAGAAACAGTTAAATGACTGAAAATCAGTAGGTCAGGGTTTAATTTTCCATAGGACTTGTATCGCATTTTACATCACCTACTACAAATTGAAGGCCATCGAGGAAAAATTGAAGCAATTGCGGATTACTGAAACTTTGCGCATTGTGAGCAGGAGATGAATAAAATATATTTCCTTTTCCGTATTTTTTAATCCAGGCAATATATCTTTTTTCGTCGCCACCGGGATATTTATTTCCCTCAATATTAGCGCTTTCCATGTAAAGTAGCGGTCTGAAATTTTTGCTCATATAAGCATTATTGAAGAAATAAGGCTCATCAATATGTGAAAATCCTTTTCCATTAAAACCCTGTACTAAAGGATGATTGGGGTCAACTAATTTTACGTCAATCTTTTGTTGTTTGGGATGATAATCAAAACTACCGCCTATCATGTCACTAAAAGCATTCGATTTATTCTGCATCGTTACAGCGCCATGCATGGACATAATACCACCGCCTCGTTTTACAAATTGTAACAGATATTTTTCAAATTTGGCCGCCTTTTCCATGGCTTGAACAGTATCCAGTGTAGGGTCATTTTTAAATACATCCCAAAATAAATTACGTTTGTCCCCAATACTGCAATTGTTATTTAGGATAATAGCATCGAATTGCTGTAACCAATTTTTGTCAAAATATTTTACATCTCTGGTGTAAGTCATTTCAAAACCGCCCACTTTTTCTGTAATGGTTTTTAACATGGCTTCGGTATGAGGAATGACCCAATGGTCAAAGCCGGTAAATAGGGAGAAAACCAGGACTTTATGTGTTTTAGCACTTGGAAAATGCTTCTTTGCGGGCGCCAAAGCTTTTATTTCATTAATCCATGCATCGTTAAGTTCAATTTTAGGAAGATTTTGAGCTTTAGCACAAGGTAAGCTCAAATTAAAAAGGAAGAAAGTAAAAAACAGGGTAACGAATCTCATTATGTTAATTTTTAGGGTGGCATCCAATGTCAAATATAATAAAATTAAGAAGAAAAAGGTAGTTACTCCCATTTTGGTGTGTCTGCCATAGGTTTTGAATCACCCTACTTTTACACTTTCATTCAAATTTACATTCAAACTTTGTAGGAATATTTATTATTTCTAAAGCATTATTTTAATATAAATGTTTCATTAGTAGTTTTTTATGTTATGGGTGCAAAATAATAGGGTATAGGATTCAAAATAATATGGTTTAAATAATATCTCATTCTTTAAATATTTCTAAAATCACGTTCATTAATTCATTAATAAATCACATGACCAGAATGTTTACTTTGAAAAAATTATCATTTCCATTAATGGTTTGTCTTGTCCTCCATGTTTCTCTCTTTGGTCAGGTTACAAGCAATATTGAGCCTCAGAAGGAAAATGGATTTGATCGCAAATCTAATTTTAATGTGGAGGAGTTAAAAGTACGCTGGAAGAAGGCTGCTTTAGAGAATTGTACAGGTGTTCCGTGTATTAATTTTACCTGTGGAACTTCAACAATAACTGATATAAATAATAATACTTACAACACAGTATTGATTGGTAATCAATGTTGGACAAAGGAAAATTTAAAAGTTACTAAGTATAATGATGGCACAGATATCAGATTTGATGCATCAGGAGGGACATCTGGTAATGGTACTGGTCAAACATGGTCTGGCTCTGGACTAGATTATGGTGCATATACTGTTTATGCTCATGGACCTTCAAACCTTTCAAATTATGGATACTTGTACAATTGGTATGCTGCAAAGGGAGTTGAGATTTCAGGAAGTACAACGTTTAAAAATTTGTGTCCAACGGGTTGGCATGTTCCCACCGACACGGATTGGGATGTTCTAATAACACAATTAGGTGCGTCATCTGCTGGTAATAAAATGAAATCAACATCTGGGTTGTGGACAAGTCCAACCTCTTCATCTACAGCGGCTGATAATTTAAGTGGTTTTACAGGACTTCCAGGGGGAACTCGTTTTAGCACTGGTCAATTTAACGATATTACAAATTATGCTTTCTTTTGGAGTTCAACTGAGAACACTGCAGACAACACAAAAGCTTGGAATCGCTATTTGTACACTAACTATAGCTTTGTATTTAGATACAATTACCTTAAGTGGTCGGGTGCTTCAATTCGTTGCCTTAAGGATTGATAACTTATCTGTTCGATTATTTTATGAACGAGGCTTGCGGATTAGCTTTATTAAATAGGTTAGTATTGGCGGGCCCACACAATACATCAACTTCGGTAAAATAGTCACCTTCGGTCGACATTCGCTGATGCAAATTTATGAGGATTTTATTTATTTATGTATCTAACGTAATTAAAAGTCCGATAATTAGGGGGCTAAACCAAATAAAACAAATGAGAAAAAAAATTTTTATGGCAGGATGTGGCGGCATGTTGGGTGAAGCATTTTACAACGTGTTTAAAAATAGTCATGATATTGTTGCCACAGATAAGTTTAAATCGGATGAATGGATTGAAGTTCTTGATTTTAGGAATAAGGAGGAATATAGAAAGGCTGTTATTGATCAAGGTCCTGATTATTTATTTCATATTGGAGCATATACTGATCTTGAGTTTTGTGAAAACAATATAGATGATGCTTATTTGACAAATACTATATCTGTCGATTATGCCATTTCAATAGCCAATGAACTCAATATACCACTTTTATATATTTCAACAGCTGGAATTTTTGATGGGAGTAAAAATATATATGATGATTGGGACACCCCAAATCCTTTGGGTGTTTATGCAAGGTCAAAATATATAGCGGAAAGGAATGTTTTGGAAAATGCCAATAAATATTTGATATGCAGGGCTGGTTGGATGATGGGAGGGGGTATTAAAAAGGATAAAAAATTCATAAATAAACTTTTGAGTCAAATAAAATCAGGAGCTACAGATTTATTTATTGTTAATGACAAAGATGGGACACCCACCTATACGTATGATTTTGCAAACAATGTTAAGTACCTATGCGAAAATAATATGTTTGGTCTTTTTAATTTAGTTTGTGGTGGACAAACTTCAAGGCTCGAAGTGGCTAAAGAGGTAATAAATCATTTAGGATTAGAAACGGATATTAAAATTACTGAAGTTTCATCTGCATATTTTGCAAAAACTTATTTTGCTGAAAGACCGATAAGTGAAAGACTTGTAAATTATAAGCTAAACTTATTGAATGCAAATTTGATGCGAGATTGGAAAGATGCTTTAACGGAATATTTAGATGTAGAATTTGGAGATTTAAAAAAAAAACATAAAATGATGAATATATGAATGATATGATTTTTTTTACATTAATTACAAATAAATATTTAGCACACGCTAAGTTAATGATTAATTCATTTTTAAAATATAATAACGGTAAGTTTGTTATTGGTTTAATAGATAGTTTACCAGATGATTTATCTATTTACGATGATATTGAAGTAATTCCTGTTGAAAGTATTGGAATAGCAGAATTTGAAGAAATGACAAAAAAATATACTGCTATTGAATTATTAACTGCTTGTAAGCCGTTTTATTTTAAATTCCTAATGAATTTGTATCCTAATTCTAACTCTTTTATTTATTTGGATGCTGACCTTAAATTCTATAATTCTATTATGGACATATTGAATAATACTAGAGATTATAGTGTCTTATTAACTCCTCATTTTTTATCACCTCAAAATGA
Source organism: Saprospiraceae bacterium (assembly GCA_049241465.1). Taxonomy (GTDB): domain Bacteria; phylum Bacteroidota; class Bacteroidia; order Chitinophagales; family Saprospiraceae; genus BJGN01. The sequence goes on along the minus strand of JBMLQR010000071.1, from coordinate 942 downwards.
TGAACTTAATCCTTCAGATCATGATATTTTACGAAATGGAATATTCAATTTGGGGTTTATTTGTATTAACCGATATAAGGAGGCGATTGAGTTTAATGAGTGGTGGTGTGAAAAACTTGTTAATTATAGTTTTGCGGATGTTTCCAGAGGATACTCTACAGATCAACTTTGGGTTAATTTTGCACCTGCTTTTCTTGCTAAATTAAAAATTTTGAGGAATTTAGGATTGAATGTTTCAAATTGGAACTTACATGAAAGGTTTATTGATATTAAAAATGGATCATATTTAATTAATGGCAATGAAAACATGATATTTTATCACTTTAGTAATTTTAAACTTGAACGGCCTGATATATTAGCCGGATATAATAATAGGTTTACATTTGATAATCGGCCTGAAATGAGATTGTTATTCGATGAATATATTGAGGAAGTATTTAAATTTGGTTATAACAAATATAAAAATATTCCTTGGGTTTACGAAAATAAAAAAAGAGCGAAGTGGATTTTTATTTATAAAAGAGTTTTGATGAAAATCAAAAAAATTATTTATGTTAGATTAAAGTTGAAATTTTAAGTTCATACTTTCTTATTGATTTATCCCCCTAATCATCGAATCTTTTAGGACGGGTCAGTGTTATCAAGATAAAGATAAATTCCCCTAATTAAGGAACAACGGTATCCATCCCAACAGGTTTCAATGTAATATTTACCCCCTTTCACTCGGTTTTAAATCAGGATTTACAGGATTAACTATAACGTCGTTCGATGACGTGGGAAGATTATTATTTAAATGCCGCTTTCATTTTAGGCGTTTCGCCGATTAGTAACGCATCGGCGAGACGCATTATAGTAAGTAATTATTTATAATTCAACCTTCACATTCAAACCGACGACGTCCTTTTCAATCCACTCTAATCCTGTAAATCCTGCTTCAAACTA
>JBMLQR010000070.1:0-1988 GCA_049241465.1 Saprospiraceae bacterium | reverse complement strand
TACCCTAACTCTCCAAAACAAGTAAAGAGCGATATTCATTTCCCGTTAAATGCCTTACAGTACCAATGTGGGAATTTTTATTTTTCTTCAGTAAAATGCAATCACCCTGGCGGATAATTTTCTCAATGCCCCCCTCCTTTAGATTAGTTTGGATGGTCCAGGCAATGGCGTCAATGGCAGTCACATCCTGGTAATTTTTTAAACGGTAAATATGATTATAATCTATCCAAAGTAAATATTCCCTATCGGTTGAGGTGTCTTTAAATTTAACATAATGGAATGTTGTCAAACTAGGATCTCCCAATAATTCTTCGCCACTAACAGAGTATAACTCATATTTATCATCGAAATGAACGGATTTAACGAAACCCTCCTTATTTGTCCAGGTGGTTTTTTTTGAAATGGTTTCGCTCGAAACTAACGTAGATTTAATTTCTTTTGAAAGATTTTCCAGACCTAAGTATAATAATCCGATCCTTCTTTGTTCTACGTTTTTAAAAATGGTAATAATTTCTCTGAATGTCAATGGCTCAATATCATTCCAGAATTCCTCTATTTCCTTAAAGGGACATACACTTGACGAACCATGTTTTAATTTTAGGAGTTTACAACCTTCATTGAAAGGGAACTCCACATTGTTAACGATTATTTTCATTATGTTATTAAATTATTCAGAAACAGTATAGTAAAAGGATCTACTTACAAGGATTTCTATCGTCTTTTCAGCTGTATTTAAAGTATCTTCTACATCACATTCAAAATTTTCACTTTCTTCTTCCGGATCACCATGTTCATTTTCAATGATAGCATTATTAATAAAATTTATGATTTTGCCCTCAAATTTCTCCAGGATACTTATTTCATCGTCGCTGATAATACAATCTGATTTGTAATTAAAATTTACACTCCGACCTTCCCCGTTAATATCTTCAATCTTATCTCTGAATATATTAAACTCCTCATCAGTAAATTGGTAAATAAAACTTTCGGTTATTCTTTCAGAATGTTCAGATGTAGTAGATTTTGTGTATTCAAAATCAGCATGTTCTTCATTTAATTCAATACGTACGGTGCCAAATTCACCTATGTATTCGTCACCGGAATTTACATAAAAATCGACCTTTTCAAAAACTTCATGTTTAAAAAAATCATTAAGCGTATCAGATGGTAAAACGTTTTCGTTTTCACCATAAAATACAAAATCAACATCTTGCATTTCATCGCCACCACAGGAAAAATCCATGATACAATGGTTGATTTTTACATCTTTCCAGCATTGTACGGCCACTTCCAATCCAACTTTTTCAGGATTCATCTTTTAATTTTTGGTTCAATTTTTCAACTAATTCTGATCCTTCTTTACTTCCTAAATCTTTTACACCATTACACATCCAGGGTTGAACGTCTAAATGCTTTAGATAATCCTGAGCGGTAGGTACAAACTTCATTCTAAAATCTTCAGCGATATGCAACATCGCAATATCCACAGTATCAATACTTTTTCCATCACTATTGGTAATATTATAACCAAATATTTTGGGAATAATATGGTAGGCGAACCAGGTATTATGGGTGAGTAATCTCGAACTATTATTATTCATGGTAGCTTTTGGGCTATCTAACAATTCGTGAATTGACAGATAGTCCCCAACTTCACCACCCCATCTTTTGACAGACGATTTTGAGTGCACTAAAGGGTTTGCCATAATTAATCACAAATTCTTGAAACCTGTCGATTCATCGGATCGTATTCCACTTGTTTTCCCATAACCCACTCACCACTTTCCACGTTCAGGGTATTATGTTCGCCGAAGGATCCGTTAGGTAATTCGTGTATTAATTTTGCTTCAAGCACATCAATTTCGGTAAAATCAGTATCAGCTGATGTAATGTTGAACTTACCATACAAGGTATGTTGGTGAGCTCCTTCGCCTTTTAAAAGGGTAATCTTTGATTGTTTTTTCATTTTGTAAATAGTTTAGGGGCTT
>JBMLQR010000069.1:0-8468 GCA_049241465.1 Saprospiraceae bacterium | reverse complement strand
TTTCAAAATTTTTAAAAGCAGCCCAAGCGGCCTCTTTGGTAGGAGCCGAGTAGATTTCCTTCATATCCTTTACAAAAACTTTTCTATCCTTCCAAACCACATACCTGAAAGCGTTTCTGATTTGATGCACGACACAAATTTGGGTAACGGATTTAGGGAATGAAGCATTTATGGTTTCTGTAAACCCATTGAGATTGTCAGTCACAGTGATGAGAATATCTTCAACCCCTTTGGCTTTCAGGTCAGTGAGTACGCCCATCCAGAATGCAGCGGACTCGTTTTTTCCAAGCCAAAGCCCAAGGATTTCCTTTAGGCCGTTTGTTTTAAGCCCAACAGCAACATAAACCGGCTTATTGACTACCTTGGCGTTTTCTCTGACTTTAAAGGAAATACCGTCCATCCAGACAATAAGGTACATAGGATCCAAAGGCCTGTTTCTCCAGGCAACAATATCTTCTTTAACAGCATTTGTGACCCTTGAAATGGTTGAGGTGGATACATTGATGCCATAAAGATCGCGGATTTGTCCCTCAATGTCAAGGTTTGACATACCTTTCGCATACATAGATATGATTACGTTTTCAACACCCTCTGCCATACTTTTACGTTTAGGCACAAGATTTGGCTCAAAACTTCCATCTCTATCTCTGGGAACATTGATCTGTGATTGTCCCAGCGCGTTCTTTATGGTCTTGGTTGAGTAACCATTTCTTGAATCGGGATTATCCGAACCCTGATGCTTTTCATAACCAAGATGAGCATCCAGCTCACCTTCAAGCATTTTTTCAACAGCTCTTTTCTGAAGTTGTTGAAGAAAGGAATTAAGTTCTCCGGCAGTCTTAAACTGCTTCAGAAAATCATCATGTAAGAGATCTTCTTTTTTCATTTTTCTCATCTGTGTGTTAAAGTTAAAAAATTATCTACACACAAATCGGGCATTCGCCTACCGCGGGTTCTAAGCATATTTACTGAAAATGGCTTCCAAGCCACCATGTTCAGTGTAAATGTGTTTTAATGATTGTATAAAGCATTTGTAATCAATGCTATTGAAGGTTCTGTGGACAAAATGATCTAATAAATGAAGTTGATGTTCATCATGTGACATGACGAAATCAAAAGGGGATTCACCCAGTAAATCCAACATGTGGGTCGCATTCCGGACGATCGTTTTCCGGTTTCCCCATGAAATGGTGGCAGCCAGAAATCCTGCTATCTCAATGTCTTCCTTCAAATGATATCGGTGAGGAATACATACAGGATCGTTTTCTATAAAATCGAAGGTGTTATAAGCGGCTACTTTTTCGTCTAAAAATGATTTTAGATCGGCGTCAATCTTCATTTTTCGTTATCAAACCTTATTTCCTGGATAAATAGCTTTCCTGCATCTATTTTTATATAAATATACACGCGGAATATTCCGTTTTGGGTATTTAAATTTCCAATAATATACGTCGAGTCATTGCCTTTGGAGTTTCCCTGGTGGGCCTGAGTAAATGATTTGACCGGATTTTTTACAAAGAATTTTTTTAACTGTGCGATGGCTTCCGCTTTTGACACCGTTGCCTCAAAGTCGGCTATGGAAACCTCAACCTGAGCATCTAAAAAACTACTCAAACCAACAGTGTTCCCCTCATTTAAAGATCGGGTGATGTCCGTGGTTATCGTTTGGAAAAATGAGGCAAGACTAAAAACTACACTTAGGAATAGATTCATGTATGGGATGTTTTGCGACTATAACGAAATGGTTAAAACAAAAAGTATAAGTATATTAATATACTACATAAACTATTTTATTGTTTTATACCTTACCTTTGCGCTTCAAAAATAAAAAAGTTTATGAGCAATTCCCGCGTACTATTAGCCATTTTAGATGGTTGGGGTATTGGACAAGATGTTACATCTGATGCCATTTCTCAGGCAAATACTCCATTTATGGATCATCTCCTGGCTAATTATCCTCATAATGAGTTAATTACTTATGGAGAAGAGGTGGGCCTTCCCGAAGGTCAGATGGGTAATTCGGAGGTTGGACACCTCAATATTGGCGCCGGAAGGGTTGTTTATCAGGAATTGGCTCGTATTAATAAAGAAGTTCGCGAAGGTACTTTAGCTCAAAATGCTACGCTACTGGAAGCCATAGAATATGCGGTAAGTAATAAAAAACCTTTTCACCTGATGGGTCTCGTTTCTGACGGGGGGGTTCATTCGCACATTAATCACCTAAAAGCTTTAGTTGATATTTTGGAAAATGCAGGGGTCGCTGACATTTTTATTCATGCTTTTACCGACGGTCGCGATTGTGATCCTAAAAGTGGCTTGGGTTTTATAGCTAATTTATCTGATTTTTTGAAAGGAAAACGCGCAAAACTGGCTTCTGTTATAGGTCGTTATTTTGCCATGGATCGCGACAAACGATGGGAAAGGGTTAAATTGGCTTATGATTTATTAGTATCTGGAAAAGGTACTAAATCAAACGATTTGGTGGCCTCTATATCGGAAAGTTATCAGGCTGGCGAAACCGATGAGTTTATTAAACCATTATTTGCCGCCAAACCGGACGGTTCTCCTACCGCAACGATACAGGATGGCGATGTGGTGCTCTGTTTTAATTTCCGCACCGATAGACCAAGAGAAATTACTCAGGTATTAACGCAACAGGATTTTTCGGAATTTGGCATGACCAAAAAGGATCTTTACTATGTGACCATGACGCAGTACGATGAATCCTACCAGGGAGTTTTTGTTCTTTTTCAAAATGATAATTTGAATAATACCCTGGGCGAGATTGTTTCAAGGGCTGGGAAATCACAGATTAGAATAGCAGAAACAGAAAAATATCCTCACGTAACTTTTTTCTTTTCCGGTGGTCGTGAATCCGTATTTCCGGGGGAAGAACGATTAATGGTTTCCTCGCCGAAAGTCCCTACCTACGATTTAGAGCCTGAAATGAGTGCAAAAGGTATTACGGAGCTCATTACAGAGGCTATCAGGACCAAAAAACCCGATTTTATATGCTTAAATTATGCCAATGCCGATATGGTGGGGCATACAGGCGATTTTCAAGCTGCCATTAAAGCAGTGGAAACGGTGGATACTTGTTTATCTGATTTGGTTAAAACCGCCCTGGAAAACAATTATCATATCATCGTCATAGCCGATCATGGAAATTCTGACTATATGATTAATCCCGATGGAACGCCAAATACTGCCCATACCATGAATCCTGTTCCCATCATTTATGTGGCAGAAAATGCGTCAGAAAGCAAGGTGTCTCACGGTAAATTGGGAGATATTGCGCCTACTATTCTGCATTTGCTGGAAATAGACCTACCCGTTGAAATGACCGGAAATAATCTTATTTCAAAAAAATAAGGCTTTATTTCCATTTGATATTGCAACCAGCACTTGGATATTGAACGGGGGAAATTTCTTTTCCTGCGAGTACATTATCTATGGCTTGCCTTAAATCGCTGCCGTCCAATGGTTTATCATTACCAGGTCGGGAACTGTCTATGCGTCCACGGTAAACCAAATGTAAATGCTCGTCGAAAAGATAAAAATCAGGGGTGCAGGCGGCATCATATTTCCTGGCAATTTCCTGCGATTCGTCATATAGATACGGAAAGGTGTATCCCGTTTCTTTCCCGTGCTCGGTCATCTTTTCAGGCCCATCCTGTGGATATTTTATGGCATTGTTTGAACTTATACCGACAAACTGCACGCCAGCATTTTTATAATCTGCTGCTATCCGAACTATTTCCGGATTCACATGTATGACGTAGGGACAATGATTACACAAAAACATAACGAGCGTAGCTTTTGCAGGTGGCATCTCGTACAAAGTTATTTTCTTACCTGAAAGGGTGTCAGGTAAAGTGAAATTCGGTGCTTTAGTGCCCAATGGCAGCATATTAGATTCTGTGTAAGCCATGTTTTGTATTTGAAATTTGTCGGTAAATATAAGCTAATTAGGATTGTTCCACAAAAATGATAAAAACGGATTAAATTTGCCCTTAATTAATTAAAAGGATACATGTTTCAAACGTATGATGTAATTGTGGTGGGTGCAGGGCATGCAGGTTGTGAAGCCGCCGTAGCCGCTGCCAATATGGGTTCTAAGGTACTATTAGTTACCATGAATATGCAGACGATTGCACAAATGTCTTGTAATCCTGCGATGGGTGGCGTAGCTAAAGGTCAGATTGTCAGAGAAATAGATGCATTGGGCGGTTATTCTGGTATTGTTACCGATGAATCAGCGGTGCAATTCAGAATGCTTAATCTGTCGAAAGGACCCGCTATGTGGAGTCCACGTGCACAAAGTGACCGCATGCAATTTGCTCAAAAATGGAGAATGATGCTTGAGGATCATCCCAATATAGATTTTTGGCAAGACATGGTTAAGGAGTTAATCGTCGAAGATAACAGGGTAAAGGGAGTCGTTACTGGCATGGGTTTATCCATTAACAGTAAATCGGTGGTCCTCACCAATGGTACTTTTTTAAATGGAATTATACACATAGGGGAAAAACAGATTGGTGGTGGCCGTTCTGGTGAATCAGCTGCAAAAGGAATTACTGAACAGTTAGTTAGCCTGGGATTTGAAGCAGGTAGAATGAAAACGGGTACTCCTCCCCGGGTGGACGGGCGAACATTGAACTACGAGGCCATGGAAATTCAGCCTGGAGACGAAAATCCCAGTCGCTTTTCATATACAGAAACATCACCTTTAGTAAATCAACTTCCTTGTCATATTACTTATACAAGTCAGGAGGTTCACGATATTTTACGAACGGGGTTTGACCGTTCTCCTATGTTTAATGGAAGAATAAGGGGCTTAGGTCCAAGGTATTGTCCCTCTATTGAAGATAAAATTGATCGGTTTTCCGATAAGGACAGGCATCAACTTTTCGTTGAACCAGAAGGTCGGACTACTTGTGAAGTTTATGTCAATGGCTTTTCCTCTTCTCTGCCTGAAGATGTTCAATACAAAGCCATATCAAAGATTGCTGGCTTTGAAAAGGTGAAAATGTTCCGCCCTGGTTATGCTATCGAGTACGACTTTTTCCCTCCAACCCAACTTTCTCTTAGTCTGGAAACGCATTTGTTGAAAGGGCTATTTTTTGCAGGTCAGATAAATGGTACAACGGGGTACGAAGAGGCGGCAAGTCAAGGTCTTATGGCGGGTATCAATGCCCATCTTTCGGTGGTGGAAAAAGATCCGTTTATCTTGAAACGCTCCGATGCTTATATAGGTGTTTTGATAGATGATCTGGTGACTAAAGGTACCCAGGAACCTTATAGAATGTTCACCTCAAGAGCAGAGTATCGCGTACTTCTTAGACAAGATAATGCCGATATACGTCTAACTCCGCTGGCCGTTGAGCTTGGTATGAATTATATGGACGACAGAATTAAAAAAGTGGAGGATAAAGTAGCCGATGCTAAAAAAATTACCCGCTTTTTAAATGAGTGCAGTGTTGAACCTGACCAGATAAATGGATTGCTGGAAGAAAAAGGAAGCATGCCCATAAAGCAGAAAGTGAAAGCACAGGGCATTATTCTTCGCCCTAATATTTCTATTGCCGATGTCAGGAGCGTTGTTCCGGGTTTAAATGAATTTCTCTCAAATTATAAGGCCGAAGCGGTAGAACAGGCTGAAATCAATATGAAATATGCCGGTTATATGGCAAAAGAGCAAGAAATGGTTGATAAAATGAGCAGATTGGAAATGCTAAAATTATCAGAATCTTTTGCTTATCATTCCTTAACTTCGCTGTCCGCTGAGGCAAGGGAGAAATTGTCGCGTATGAAACCGATGACCATTGGTCAGGCAAGTCGTATCAGTGGGGTTTCTCCGGCAGATATCAGCGTTTTACTCATTCACCTTGGTCGATAACCTTTAAAATCAACGAATATGTATCCTATTTTGGTTCATTTACACTCTGGCTTCAGATGGATTCTTTTAATAACTCTCGTCTTAGCTATTATTCAAACAGCGGGCAAATTGTCCGGTAATCATTCTTTTACCGATAAGGATAAGAAAATGCCTCTGTTTGCTTTCATTTCTTGTCATATACAGCTTTTAGTGGGGTTGATATTATATGCAATCAGTCCAAAAGTGGTTTTTTCAGCTGAATCAATGAAGAATGCTTTGAGCCGTTTCTTCTTAGTTGAGCATACTTCTATGATGATTTTAGCTATCATTATCATTTCTGTTGGATATATTATGGCAAAAAAAGTAGCGCCTGAAAAGAAAGCGTTTAGTCGTATTTTCTGGGCTTATCTGATTGGTCTTATTCTTATTTTAGCAAGTATTCCCTGGCCATTTATGGGTTATGGAACTAGCTGGTTTTAAATAAAATGGGCTTTTCTAGTATAAATAAAATACCCCCCTTGGTTCTCCATATAACTTTGGGGGTATTTTTTTTATGTCTGGCTCATTCCTCACTGCATGCGCAGGACAATGTGTTTGCCTCTCTTTCCGGCTTTCCTTTGAATACCGATAAATGGAACCTTGTAGCTGACACGCGCGTGGGAGACACAAATGGCGATGCGGATAGTAAGGAAGATGAAATTATTCTTTGCACCGCTCAGATGTTTAGAAATGGGGGATTATTTTTGAAGGAAGCCATAGATTTAAGCGTTTGCAGCAAATGGGCAGTTTCTTTTGAATTTAGAATGTTTGAAGGTTCAAGTGCAGATGGCATCGCTTTCTGCTTTTTGGTAAATCCTCCCACAGGATATATAAGTGGGAGTGGGGTTGGAATACCTCAAAATCCAAGGGGATTAATGGTCGTTCTGGATACCTATAATAATTGTGGCGGGGCAAATCCTGAACTCCAGATTCGTTATGGTAATGGGCAAAATTATTCAGAGTGTCCAACGAATAGTCAACCTACCTTATTCGGGCTTAGAGAACTGAGAGATTATAATTATAAAAAAGCCAGGGTTGAATACAATCAAGGAAATATAAAGGTAACGATCGATAGCACTATCACGCTCGAAGGTTTTTATCCAATCGATTATGCAGGTTATATGGGTTTTACTGCTTCAACGGGTGGATCAACGGATATACATTCTGTAAAAAATATTAATATATACACGCAAATTCCAGAGGTTTCAGCCATCCCCGACACTTCTTTTTGTTTGAATGATTCTTTGGTTTTAAATAAAGCGCAAGGCTTTAATTTGTTGGGTTGGTCCGATGGAACAAAAACCGATAGAAAAGTAATCCGCGATACTGGCCTTTACTGGGTGAAACTGGAAAATCAGTGTGGTTCGTTTATAGATTCCTTTCATGTAAGAAGACAGGATCCCTTTCAATATGATATGGGGCCTGACCAGACATATTGTTTTGGTGGGAAAGTTACGCTCGATGCAGGGAATATTTTTAATACGTTTAAATGGTCAGACGGCACTACCACACAAACGAATACCGTAGGAAAAAACGGGGTCTATTCCGTAAAAGTGCGAAAAGGTTCCTGTTGGTCGGAAGACAGTATCCGGGTGTCTGCTTTGCCTGCCTTTAAGGTCGATATGGGAAAGGATACTTCGTTTTGCCGCGGCGATTCATTGGTTGTTCAGCCTTTTGTGAAATATGCAACATATCTGTGGAATAATGGACAAACGATGCCATCTCAGACCATTTTCGCGCCAACTTCCTTCAAAATTACCGTTACAGATAGTGAAGGCTGCATTGGCTACGGTGCCAAAGTAGTTGGAATGAATGAGTTGCCGAAATTTGTCGATTTTGATGCCTCCGTACCTTTTAGGGTTACGATGGAGGTAATAGGTGGTTCTCCTCCCTATTATTATTCCAGGGACAATGCCTTTTTTCAGGCAGACAAAACAATTCCTATCATTTCTGGAAATTATTATTCTTTGTATGTTAAGGATAAATATGGTTGCAGAGATCAAAAATTAAATCTTCTTCTCGGAGTCCCTCAAATTTCAATCCCTAACTTTTTTACTCCGAATGAGGATGGGTTCAATGACTTTTGGGAAATTGGAGGCATAGAAGCTTTTCCCGACTGTGTCATCTCCATTTTTGATCGTTCCGGAAGACTTTTATCGCAATATAAAGGCATAGTTAAGGGTTGGGACGGAACTTTTGGTTCTTTACCTATGCCTGAAAATGATTATTGGTATGTTGTCGATTTAAAAAATGGGGAGCTACCAAAACGTGGACATTTTACCCTGAAACGACAATGATGAGGTGTTTATTCTAAATGGTAATCTACGATATCCGGGCATTTGATCATGAAAAAGTTGAAGTAAGTTAATGATTTAGCTAAAACAGGGTTAAATTAATTGCTTTTGTACGTAATTATTGTATATTTGACTAACTGTACCCGTATTGCTTCCCATAAGAACAGCTTTCGGGTCTTCTTATTTTATTTCCTCTCAATTTTCTCATTTAGCTATTAATTTTAATCTGAAAACAAATGGCTAAAGATCCAAAAAAT
>JBMLQR010000068.1:3226-17165 GCA_049241465.1 Saprospiraceae bacterium | reverse complement strand
AAGGACAAATGGCTGTACAAACCTGTTCTCTTAAATAGGCGAATACAAAGAAAAATACACCGGAAAAAAGAACCATTGCGATGAAACCAGCCAGGTGATTACTAATAGGTTCGCTAATTATTTTTAAAACATGATCACTTCCAGTAATATAGGCCAGGAAGGTATTTCCAATTAAAAATGAAATCAGATAAAAAATAATGTATTTAAAGGTTCTTTTGGCTGTTTTCTCAAAGTTCCAAGGGGCGGAGGATAATTTTCTTTGTTGTGGTCCATCTCCTTCTATCCAATATTCTATTTTCCGAAAAACCATTTCCATAAAAATAGTTTGGGGGCATATCCACCCACAAAATAATCGTCCCCAAATAACGGTAAAAAGGACAATAAACAAAACAAAAGTGATCATTGCCAGGACGAAAAGATGGAAATCTTGCGGCATAAAAACAATGCCAAAGAGGATAAAATGTCTTTCCAGTACATTAAATAACATAAATGGCTGTCCATCATATCTTAAGAAGGGACCTATAAATAAGAGGGCAATTAATACCCAGGCCAGGTAATTTCTTGCCCGGGTATAAGTTCCTTTTGTCATTTTCGGGAAAATCCATTTTCGTTTTCCCTTTTCATCCACAGTGGCTATATGATCCCTAAATGAATCTTCTTCATCATAAAAGGAGCTGATAGGTTCGTTTTGCATGAATAGACCTTTTATTTTACCTCAATACCTTGTGGTTCTTTGCCATTAGGAGGATTAGTTCCCTTCATGGAAAGAATGTAACTACCTAATTTTTGCATATCGGATGGATTCAACTGTGCTTGCCAGGAAATCATTCCTTTTTCAGGAACGCCATATTTTATGGTTTTGAAAATACTTTTGATATCTCCGCCATGAATCCAATAATTATCTGTAAAGTTAGGCCCAACGCCTCCTTCACCTAATGCACCATGACAAGCCACACAGTGAACTCCATACAATGATTTTGCGGCTGACAAGGAGGCATCATCCATTAAAACAGTGACCGTATTTTCATCTACTTTATTTGCCTGAGTGGCTAAATAGGCTTTTATTTCTGCATTGGCCTCCTTTACCTCTATGTTGTAGGCTTCCTGGCTGGAAACCCCCATATCTGTAAAATGGTAATAAACCATATAGGCGCCGGCAAATATAATGGTAACATAAAACATGGCTACCCACCAGGGAGGCAAGCTGTTATCTAATTCCCTAATGCCATCATACTGGTGGTCGAACATGATTTCATGCTCCTTTTCCTGGGGAACTACCTTCGTCCAGTTTTTATACCATCGATTAAAGATGGCTGAAAAAGGTTGCGTTTCTGCCTCTTCAAAGGCTTCTTTCCCCATTTCCTTATAAATTTGGATTTGCTGCATTTTTAATATAACCTTCAATAAATTTAAAAGGGCTATAAATCCACCAAGAACCACTAAAGAAGTAAAGAATATCCATCCATTTTTAAGGAAGTTATCATAAAATGGGGAAGGTTGATTGGTTTGTGAAAACAACCAGTTGAGTTGTACGATAAGGAAAAGGGGTAAAATAATACCTATTTTAGTTTTCATATTATTCATGATTTGTAGTAGAAGAATTCACCTTATCCAAAGGCATTTCTGACATCTTTTTCAGGTAGGAACTATCTTTTTTAAACACCAGGATGACACTGACCACAAATACAGTAAAGAAAGTGATTAAGGCCCCAATAGCCATCCAATTGATATTTCCTGCGCTCTCTAAAATGTGTTTATACATAGCAATTGATTTTAGTTGGCGGGTGCTTTTACTTTAATATCTGTACCAAGTCTTTGTAAATAGGCAATCATGGCTATTATTTCTCTCTGCGCGAGTTTTTCATCCTTTATGCCATCTTTTTTTAAGTTTTGAGCAATGCCAGCCGCTTGTTTTTCCAAATCAGCCAGAGCCTCATCTTCAAATCCTTCTGGATATGGTGTACCTAAAGATCTCAGAACCTTTATTTTCTTTGGTATTTGATCGACATTCAATTTATCCCTGATTAACCATGGATAGGCAGGCATAATGGATCCAGGGGACATACTAAGTGGGTCATACATGTGATTATAATGCCAGGAATCGGGATATTTTCCACCTTCTCGGTGAAGATCGGGGCCCGTTCTTTTTGACCCCCAAAGGAAGGGCCGGTCATAGATGTATTCTCCTGATTTTGAATATTCTCCATAACGTGCCGTTTCCGATCTGAATGGACGAATCATTTGGGAGTGACAGCCTAAACAGCCTTCCCTGATGTATAAATCTCTACCTGCAAGTTCCAATGGCGTGTATGGTTTCACTGATGCAATTTTAGGAACATTAGATTCGATCATTGCCATTGGAAAAATTTCAACAATGCCTCCAATCAGAATGGCAATGGCAGAAAAAACCAGCATTTGAACAGGACGTCTTTCAATCCAGCGATGCCAATGTTCCCCTTCATGCGCTCCATGGGTGCTTAAACGAGCAGGTGCCTCCTGTTTTTCATCGCCAAGAAATATACCTACTTTCATGGTTTTGAATAAATTCCATGCCATAAGGATCGCTCCGCTCAGATATAAGGTGCCACCAATGGCCCGAATGGCATACATAGGTATGACTTGCGCAACGGTCTCAAGGAAATTTCCGTATTGTAAAAATCCGTCCGGGGTAAATTGTTTCCACATAAGACTTTGCACCCAACCTGCCCAATAGAGTGGGATGGCATAGAAAATTATACCCAAAGTGCCAATCCAAAAGTGAGCGTTTGCGGCCTTTTGGGAATAGATATTGGTTTGAAATAAACGTGGGATCAACCAATAGAGAATACCAAAGGTCAAAAATCCATTCCATCCTAAGGTGCCAATATGTACGTGCCCAATGGTCCAGTCGGTGTAATGACTTATGGCATTTACAGATTTAATGGAAAGCAAAGGCCCTTCAAAAGTAGCCATGCCATAAGCCGTAATGGCCACTACCATGAATTTTAATACATGATCCTGACGCACTCTGTCCCAGGCGCCTCTAAGGGTTAGTAAACCATTAAGCATTCCTCCCCATGATGGGGCAATCAGCATAATAGAAAATACGGTGCCAAGTGATTGGGCCCAATCGGGTAGGGAAGTATATAATAAATGGTGAGGACCTGCCCAAATGTAAATAAATATAAGTGCCCAAAAATGGATGATAGATAATTTATAAGAATAGACCGGGCGGTTTGCTGCCTTAGGCAAAAAATAATACATCAGTCCCAGATATGGGGTGGTCAGGAAAAACGCCACAGCATTGTGTCCATACCACCACTGTATAAGTGCGTCTTGAACACCGGCAAAAACACCATACGATTTCCATAAACTGACAGGTATTTCAAGGTTGTTGACCACATGTAAAACCGTGATGGTTATCCAGGTGGCTATATAAAACCAAATAGCCACGTAAAGGTGGTTTTCTCTCCGTTTAATCAAGGTTCCTATCAGATTAATACCAAAGGCAATCCATACCACAGCTATTGCAAGGTCGATGGGCCATTCCAATTCTGCATATTCTTTAGCACTCGTTATTCCTAATGGTAAGGTTACTGCCGCTGCAACAATGATTAATTGCCAGCCCCAAAAATGGAATTGACTTAAGAAATTACTGAACATTCTGGCCTTTAAAAGACGCTGCAGGGAGTAATAAACCCCCATGTAAATGCCATTTCCTACAAAGGCAAAAATGGCTGCGTTGGTATGTAATGGCCGTATTCTGCCGTAGGTTATTTCGGCGATGCCTAAGTTAAGGGCTGGATAAATTAACTGAAAAGCAGCGATTAAACCTACCAGCATGCCAACAATGCCCCAAATTATGGTCGCAATGGCGAAATTTCTGACAATTTTGTTGTCATAATAAAAAGTTTCTAAGTTTGCCATTCTCATTCTTCTTGTGATAAATCTTTTGGTTTCTTATCTTCCCAAAGCATGCGAATCGATGGCGTGTGATCGTCCTCATATTGTCCATCTTTTACAGCCCAGAAAAAGGCGGCCAAAAACAGTAAAGCAAGAATCAGACTAAGGAAAATCAATACTAAGATGATACGCATGCCTTTGAAATTTTTCGAAAATTAAAAGGAATGCCGTGACATTATTATGACATTTGTTTTATGAATAAGTGATATTTATCATTTTCCAAAGCTTACTTATTTTGGGTAATCCTTTTAAAGTTTTCTGGCAAAATAAGTAGTCGTACTTAGTCCCCAAATTACCACCGTTATGGAGCTGGTTGGCATGAGAATAGCCGCTACAACAGGTGATAACGCACCCTGTACCGCAAAATAGAGTCCTATGGCATTATAAATGAGGGCAAAGCCATAAGCCAGGTAAACCAGTTTTTTACTTTTTATGGCATAGGTCAAATACGCTGCCAGTTTATCTAACTTGTTGGCTGCCAGTATAGCATCAGAGGCAGGAGTAAAATTATTTTGGTTTTCGGAAATCACCATACCAAAATTTGCTTGTCGTAAGGCACCCGCGTCATTCAGCCCGTCACCTAACATAAATACCTTCCGCCCTTTTAATTGTAATGCTTTGATAAAGGCTAATTTATCGGTCGGCGTCTGTTTAAAATACATGTTTTCAGTAGGTATATTGAAATATTGATTCAATTTTTCCTTCTCATTATCATTATCGCCAGATAAAATATAGGTTTCACCCTTGCTTTTTGCCCAGTCCATAAATGGGGCCGCTCCCTCCCGCCAGGTTCTGTGATAGGAAAGATATCCCATATAGCTGCCGTCAATTTCAATAAATACATTTCCCTTTTCTCGATCTTCCCCTGGAACTTGTATCCATTGGGCCGATCCGATGAGGATTTGATGACTGTCAATGACCGCCTTTAATCCTTTGCCAATTTTTTCTTCCCATGCTGTAATTTGTAATTTTTCAACATTACCTTTAAAAAAATAGTCATAAATCGTCTTACTCACGGGATGGGTAGAAGAGGCAGTAAGATTTATTATGAGATCTATTTCATAAAGTGAAAGTGGTTTACCTTCGTACTTGCTTTCTTGAATCTGGGAAGAAGTAATGGTTCCCGTTTTGTCAAAAACAAAAGTATCAATATTGGAAATGGCTTCAACGGCAGCTACGTTTTTTATAAAAAAATGCTGTTTTCCTAATATTCGGAGCACATTACCGTAAGTAAAGGGAACTGATAAAGCCACAGCACAGGGACAGGCTACAATCAATACCGCGGTAAATGCATTAAGCGCGATAGATTTATCTGTTGAATACCAATAAATTAGGGTTAAAATAGCTATGGTGAATAAAGTAAAGGTAAAGTATTTTGATATTTGACTGGTGAGTTGTACCCTTACATTGTTTTCCTCTTTTTGAAAAGCGGGATCATTCCACAATTGGGTTAAATAACTTTGCGAAACAGATTCACTGAGTAAAACTGAACCTTCCTGGCCATTCCATTTTCCCCCTGCATATACTTTTTCTCCTTTTATAACGGGAATTAAAGCAGCTTCACCACTTACAAAACTATAATCAATAGAAGTAGAGGCACAATTTAACAGACCATCGGCAGGGATTAAGTCACCATTTTTCAATAATATTTCATCTCCTTTTTTTAATTTAGGAAGCGAAATGTTTTCGAAACCCTCAGTGGTGATTTTAGTTGTAGCAATGGGAAAATAAGATTGGTAATCCCGGTCGAAAGCAATTTGTTTGTAAGTTCTTTCCTGGAACCATTTGCCTGCCAGAAGAAAAAATAAAAATCCTGCCAGGCTGTCCATGTATCCGGAGCCTGTTTGCGAAATGATTTCATAAGCACTTCTGACAAAAAGAGTGGTTGCGCCCACAACAATGGGTATATCTAAGTTATAATCCCTGATTTTCAATCCTTTCCAGGCAGAAATAAAATATTCACGGGCGCTATAAAAAAGGACGGGAATACCTAAGCTTAAATTTAAATAACTCAGTATTTGTACAATGAACGGATCAGAATCTTTAGTCAGGCCCAGATATTCGGGAAAACTGAATAGCATGCTATTTCCGAAGGCAAAACCTGCTACGCCGATTTGATAAATAAGATCGTTGGAATGGCTGGAAGATTGTTTTTTTTGTGCTTTATCTAATCGTATGAGGGGTGGATAACCTATTTTATCCAATAATTCGGCTAATTGTCTTAAGGAAATGATTGATTCGTTAAAGGAAATATGAATTTCTTTTTCAATAAAATGTACGGTGGCACTCATAATGCCTTCATGTAATCGAGGTAGATTTTCCAATAACCAAATACAGGCAGCACAATGTATGGTGGGTAAGTCAAACCTTACCCGACTAATATTTTGACTTCTGAAAAATAAGATTTGGTTTTGTAAATCATCATCATCTAAATATTCAAAATGCAGATTTTCCTTGTCTTTAAGACTGGTAAGAGCTAAATCGGTCGAAGAATAATAGTCACAAAGATTATTTTTATCCAATATTTGATAGACCGTCTGACAGCCTTCACAACAAAAGGTAGGTATTTGTTCTTCATTGGGTAAGCAGGGTTCTCCACAGTGTGCGCATCTTGCCTGAGCAATAATGGTTGATGTATTTTTTTCATTTGGGATAACCTGTTGTTCGGGTTGATAAAGGGTCATACAACTACATTTTGGTGTAAATGTAGGTAGGGTATATAAAAGTAAAGGGTGACTTTTGTCACCCTTTACTGGCAATTTTTATTCTTAAGAATAGAATTTTACTAGTATTTAATTGATTTTATCCCAATTTTTAAGCAACAGATAACCACTTAATACGGCAACAACACCACTTAGTAATGCTGGTATCATATTACTATAAATGATAAATCCAATAGAAAACAGGGCAGAATAAACCAGGATACAACCTAATAGCATACCTAAAATTTGCTGAGGTAATTTTCCTGGTATGATTTCCTGCGCATCGAGTTCTCCTGAGGCTATTCCTTTTTCAATAACAGGTTTCCATCCACCTGGTGCTGGCTGAATCAATCTAAAAAAACGAAGCATCGTCTCCTGTGAAGATGGAGCTGTTAAAAAAGTAACTGCAACCCAGGCTAAGGTAGTAATACCTACGCCAGCCATTAGCTTGATGTGTTCAGGAAGTGGATTTTCCATGCCCAGTTCAAAATATAAGGCAAGCATAAAGGAAACAACCATAGCGGTAATTTCGCTGTATGCGTTAATTCTCCACCAAAACCAACGAAGGATAAATATTAAGCCTGTTCCTGCACCGATTTGTAATAATATATTGAAAGCCTGAAGCGCATTTTCCAAAGCCAATGCCAATAATGCAGCAAATACCATCAAAAGAACGGTAGAGATTCTTCCCACATTAACTAATTCATTTTGAGGAGCATTGGGTCTTAAAAATCGCTTGTAAAAATCATTAACCACATAGCTTGATCCCCAATTTAAATGGGTTGAAATAGTGGACATAAACGCTGAAAGTAATGCTGCAATGAGTAATCCTATGAGTCCGGCAGGTAGTAAATTAAGCATGGCCGAAAATGCGAGGTCATTTTTCACCACTTTGGGATCAAGATGGGGGAAAGCAGCTTGTAATGAGGCAACATCTGGAAAAACAATTAAACTTGCCAATGCAATGAGTATCCATGGCCAGGGACGAAGGGCATAATGCGCAATATTGAAAAATAGGGTAGCCGTCACCGCGTTCTTTTCATCTTTTGCCGATAACATTCTTTGCGCAATGTAGCCTCCACCGCCAGGCTCTGCACCGGGGTACCAAACACTCCACCATTGAACGGCTAAAGGCATAAGAAATAGGGGAATTAATTGTTTAGAATCGGAAAAGTCGGGTAAAAAATTTAATTTCCCAGTCACGTTAGGGTGAGCGAGCATTTTGCTCAATCCACCCACTTCAGGAAGATTTACGATATATACGGCAGCAATGACCATGCCCGCCATAGCTAAGATAAATTGAAAAAAATCGGTGAGTACCACCCCTTTCAATCCACCAATAGAAGTGTAAATTACGGTTATAATGGACGTAATTAGCAAGGTTTCAACGGGTTTTAAATCTAGCATTACGGCCCCAATTTTTATGGCTGCCAATGAAACCGTAGCCATTATCATGACATTGAAAAAAACACCGAGGTAAATAGCTCGGAATCCACGTAAAAATGCCGCTGGTTTGCCACTGTATCGAAGTTCGTAAAATTCTAAGTCTGTCAAAACACCTGACCTTCTCCAAAGTCGTGCATACACAAATACGGTAAGCATGCCCGTTAGTAGAAAGGCCCACCAGGACCAGTTACCTGCTACACCATGCGTTCTCACCAAATCGGTAACCAAATTGGGGGTGTCTGCAGAAAAAGTCGTCGCCACCATAGAGACTCCAAGGAGCCACCAGGGCATGTCTCTTCCCGAAAGAAAGAATTCTGCATAACTTTTTCCCGCACCACGGGAGGCATACAATCCGATAAGCAAAGTGACGGCAAAAAAGGCAAAAATGATGCCCCAGTCCAACATAGATAAATTCATGAAAATGTTTTTTTCAGTTAATTAATAGACCCGTATTTCATCTAAAAATAACCAAGCCTGGTTGCCCGCACCTGGTCTGTTGACAGGAATGGTTCCCATGGCAGGTATCTTGATTTCGATAAACTGCGATGTAATTTTGCAGGGTATATCCACCGCAAGAGTCTTGGTGTCTTTGTTTTCAGTAATCTTGGTTTCGCAGGCCTTGGAAAATGTATTTCCGTCCTGTGAGGTATAAACAGTAGCTTCCGATGGTAAGTAAATCCATGACTCAGGATCGTTAAAAGCATGGAATTGAATGCCTTTAATCGATTGTTTTTCCGTCCAGCTTAACTTCATACTGAACGGTTCACCTGGCGTAACGCCCTGCCATTCCCCATCGTTGAACTGAGTTTTACTACCAGAAATCCCATTGATTAATCCTCTTTCTCCCGCTCCCTTGTATGTTTTTGAAGGAGTGGTTTTAGATAATATTTTGGCTTGTAATCCTTTATGAGGTAAGAAATCTATTGAAATAGGATGTCCCTTAGCCTGGTTCTGGACAAACGACTGTGTTTTTACAACTGTCTTTTTAGTTAATACTAAAGGATTGGTATATACAGCGGAGGTACTTTTGGGTTCTGTTCCATCGAGAGTATATCTTATTTCTCCCCAGGGAACCAATGGGGTTAATGCTACCTCTAAGCCTTC
This sequence comes from Saprospiraceae bacterium, assembly GCA_049241465.1. Lineage (GTDB taxonomy): Bacteria > Bacteroidota > Bacteroidia > Chitinophagales > Saprospiraceae > BJGN01. Next base: position 7,971 of record JBMLQR010000068.1, on the reverse strand, counting down.
TTGTCTGGTCGTTAAGGTTGGCTTTATTTCAAATAAATGATTGGCGAATTCAATATTTTTAGTTTTCCAATAGTCAATATGTCGGTTAAGTCTTATCGCAAAAGGTAAAAATTCTTTTTTTGCAACTGGCGTCCAAAGTACCTCAGAAAGGGCAAGCATTCGGGTGTAGGCCATATACCTGAGTTTTGGCAATGTTGAAATATATTCGGTCCAGATATTTCCTTGCCCTCCTAGTATATGTTTATGTGTTTCTGCTGGTAATTCATCGGGAATGGGATCAAAAGAATATACTTTTTCCACCGTTAATTTACCTCCAATAGCTAAGGGTTCTCCCGGTGCATCAGACTGATAATAGTCAAAATAGCAAAAGGTATTTGGACTCATAATAACGTCATGACCCAAATGGGCGGCTTCAATACCTCCTTTTATGCCTCGCCAGGACATAACCGTAGCGTCAGGCGCGAGACCACCCTCCAGAATTTCGTCCCAGCCAATGAGTTTTTTACCTTTAGTTTTTAGAAAGGCTTCCATCCTTCTTATAAAATAACTCTGCAAGGCATCCTCGTCTTTTAGCCCCTCCCGTTTCATAACAGACTGAGCTAAAGCACTTTCTTTCCATTGCTTTTTAGGGCATTCATCTCCGCCGATATGAATATACTGACTGGGAAACAAAGGGATTATTTCAGTGAGAACATCTTCAAGGAAAGTAAAGGTAGCCTCCGATGGACAGTACACATCTTCTTTCACCCCCCAATCTGTTGGTACTTCCAAGTCCTTTCCTGTGCAGCCTAATTCGGGATAAGCTGCAATAGCTGCCGTAGCATGGCCGGGCATTTCAATCTCAGGAATGACCGTAATATTCCTTTCCGCAGCATAAGCTACGATTTCTCTAATGTCCGCTTTGGTATAATATCCGCCGTGTTTAGTTCCATCATAAATTCTGGGTTTTTGATTAAGATGGCCAACGACAGTTTCCGATCGCCAGGCTGCTTTTGACATTAACTTCGGGTATTTTTCAATCTCTACCCGCCAACCCTGGTCTTCTGTCAAATGCCAGTGGAAGGTATTGAATTTATAAGTAGCCATCATATCTAATAATTCCTTAATATAAGATACGGGCTGAAAATATCGACCTGCATCCAACATAATACCTCTGTATCCAAATCGGGGTTGATCCGTTATGGTTTGACAGGGAATGCTGATGCTTCCATTAGATAAGGGCTGGTGCTGAAGGAGTTGTATGAGGCTCTGAATTCCATAAAACAAACCCTTTTCGTCATTACCCGTTACATGAATCTTATTTGGACTGATTTTGAGTTCATAGCCTTCCGAAAGACCTTTGTTTGCAATGTTGAACACTATCTCATTTGCATTTCCATTCGCATTTAAAGCAGTTTGTCTTTGCTTTAGATAGGTTTGTAAATAACTTGGAATGGGAGTGCTTTTGTCAGAATTTATGGTAGTACCTCCAGAAAAATAAAAAAATCCAGGGGCGGAAACTATCTGGGAAGGAAGAGGTATGATGACCTGACCCGATAATGAAAAGAGTGGCATTATTGATATAATGACCGAAAGAATAATTTGGGTTAGTTTTGTTTTCATATAGGTTTCACGGTACTTTAAACAATTTATCGTACCAATATACGCAAAGAAAAAGAAAAGAGGAAATAATTTGAAGGGATTGAACTAATTGATTGCTTTTTTGTTTCGAACCTCTCTTTCGCCTAAATGATTAAATCCGTTTTCCCGTTCGAAGGCAATCATTTTTTCTGGCCTGAAATTTAAGATAAGTGCCCGACGACGAAAGGGGGTATTATTGCCTCTCGAATAATGAATAGTTCGACCATCATGGAAGGTAGCGTCACCGGCAGAAAGACTAACAGGCGTAGCTTCCGCTTCGTTTGCCTCACATTGAAGCGCTCCTTTCTGTCCAGTTTGAGTATGTTTTCTTATCTCCCTCCGGTGAGAACCGGGCACAAACCACATACAACCATTTTCCTTGAATACATCGTCCAATGCAATCCAACAGGTGACAGCCCTTTTGTCTTTCATGTCAATCCAATAGGCTTCATCTTGATGCCAGGGTGTGGGTGTATTGGTATTAGGAGATTTATCTATTAACATATCAAAATCTAATGCCATGTCCTCACCCAGCAGGGTTTGCACCATGTGAAGTGCCTTGGTATATACTTTATATGTAGATAAAGGTGGGTGAAAATAGGAAGGACGCATTATTTGTGTAATCTTTTCCTTTTTTTGAAAAGGGTCAGTCAAGCCACTTAAATCGGACCGACCATTACCCACATTTATTGTACCATTAAGGAAAAGTTCATACATATCCCTAACATCTAACAACTCCTGACCATTCAAAAGGCTGTTAGATATAAGGTATCCATTTTCCGAAAAAAAAGACTTATCCAATGTATTAATGACGTTAAAAATTAAATTTCCAGCGACGGAAAGCCTCCATCGCCTCGTATTCTGCAAAACCCATGGCATGATAAGTATCAGCTGTAGCTTTATTTCTTTCCTCTGCTCTTTGCCAGAATTCCCGGGGATCATTTCCAGCAAATGGCGGGGTATCTTTTTGCGATTGATGCATAAAAATGGCCTTTCTTTTACGAACCAGTTCCTGGGGACTTAAAGGGACGGCCATTTCAATTTCTTCTACAGGCCATTCATGCCAGGCGCCTCTGTAAAGCCAAAGCCAGCAATCAGAAATCCAACTTTCATTTTTCAGGGATTCCATAGCCATTAATATCACATCCAGGCAAACCTTATGGGTACCATGAGGATCGGCCAGGTCACCGGCTGCAAATATTTGATGTGGTTTGATTTCCTTTATAAAGGCTGCGGTCTGATTTACATCTGCGTCAGAAAGCGGGCTTTTTTTGGTACCTCCGGTTTCATAAAAAGGTAAGTCCATAAAATGGATATGATCATCATTTAATCCGCAAAAACGAGCACCGGCACTGGCTTCTCCTCTTCTGATAAGCCCTTTGACCTGAAGGATACCCGGATGTTCCTTTTCACCCGGTTTCTTAGCAGTTAAAATGGATTTTAGCTGTTCATATTCTGCAATTTTAGCTTGAATAGCTGCATTTATTTCCCCTTTTGACAATAAATCTATGGTAAAATCTAAAAATCGGAAGGCATCATGGTCGTGAACGGCAATATTTCCCGAAGTTTGATAGGCCACATGGACTTCATGCCCCTGATCGACCAGACGAAGGAAAGTGCCACCCATGGAAATTACATCATCATCGGGATGAGGACTGAAAATGATGACCCGTTTTTTTGCTGGTACAGCTCTTTCAGGACGGGTAGTGTCATCGGCATTAGGTTTTCCGCCGGGCCAGCCGGAAATAGTATGTTGCAATCTATTAAAAACAACAATATTTATTTCGTAAGCTGTTGCGTACTCGACTAACAAATCGCTTAATCCGTGCGATTTATAGTCTTCTGCCGTTAATTTTAGAATAGGTTTATTTGACTGAAGGGAAAGCCATACCACCGCTTTGCAAATAAGATCTGGCGTCCAGTTACAAAGGGCTACTAACCAGGGCGTTTTAAATCGGGTCAGGCTTTCAGCTGCCGGGAGATCTATAAAAAATTCTGTATTTTTATGACGTTGTAACAGGCTGGCGGGTAAATCGTTGGTGATAGGACCTTCCACCGCTTTTTGCACAATACTCGCTTTTCCTAAACCCCAGGCACAAAGTAGAATTTTTTTCGAATTCATTACGGGTTTCAAACCTAAGGTAATGGCTCGATAGGGAACATTTTCCTCACCACCAAAATCATTTGACGCGTCTGTTCTCGTAGTGGCATCCAGGCGAACCAGGCGGGTAGGGGAATTTTCAAATGATCCGGGTTCATTGAATCCAATATGGCCATTTCTACCAATGCCTAAAAGTTGAATATCGATGCCACCTAAGGCACTTATTTTCTCATCATACCTTGTACAATAGGCTTCAACTTCTTCCAAAGGAAGAGTGCCATCAGGTATATGTATGTTTTCTTTTTGAATATCAATATGATCAAACAAGTGATGCTTCATAAAGGCCACATAGCTTTGAGAAGCATCGGGCTGCATCGGATAATATTCGTCGAGATTGAAAGAAATGACATTTTTAAAACTCAGACCATCCTCTTTATGCATTCGAACCAATTCTTTATATACCTGAACAGGTGAATTACCAGTAGAAAGACCCAACAAAATATTTTCTCCCTTTGCCGCTTTTTCTTTAATGGCCTGGGCTATTATCCGCGCAATATGAAGGGAACCCTGTTTGGCGTCTGGCCAAATAGTTGTTTTTATTTGTTCCACTTCCCTGAACTGATATTTGATGACACTCATTACTTAAGGTAGGTTAAAGTTTTTAAAAATTTTCACAAAGATAATTATTTTAACCTGAAATAATATCATTCAATATTACCCCTTTTTCCACGAAAAGGGTTTTAATTTACCTACATTTGAAAATTGGAAAAATTTGAGAATTATCTGTCATTAAAGATGATGAATGGAACGGCTACAGAGGTTAAATAAACAGGATTCTGTTTTGCATTGCCATTAAAACATTCCCACGGAGCGCCAAAATCTCCCCCTTTCCTGAAATCCCCTTCGCGTAAATCCTGAATATATTCGGACGCTAATTTTTGCGCTGCAATCTGATATGGTCTGCAACAACACCTTTTGGAATAAAGGAGCCCCATTTTGTAAATTTAAATTCGTCCGATTGTGT
>JBMLQR010000068.1:1725-3126 GCA_049241465.1 Saprospiraceae bacterium | reverse complement strand
CACCTTTTGGAATAAAGGAGCCCCATTTTGTAAATTTAAATTCGTCCGATTGTGTTTTTGCTGTTAGGAGAAGCATGTGTTTTTGTTCCTCCTGTGTAACAAAACCGCTTTGTATGGACATTGCATAATCACGAATCCAAAAGGCGGGATAGGAATTTCTACCCCCAGGTCGAATCAATATACCTCCAGTCTGATTAGGCCCAAAGTTATCAGAAATGATTTGGTTTGGATAGATACGGGAAGAATCCATCACATCTTTAACCAATTGTTTGAGAAAGGCCAAATCTTCTGTTTGAAGTAAGTCTTTTTTCTGACCCTGAATAAGCGTATTTATAAGGATTAATATTAAAAATGGCAAAAGAATTTTTTTTAACTTCATCTCACTTTAAATATTTCTCAAAAAATGCATCCATTTTCTTTTGCATATATTGATTTGGTCGTTGTGCAATATCCATAGCATGTGGCCAAAGAGGGAGTTTGTAGTATTCAGCAGGAACACCTAGCCGGTCAAGCCGAGCTTTTAAAGTATCTGATTGACTTTGTGGTACAAGATTATCGGAAGTTCCCTGGAAAATGAGGGTAGGGGGCAATCCCTTTCGAAGATATTTTGCTGGCGAGGCCTCCCAGTATAAATCGGGTCTTTCTTTGAACGAATGACCGATAAAACTTTTAACAAGGTCCTGGTTTTGAGCATAAGGTGTCGTCATATCCACGGGACCATAAATATCAACGACACATTGTATTTTATTCGGTGGACCATTAAGGTAGGTACTATCAAGTGGAATGGTAGGATTTTTAAAATCGTACGCAGTCATTAAAACCAGGTGACCGCCTGCTGATCCGCCAATCATGGCAACGCGTTTTGGGTCATATCCGTATTTTTTGCTGTTATTAAAGAGAAAATGCATGGCATCAGAAACATCCTGAACACAAGCTGGATAAATACTGTCATTTTGCAAGGTATATGAAACGGTCGCTGTGATATACCCTTTTTTTGCAAAATCGACCAGATAAACCAGATAATCAGATCGTTTGCCACTTTTCCAACCGCCACCATGAACAAAAACTAAAAGAGGAGCTGGTTTTTTAAGATCTCGAGGTTTGTAGATATCTAGTTGAAGCGATCTACCATTCACCTTTTTGTATTCAATATTTTTAATTTCCTCTACAGATTTTGGAATTTCAGGCTCCAGGTTTGCAAGTTTTTCAAGACCCACGCCAATAGCGAGGTAATCGAGTATTTCGAAATGATAGGCGATAGGCGCTTTTTCTGGAAACAAAAATCCTATAGTTCTGGGCAGCAACATCATAAAAATAAAGGCTGCCATAATGTATAGGAATATTTTGAAAATTTTCATCATTTCAGTTTTAGAACGCAAATGGTTTTAATGTACCATCTAA
>JBMLQR010000068.1:0-1625 GCA_049241465.1 Saprospiraceae bacterium | reverse complement strand
CTGGAAATGGCATTTTCATTTGCCATCTCATAGAAAGAATTAAAATGGCGTGGAGCACCTCCTTCAAAATCTTGTCTCCCCTCATGGCATCTGTCTGTCATTGGGTAATAATTTCCAAAAATATCGGTTAATACTTCCGCTGCAGCTCCACCCATGGTAGAATGACCTGATGGATAAGCTGGAAAATTGGGGGAAATGCCGGTTTCTTTTGTTAGTGGATTATACAATGCCGGTTGCCAGTTAGAGCGAAAAACCTTTCTAATGTAATCGACAGGACGTTGGATATTATAAAAATATTTAGAATACCAACAGGCTACTACACAATCATTTAAGGCAATACTCACTTTTGCATTGGCATAAACAGCAGTCTCAAGGTCAACGTTATCCAGTTCATAGACCTGATTGGCAATGGCTAACCATCTGGTAGGAGGGCTGAAAGTTAAGCCGGTAAGGTCATCACTCCAGAAAAATGCCATCCATCGTTGATCAGGTGTTGGATTATTTACTGCGGCATAAACTTCAGCGCCCTGAACATAATATTGAGAATTTTTTTCTTCGCTATAGGGAATGGGTGCCGGAATTAATTTGTCAGCATCCTTGATAACAAAAGTTCTGGCATAACCATAATCTGGAAACATACCTGGGCCAGCAGAATTGGTAGGTTTGAAGGCGCCGGGCACTGCTTGTGGTTTATAATTTCCAACATTGTCTTTAAAAGGTTCAAGATGATGATTATGTCCTACTAAATCTGTTTTTGAATATTCAAAAACGGCCTCGGCCACTTTTAATCCATATTCATCGGAACGAGCGATAGTTTCACTAGAGACCTCACCCAGGTAATCATTTTTTAGTTTGTTGTATAAAGCAGATATCTGAATAAATCTATTCGTTGGAATACCTTTAGCATTACCCATGAAGTCGGTAAGCAATTTGCTATAAATGGCATTAATTATGGTTGGATAATGGTAATCTTTCAGCGGCAATTGTTGTGGAATGCTCAAGCCTGGATAATTATACCGGATACTTTTGAATGCCGGCATATCTTTTACACAAGCTTCATAACATGCTAATCCGATATAGGCCATAGCTCTGGGTGCCGGACAAGGTCTGAATCCCTGAGCATATCTTTCCAAATCAATAAATACATGATTCCATTGCTGAATAACCTCGCTGGAATAGTCTTTAGTAATTTTTTGGGATATAAAAGCAGTCTCCTCTTTTTTACATGAGGAAAAAAATAGCAAAAAAATGTAAAAAAGAAAGGGTACTGAATTTTTTAGTAATCTGGGTGTAGTTTTCATGATAAATGTTGTTTAAATGATAGTGCAAATCTATTAAACAGGACTACAAATTATAAAAAACGAACATATTAAAGATTTTATAAGAATTATAAGAAAAATAAATTCTATAGTTTTTGTAGGTTAAAAATTAAACTGAAGGTATTTTTTTGACTTCGCACTAAATAATTAGAATTTATGAGGGTAATGTGTATATTTGCGCCCGAACTGCTTCCTACAGTTTGGGGTCCCGTAGTTCAACGGATAGAATAGGTGTTTCCTAAACACTAGATATGGGTTCGATTCCCGTCGGGACCACTCGGTTAAAAATCAATGATTTATATATAC
>JBMLQR010000067.1:47978-52537 GCA_049241465.1 Saprospiraceae bacterium | reverse complement strand
TTAAAGGATGCCTCCCTTGCTACCGGTGGTCTTATGCTTGCGTCGCTTCCTTTTGATCTTCGTGCACTATCTGGCCAACCCGCTACCACGTTAAAAATTGCCTTGGTAGGTTGTGGAGGCAGAGGTTCCGGCGCTGTTGTTCAAGCGCTTATCGCCGATCCGAATACTAAATTGGTAGCTATGGCTGATGCTTTCAGAGATCGGGTTGATAGTTGCTACAATTATATTACTTCCAATAAAGTGGAAGAATCAGAGGGCGCAACCAGTGCATTAAAAACACAAATTGACGTACCAGAATCTAATAAATTCTCGGGTTTCGATGCCTACAAAAAGGCCATCGACCTTGCAGATGTCGTTATTCTTACCAGCCCTCCAGGATTTAGACCTGACCATTTAGAATATGCTATCAATAGCAATAAACATATTTTTTGCGAAAAACCACTGGCCACTGATGCGACAGGTATTCGTAAAGTAATGGGCTTACTTGAGGTTAGCAAACAGAAAAAGCTAAATATAGTCGTTGGTCTTCAACGTCATTATGAAAAAGTTTACCGCGAGATAATGACTCGTATTCATGCAGGTGAAATTGGTGAAGTTACCAGTGGTCAGGTGTATTGGAACGGATCAGGTGTTTGGGTGAAAGATCGTTTGCCGGGTATGACGGAAATGACTTATCAAATGCGTAACTGGTACTATTTTAATTGGCTTTGTGGCGACCATATTGTAGAACAACACATCCATAATATTGATGTTTTTAACTGGGCTAAAAAGGATTATCCGGTTAAAGCGCAAGGAATGGGCGGACGCCAGGTAAGAACAGGCAAAGAATTCGGTGAAATTTATGACCACCACTACGTGGAATACACTTATGCCGACGGATCTGTTCTTAACAGTCAGTGCCGTCACATCAAAGGTTGTGCCGACAAGGTGTCAGAACATATCATCGGTTCAAAAGGCCGCGCAGAAAGTAATGGTACCATGACGGATTTGAAAGGAAATGTAATTTTTAAACATAATAGAAAGGGAGATCCTAATCCTTACCAACAAGAGCATGTGGAGCTTTTTGCCTCCATCAGAAAAGGAGAGGTCATTAATGATCTAGAAAATGGAGCTAAATCTACCATGACGGCTATCCTGGGTAGAATGGCCACGTACTCTGGTCAGGTTATTTCCTGGGAACAAGCCATTAATTCTAAGGAAAATCTCTTCCCAGAATCATTGGACTGGAATGCCAATCCTAAGTCTTTACCTGACGCATCAGGTCATTATAAAATAGCTATGCCAGGCGTTTATAAAATTTAAATTTTAAGCGCTTCCATAACTTCAAAACCCTCTTATCTCTCGTTGAGAAAGGGGGTTTTGGTTTTTTACCTAATGCCAGTTAGCTTTAAAAAAGTTATCGCCCCGTTTACATAAAACCCTGATACTTTTTCTCCAGCGCAGTACTTTACGTATTTCATCAAAATCCATTATGCTAAATGCCGTTCCTAATGCATCGGTAATCAATCCGTTAGGACCTTCCACTAAGCAAGTTGCACCATTTGTTAACGGCTTACCCGTTATCGGATTTAACAAATGAGAATATCGTTTTCCCTCCCACTCCAGATATTGTTGGTCATCCCCTGACACAGATTGCGATCTATTTTCAATATATCGTTTCGCCCCATTTGAAAAAAAGATAGTGTCAGCTGCAACGGACCAACCCTTTTTGGAGGGAGGTGCTTTACCCACTGTTATCGAACTACCCGCAGAAATCATTCCTTTGTTAACACCTTGCATTTTTAGTGTTTTTAATGCCTCATCCACAGCATATCCCTTTCCGATACCCCCAAAATCGAGTTTAACTCCCTTTTTCAAGAACTTAAACTGATATTGTTTACCCTTTTTTCTTAGGGCAATATATTGAATGCCAGAATAATCTTTAGCCGCTGTTTGCATTGAATCAGCCGGAAATTCATTTCGTCGTCTGGCGCGCCGCCAAAGGTGGGTCAAACTACCTATGGCCGGGTCAAAATATTGATCCGTTATTTTGCTCCATTGAATACTTTTCTTTAAAACAAATCCAAGCTCCTTTGAAATATTTTCCCATTGTAATGGCTGCCTGACGTTTAATTGATAAACTTCCGCCTTTTCTTTATAATCACTTAAAATGTAATCAAGAAACTGGATGCGGTCAAATACTTTTTCAGCAATTAAGGGCGCATTTACCTCTTTTTGAGCATAAAAAGATACATAATAAATAGTGCCCATAGCCGGTCTGCTAAAATTATAAAGGCTGTCCGACTGACCGTTTAAAAGAAAAACTATGTTAATAAGAACAACAGAAACTATCCATTTATGATGACTCATTTTCAATAGTCTTGCTTTACTACCCGTTTTGAAAAACTACCTTGCTTGTACAATACACGAACAATATACATTCCTGAAGGAAAATGAGCGGTATCAACAGAAAAATGATTCTGTTCCTCCAGATAAAGTTGAGAAAACAACAATCTACCCTCTATACTATAAACACTAATAGTGACATCCTGTAATTTTTCTGAAATATGAATGTTCACTCTATCATCGACCGGATTAGGTTCGACGGCTATCTGCCATTTGAAGATGGAGCCTAAATCATTGAGATTTAATTTAAATTTCCTGATATCACTGGCACTTTCACCACAATCATTTTTAGATTTTACTTGCCAATAGTATGCTCCTCCTTCCAAATCTTGTGAAAATTTATAGAAATTCAGATTCCTTTCTCCGGCAAAAACAGGCTCATTAAAGTCTATACTTTTTGAGACCCTAAGTGAATAGTTATCTGTTAATGAGGTATTTGTCCATGACAACTGCGGGCGTTCAACCAATAAAACCTCATTATCATCAGGAGAAAGTAAACTTGGTTTAGGGGGTAAACCCTTCAATTGAAAGTTGAAATTAGTTTCCTTACTATTTTTAACATCTGAGACTATAATTTTTACGTTATATGAACCAGATTTTAAACTATCCAGTACCGCTGATGCCTTTAAATTTATTACATTGGCCACTGCATCACCGTCAATAAATTTCCAGGTTGGAACAGGCGGAGAAATGGCATAAGTTATTTTTACCGGACGAATGAAACCACTGCCTATTTTTAGTCCTGCTTTCAAATCTGAGGGTAAGCAAAGCACATTATTTAAATCGACAATTTGTAAACCCAAATCTAAAGGAGTAAAAAATCTACCAAAGGTATAATCCGGGGATTGCCCGCACTCGTTTCTTGCTCTGATACGGTAATAGTAGGTTTTATCAAAATCCAATCCTTTAATAACCAACTGAGAATCGAGGGTAACCCATCGTGAAATAAATTGGCTGAAAAGGGAATCCCCCGCAATATCAACCTGGTAATCAAAAATACCTGCCAGGTTAAACCAACTCAATGTAGGCTCAACCCCCTGGTCTGACCCTGAATTTTTAACGACGACTTTATCGGGTGTTTTATTTAGCACCAGCTGTAGCTCTGTGAATACTGTATCTTCTCCCGAAATACCTCTAATTTTTATTTTACTTTCTGTAGCACTAACCATCTGTTTTGACGAAATAAAGAGGGTTGTAGCATTTCCGGGAAGAACCGATACTGGATTGAAAGAATAAGCTATGGCGGCCGTTGAACCTACCAGATCAAACGTAATGGGCGCTGAAAAAGCTGAGCCAGTAAATATCTGAACGCTGGCACTATTTGGGGTACAAATATTAACTTTAATAACACTTGCTGCCAATCCTTTTTTACAAAGTACTCCGTTTCTACCCATTATACTTGTTATTCCACGATTTTCAGGATCGAGCCATTCACTTAATCTGTTCATGGGGCTACCACCGCCAATCCATGAACTATGAAACCAGCCAAAAGCATCAAAGGAGTTATTAGAACAACTGGCAGAGCCCCCGTGTAATTGCCCTACAATTTGTTGATTTTTATTAACCAAAGGCCCACCAGAAGATCCATCTTCTGTGGTACCCACATCCCATCTGGGAATAATAAGATGATTTCCAAAAGACACTTCATTTGCTAATTGCCCCCACTGCCCTCTATATGTTTTTCGATAGGCAATAGAAATTCTTTTTTCCTGGGTATTAGGGTGATGCACACAAACGAGGGTATCCTCAGGTAAAACCGAGGTGGCATTCCAACCGGCATAATATGGATTAGCTGCATCAGGAACAGGATCATCCAATTCTAATAAAATGAAATCGGTAGGTGAAAATCCGGCACGAAAAATAGCACCCGTATTGAATAAAGTTTTTGAACCGTCTCCGTTAGCACCATTCGCCTGCGACAATAAAGGTCTGCAAACTGAATGTTGATAATTCCAATAAACAACCACAGAGGGTGCATTAGAGGAAGTGACATCGCAGTGAAATGCGCTTAAAAAATAAGGTTTACAGTCATTTCTCCCATTATTAACCAGCGCTCCGGAACAAAAATTTCGACCATTAATGGTGTACATACCCACCGACCTCATCACTTCCCTATAATTATCTACTAACTTCCAACCCTCTCTTGACCCGCAAGCCACATCGAGGTGACAACT
>JBMLQR010000067.1:22392-47878 GCA_049241465.1 Saprospiraceae bacterium | reverse complement strand
CGTTTTTCTACTTCTTCTGCAAGTAATTTTTGATTATCTACTTTTGGAAATCTGACGGGTTTAACGGTTTCAAGTGCCAATTTCCCTAAAGGCATGGTTTTTTCAGGTAGTTTTTGAGCTAACAATAAACCACCTGAAAAAACAGCCACGAAGAGAAAGCCCCATTTTTTAGAACCTAAAAAATAAAGCATTACTGAATAAAAATTTCCCATTATCCCAGAAATCCCTGAAAAGCAGATTATCAACATAATAAACCATACTGCCCTGCCCTACTGACTCGGCACCTATAACCAAAGATTCTTTAAATTTTTCCAAAGCCTTATAGCCTACATAGCCACTTGGTTTGAACGACTTATCTGTAATACCTATGTTATAGGCATTTTCACCACTCAGTTTAAAGGTAGTATTCGTCGTCTTCAATGAAAAATAAGCATCTGACTGTCCGTAAGCTAAAGGGTGCGAATTATCTAATTTTACTTTAAAGATAGCTCCCGGAGTGCCTTCGCTTAATTCCCTGCGATCATCTCCTGTATAATCAGACAATACTATATTTTTACCCGTTGATTTTGAAGCATCCTCCTCATTATTTTTTAGTGCAAATCCCGATTTACCACTTACGAGGGACAAGGCATCGCCCAGAATAATTAATCTTCCCCCTTTTCTTACCCAAGTGGAAAAAGAACTTAGCATATTATCTGAAAATCGGAAATAACCCTCGGGAACAATGATGACATTATAAGCATCTAGATTATATCTGTCCATTCTTGCAGCATCCAAAATAGCCACAGACATATTCAATTCCTGTTCTAAATAGAACCAAAGATGCCCCAGATCATTAGCATTAGCCTGTTCACCCCCTAAAACAGCTACATTGGGCGATTTCAGTAACTGAAAATTACTGGACCCCAGATCACTTCCTGCGTTTACAAATCCTGTGGCAACAGAAGTTACTTTGATTTTATTTTCACTGGCCGTAGCAGAAATTATATCTGCTAAATTTGATATTTTAGGATTATCTCCTCTGGTTATCACTAAAGTGCCCCTATCATAAGACTGATCTTCAACTAAAAAAGGTTCATTAGCCACTCTTACCTGAACCCCCTTTTTAAGAACCTTAGTTAGAAATACCGCTTGCTCCAATGATTCCCATTTCACTAAATAGGCATAATTACTTTTTGTATTGATTGCAGCGGGTTTATCGAAAACAAAACCTTTCACCTCGGGTTCGATACAAGTTTGAGTGGCAAACCCAGGTAGTCCATAAGCATAAATAAGAGACCAGGCCGTGATATCGTAAGTATTTGAATCTTGAACCTCCACTTCCGGGTCAAGTAAAATTTGTGCCATCATACCTCTTGGTTGACAAGCATTGATCATCAAATCTCCCGATTCTATTTCGAGAGAAGTATTCTTACCAGTTTCATATTGATAAGCCGATACATTCATTTTCTTTGAAGCAGTGCCGTAACTGATGCCATTTTTATCGAGCAAAGCACAGAATCTTTTTAACCGATCTGGGACGGCCGACTTTTTTATTACATACGTTTTATACATCCCTGTAGGATTCTCCAACGATTTTTTAAAGAAAGCGGCGAACTCTGTATTTAATCTGGCGGCATTGTTTGCGGCCATTTCAACGGTAGAAAGAGCGGTTGTTTTATGATGAGCTATTCGATCAGACAATCTCAACGTATCGCCATTTGGCAAAAGGATAGCTAAACCTGCCCCAATACCTCCTTGCTCGTAAGTCATTCCAATGGCTCCGTTGTAGGTTGGATAAGTATCGCCATAACTTGGATATAGTAAGTCAAAAACTTCTCTGGTAAAATAAAGCCATCCATTTGCATCGAAGTACCTGGCGTGATTTTTACCAATTTGAAATTGAAAATCTTTTTGCCATTTTGTCACATAACTATGATATGGATTAGCAGCCGGAGCGAAATAATAAGGACTGGAATAGCCTTGTTCGTGAAAATCGGCATGAATTTGTGGCATCCAACTTAAATATTGTACAGCACGCTGTTGCGTTTCCACTTGTGTTTGCCAGGCCCAATCTCTGTTAAGATCAAAATAATAATGATTTGGCCTGCCTCTCGGCCAGGGTTCCTGGTGCTCCCTACTTTCTGGCCGTACATCAGGTGTTTTATTAGCCACTTGCTTGTACCAATGAGTATATCTGGAATATCCATCCGGATTCAAACTCGGGTCTAATATAACCAGTGTATTTTTCAGTTGTTTCTTAATATTATCATCTGCGGCACTGGCCAATTCAAAAAGAGTAATCATCGCCGTTTCAGAACAAGATGCCTCATTTCCATGGACACCAAAACTTAGCCAGACAATGGAAAGATTGTCCCATTTAGGATCTGTTTTCCCGGGGAGTAATCCCGCTCTTCTTTGGTTGTTAGTCCTGATTTGTTCTAAATTAGCCAGATTTTCAGGTGTTGAAATAAAAGTCAACAATAAGGGTCTATTCTCAGTAGAACGACCGTATTCTATCAATTTCACCTGAGAACTATTGTCAGCCACGTGCTTGACATATTCAACCAGAGATTCATGCGGCGTAAACTCTTCTCCAAATCGATTAGAAAGGAAATTATATGGCGATTTTAGCTGTGAGAAAAGCGAAGCATTTATCCCTAAAATAAAAAGAAAAGAGATAATACACTTCAGCATAAAAGGTCGAATAAATGACATAAAAACAATAATTAGGAAGATGAACTAATAGGACATTCTAATATAATATTAAAATACGGATTCCGCAATTTTTTTAATGGTATCCACATCACCCATAGTGTAATAGTGTAAACAAGGAACTCCCGCTGCTTTAAGCTCCTGACTTTGCGCAACGCACCATTCAATGCCCACTTGACGTTTTGCCTCCATCGTTTTTGCCGAAAGGAAAGCTGAGACTAAATCATCCGGAAGATTAATATAGAAATGCCGGGGAATTGAACTGAGCTGATACATTTTCGTCAATGGCTTTAAACCTGGTACAATAGGAATATGAATACCCGCATTTCTGCAACTTTCAACATATTCAAAATATTTTTTGTTATCGAAGAACATTTGAGTAACAATATAATCTGCACCAGCCTCAACCTTCTTTTTTATAAAAGCGAGATCACTTTCCATATTTGGGGCCTCAAAATGTTTTTCCGGATAGCCGGCAATGCCAATACAAAAATCAGTTTTTTGTCCATTTTCAATATTTTCATCTAAATATCGACCATGATTCATATCATCTACTTGCTTAACCAAATCGAGCGCATAAGCATTTCCACCTGGTTCAGGGACAAATTTAGAGTCAAATTGCAGTGCATCACCCCGTAGGGCAAGGACATTATTTATTTCAAGAAAATTTAAATCAATGAGCGCATTTTCTGTATCCTCCCTGTTAAAGCCACCGCAGATGAGGTGTGGTACGGCATCTACCTCATATCGATGCATAATGGCAGCACAGATACCCACCGTTCCAGGTCTTTTTCTTATGGCCGTTTTTTCGTAATAGCCCGAATCCTGCTTTTTATAAATATATTCCTCCCTGTGATATGTCACATCAATAAAAGGGGGCTTAAACTCCATCAATGGATCTAAAAGATTAAAAATATCCTGCATACCACTCCCTTTTAGCGGCGGTAGAACTTCAAAGGAGATCAGCGTTTTATTGCCTGCATTTTTTAAATAATCTGTTACTTTCATAAATAAAATTGTCTAATAAAAAGGAATACCGAAACAGAGTGAACCATTTAAAGGTATAAAAGTTAACAACATCTGCAAAGAAAAGTTAATTTGCGACAAATTTCTTCAAAAATTATGAAAAGGATATTTTTTCCCACTACGATTTCGAAAGGTAGAGCCTATCTGACGTTATTCATTTTAAGTTTGATTTGGGGGACATCCTTCATATTAATCAAAAAAGGTCTCGGTGTTTTTCCACCCGAACAGGTTGCGAGCTTGCGTATGGGGATGTCAGGATTAATATTTTTACCCTTCATGATATTACAATTTAAAAAATTTGATTGGAGTAAGGTTCATTTGATTGTTTTTGTTGGCCTGTCAAGTAGCGCGATACCAGCCTTTTTATTTGCCAATGCACAAATGCATATAAGTTCATCCATGGCTGGTATTTTAAATTCACTTACACCTTTATTTACTTTATTCCTGGGTGTATTATTTTTCAATTTACCTTTTGCCTGGCTTAGAATATTTGGTGTCATACTGGGTCTTGCCGGTGCTTATTTATTAATTACACAAGGGTCGATTTTCATACCAGAAGGAGAAATACGCTGGGGTATATTAGTGGTTATTGCCGCAGTATTATACGGTACAGGAGCGAACGTAGTGGGTACAAAACTGAAAGGAATCCCTAGTTTTCAAATTAGTATTTACTCTTTTGGGTTAACTGGCGTGCCCTTATTTGTTTATCTGATTGGGTTCACCAATTTCACAGAAATTTTGAGTGTTCAGCCCGGCGCCTGGCAAGCGGTGGGTTACATTTTCTTTTTATCTCTGGTAAGCACTGTATTAGCTTCTGTTATATTTTTCGAGCTCATTCAGCAAACCTCGCCCCTTTTTGGCTCTATGGTAGCCTATATGATGCCCTTAGTGGCTATGATGTGGGGATTTTTAGATGGAGAAATAATGGGATGGTGGAATTTTGCCGGAATGTTTTTGATTTTATTTGGCGTTTATTTAAGTCGGAGTAGGTAAGTTTTTCTTGTTTTTATCACAAGCGCCATCACAATGTCCATAAAGATTTAGGGAATGATGCGCAATTTTAAAGTGAAGAAGTTCACCCATCATCGTTTTTATTTGTTGAATTCGTGGGTCACAAAACTCAAGCACCTTACTACAATCCAGACAGATTAAGTGATCATGTTGTTTGAAACCAAAAGATTTTTCGTATTGAGCGAGATTTTTGCCAAATTGATGACGCTTCACCAGATCGCAATGAACCAGTAGTTCCAGGGTATTATAAACCGTGGCCCTACTCACCCTATAACTTTGATTTTTCATGTGGATATAGAGCGCTTCGGCGTCAAAATGATCCGTTCTGTGATAAATTTCCTCTAAAATAGCGAATCTCTCCGGTGTCTTCCGCTGATTCTGTTGTTCCAGAAACGCGGTAAATATTCTTTTTACCTCTGTAAAAACTTCATTCGTAGTTTTTGTCTCAACCATAACCTTTGTATTATTTAGCAAAATTAATCAATCTAGCCTAACCACCGAAGAAATATTATCGAGCGCCTGTAAAGATTTAATAACCATGTGAAGCTGGTCCGTATTTTTAATTATTATTTTTAGCCTACACTCAAAGTAACCTTCGTCGCCTTCAATGGCCATAGAGCGAATATTCAGGCCTAATTGTGAAGAAATCTGGTGAGAAAGCTGTTCAATCACGCCCGGGCCACTATCTACACCTGTTATTTTAATTTCTGCGATAAAATTCACCTCGGCATTAGACTGCTGCCATGAAGCAGATAAAATTCTATAACCATAATTTACCATTAAATGCGCGGCATTAGGGCAGGAACTTCTATGAATTTTCAGCCCAACATTATGGGTTAGAAAAGCAAAAATATCATCACCAGGAAGTGGATTGCAACAATTTGCCAGACTATACTCATATTGTTCTGCTGACTCACCGTTTACCAATAGCTTTGGTTTCTCAGAGGGCTTTACAGACGTTTTCTTTTCCGCACCTTGTTTATCCAGATCGGGAAAAACAAAAGGGACTGAAATTTCCTTTAATTTACCAGCGTCAACGTGAAAACGTTTAAAAATATCCTGAATATCTCTGGTTTCAGTAGCAATATCGAAATAAAGATCAACGGACGATTTGTAATCGAACACCTTTAATATTAGCTCTAAAGATTCCTCAAATTCAACTTTCAGATTTTTTAACTTCCTTTCTAAATATTCCTTTCCTATTTCGCCTTTTCTTTTTCTTTCCTCCTTCATTGCCGACCTAATTTTGGCCTGCGCTTTACCCGTGGTGGTCATTTTTAACCAATCTTCCGAGGGTTTTTGATTTTTTGACGTATGGACTTGAATCTGATCCCCATTTTTTAATACTTTACCAAAAGGAACCAATTTATTATTTACCCTTATTGAAGTGCAATGGTACCCAACATCAGTGTGTATATGGAAAGCAAAATCAAGCGCAGTAGAACCTGCCGGAAGCAACTGAACATCTCCTTTAGGCGTATAAATATAAACCTCTTCTTTAAACAGACTATTGGCTCGAAAATCTACTAAAAACTCAATAGCATTAGCTGAGGGATTTTCTATGGTTTCCCTTACAGAATCTAACCAACGTTCATAAACATCTGGCTGAGAGGATATTCCTTTATATTTCCAGTGTGCGGCATAGCCCTTTTCCGAAATTTCATCCATGCGTTCAGTACGAATCTGGACTTCAACAAAGCGACCACCGGGTCCAATCACCGTAGTGTGCAATGACTCATAACCATTTGATTTCGGTGTGGTAATCCAGTCTTTTAATCTATCTGCTATAGGCGTATGAACATCAGTTACTACAGAATAAGCTTGCCAACAACTTATGCGTTCTTTATCTGCGGGTACATCGATGATAATTCGAACGGCAAACAAATCATAAACCTCCTCAAACTCTACCTTTTTAGTCCTTATTTTATTCCAAATAGAATAAATAGATTTAGGCCGACCAAAAATTCGATAAGAAAAGCCAAGTTCGTTTAATTTTTCCTTTAACGGCGCAATAAATTTATTGACATAATTTTCTCTATCTTTTTTTGTCTCATTCAGCTTTTTAGCAATGTTCTGATAGACCTCAGAATCTGTTATTTTCATACAAAGGTCTAAAAACTCAGTTTTAAAGTTATAAAGCCCTAATCTATGAGCCAACGGAGCATATATATAACTTGTTTCAGCAGCTATTTTCAGTTGTTTGTGACGTTCCATAAACCCGAGCGTTCTCATATTATGCAACCTATCGGCCATTTTAATAAGCACCACCCTGACATCATCAATTAAAGTAGAAAGTACCTTTTTGAAATTTTCCGCCTGGTGACTTTCTGCATTATACGCGGCATCAAGCTTTGTGAGACCATCTACGATTTTAGCAACACGAACACCAAATTTATTTTCAACATCAGATAAAGTAATTTCTGTATCCTCTACAACGTCGTGTAAAAGAGCGCAAATGATGCCCGTTGGACCTAAACCGATTTCCTCGGCACAAATTCTTGCTACCGCTATAGGATGTAAAATATATGGATCGCCCGATTTTCTTCTTTGATTAGCATGAGCCTTTAGGGCAATTTCATAAGCTTCTCTGATATCTTTCCGATCTTTTTCGTCCATAGAAACTCTGATAGATTGAATCAGCCCATCGTAAGCTGCTTCAACTACTTTACGTTCTTCCTGTACACCAACCAAAAATGTTTCCATACTTGTTTAAAAAAATAATTATAATTAACTATTAGATAACGTCTAAAATACTCATTTTGTCCCATTTAACCATCATTTAATTTTTCAAAAAAAAAATTATGCCTAAGATTCAAATTATATTTTTTATTGACTATAAAATATCTTATATTTGCGGTCAAATTATTTAAAAGCTGAATATCAGCTAATTTTATTGATTGTACGCGGGTGTGGCGAAATTGGTAGACGTGCCAGACTTAGGATCTGGTGCCGCGAGGCGTGGGGGTTCGAGTCCCTTCACCCGTACAAGTGTTGTATTTGCAGTTATCCTTCTTGGGTAACTGCAAAATTTTTTTAGTCTTACCCATTTCATTAATTTAAATAATTCAGCCTTATGCCAACTGTCGTCAGAGAAAATGTGGATGAATTGAGTGCCGTTCTTACTGTTAAGCTTGCAACAGATGATTATCTGCCTAAGTTAAACGCCGAGTTAAAAAAATATGCTCAAA
Organism: Saprospiraceae bacterium; assembly: GCA_049241465.1. GTDB lineage: Bacteria > Bacteroidota > Bacteroidia > Chitinophagales > Saprospiraceae > BJGN01. Next base: position 39,959 of record JBMLQR010000067.1, on the reverse strand, counting down.
AAGCTCAAATCAAAGGCTTTAGGAAAGGAAAAACCCCTGAGAGCTACGTAAAAAAGTTGTACGGACAGTCTGTACTTCTCGATATTGTTAATAATGAAGTAAAAGAGGGTCTGTCAAACTATATAAGGGATGAAAAACTTCTCTTGTTTGGTGAGCCACTTATTAATGAAAAACAAGTTATTTATGACTTCGATGTTTTTCATTTAGAACCCATGGATTTCCTTTTTGATGTCGGCCTTTACCCTGAAGTCAAATTATTGGGCCTTGACAAAGAAACTACCTATGATTACTTCGTTCAGGAGGTGGCAGATGATAAAGTGGAGGAAGCTTATCAGAATTTGTTAAAAGATTTAGGGGAACCTTCTCCCGTTGACAGTGGATTTACTCAGGGAGATTTGTTAACCTGTGATTTTACCGAACTCATTGACGGCGAGGAAACAGCCGATTCTCTTAAAGTAAATAACGTTATCAGCTTTGATGATGTAAGCGAAGATATAAAAGAACAACTCAAAAAACTATCTGTCGGAGATTCTTTTACCGTGGATAAAGTTACTGATCTTGATGCCAGACTAGAGGAAAAGTTATTTAGAAAACATATTCTTAAATTAGACGATAGCGACGACAGTACTTTCTCAGATAAGTTTAGCTTGAAAATACTCGAAGCTAAAAGAATCTTGCCAGCTACAGAAGATGAGGCATTTTTCCAAAAAGCATTTGGTACAAACAATGTTACGAATAGTACTGAAGGAAAAGAGGTTATAAGAAAACACCTGGGCAATGAGACCTTAAGCTATTCAAATGGTCTTTTATTCAGAGATATTCAGGAAAAACTCATGACCTCACATGAAATTCAGTTACCGGAAGCCTTTATAAAAAGGTATTTACTTGAATCTGACAAGAATTTAACAGCTGAAAAACTGGATATTGAATTTCCAAATGTTATTTCGTCTATCAAATGGAGCTACTTAAAATCGCTGTTATTAGGTGCGCTGAACGTTCAGGTGACTAAGGAAATGGTTCAAAGCCACCTATCTAATAAAATTAGAGGTTATTTTGGACAGCAGGTTGCCGGAATGGAATCATTTATTCAAAATATGGTTGAGAAAATGATGGACGACGAAAAACAGGTGAATCAAGCTTATGATGAATTGGAAAATTCTATGATGATGTTCAAAATTCAAGAGGCCGTTAGTCTTAATGAAATAGTTCTCACAAAAGAGGCTTTTGAAGAAAAAACAAAAATATTTAATAAGCAAGAAAGTCTTGAAGGAGAAAATAGTGAAGAGGAAATAGTGGCAGAATAATTTTTAATTAATTTATTCCTGAGTAATTAAAACCCTATTTTATTTTGGTTGTTTCCCTAGTAAATAAACTTAAACCATGATTCAAAAAGATGAGTTCCGTAAATACGCTGTTCAACATTTAGGAATGAGCGGCATGCACTTGGATAAATATGCACAAAAATCAGGATCTTTTATTCCTGATATCAGAGCGTTTACCCCCAATGTTATCGAGGAAAGATCGATGAATATCGTTGGTTTAGACGTATTCTCAAGGCTGATGATGGATAGGATTATTTTCCTTGGTCTGGCTATTGATGAATATGTTGCTAATGTAATTCAAGCTCAATTATTGTTTTTAGAATCTACAGATTCTAAAAGAGACGTTCAGATGTTTCTAAATAGTCCCGGAGGCTCTGTTATAGCTGGTTTGGGTATTTATGATACCATGCAGTATATTAGCCCCGACGTAGCAACTATCTGCACGGGTATGGCAGCATCAATGGGTGCCGTACTTTTGGCAGCGGGTACTAAGGGAAAAAGATCTGGTCTTCCGCATAGCCGTGTTATGATTCACCAACCATTAGGTGGCATGCAAGGTCAGGTATCTGATATGGAAATTTACTACACTTTAGTTAAAGAGCAACAAAAATCATTATACGATATCCTTAGCAATCATACTGGACAGACCTATGAGACTATTGAAAAGGACTGTGACAGAGATAATTGGATGACCTCCAAAGAAGCAGTAGCTTATGGATTATTAGACGAGGTCCTGGATAAAAGCAACAAAGAAAAAAAGAAAGAAGCTTAATTCTTCATTGAAATAAATGGCAAAAAATAAAACATCGTTCCACTGTTCATTTTGTGGAAAAGATAAGTCGGAGACACTTATGCTCATAGCGGGTATTAACGCCCATATATGTGAAGTATGTGTTGAGCAAGCACATGATATTGTTCAGGAAGAACTGTATGGTGGCATGAAAAATGGCGCGCGTGCGAAGGGAGCGGGAAATTCTAATCTCTCTTCAGATAAGCAAGGTTCTTCTGATAATCATATTCTTTCTCCTATGGAGATGAAAGCGAAGTTAGATCAATATATTATTGGTCAGGATGAAGCAAAAAAGTATCTTTCCGTTGCTGTTTACAATCACTATAAAAGGTTGCAACAACCCAAAGAAGATGATGTTGAAATCGAAAAATCAAATATTCTACTTATAGGTCGCACTGGGACAGGAAAAACTTTACTGGCTAAAACCATTGCCCGAATGTTAAATGTTCCTTTCGCCATTGTTGATGCTACCGTTTTTACTGAAGCAGGGTATGTTGGCGAAGACGTGGAAAGTATCTTAAGCCGGTTACTTCAGGTTTGTGATTACAATGTGAGCGCAGCAGAAAGAGGCATTGTATATATAGACGAAATAGATAAGATTGCCAGAAAAAGTGATAATCCTTCTATTACCCGTGATGTCTCTGGTGAAGGCGTTCAACAGGCTTTACTAAAAATGCTTGAAGGTACCGATATCAATGTTCCCCCTCAAGGTGGCAGAAAGCATCCTGAGCAAAAAATGGTGAAGGTTAATTCTGAAAATATTCTTTTTATTTGTGGTGGTGCTTTCGATGGGATTGAAAAACTTATTGCCCGACGAGTTAATACACAGGTGATAGGCTTCAAAAAGGAAGGTGATAAGTCTTTTGATAAGGAAAATTTATTACAATACGTTTCTCAGCAGGACATAAAATCATTTGGTCTCATTCCGGAGCTTATCGGCAGATTACCTGTTCTTACCTATCTGGATCCATTAGATCACGATGCCTTGGTTAGGATAATGACAGAACCTAAAAATTCTTTGGTAAAGCAATATCAAAAATTATTTAGTTATGAAGGAGTGGAATTAAATTTTTCTGCCGAGGTCATTTCTTTTATCGCCACAAAAGCTATGGAATTCAAGCTAGGTGCACGTGGTCTTCGTTCTATTTGTGAAGCTATTCTAACAGATGCTATGTTCGAATTACCATCGCAAAAAGACAAGACAACTTTTGACCTGGATCTTTCCTATGCCATAGAAAAACTAAACAGATCTAAAATAGCTTCCCAACACGCGGCCTAGTGTTCAAATTATGGCATCTGATGTTAAAAGATATTTTGTAGAACTTTCGTACTTAGGTACTCACTACCACGGTTGGCAGCGTCAACCAAATAAAATAAGTGTTCAAGAAACGGTTGAAAATGCATTTTCAACCGTTTTGCGTAACACTATAACCGTTTTTGGCTGTGGTAGAACGGATACTGGGGTTCATGCCAGTCAATACTTCTGTCATTTTGATATAGAAAAAGAACTTCCCACTCATTTTTTGCAAACCATCAATAGATTACTCCCTAAGGATATAGCCATTAAACAATTTATTCTTCAAGATGACTTATCCCGACATGCGCGTTTCCAGGCTTGCCGTAGAACGTATGAATACCATATTACCTTTCAAAAAAATCCTTTCGTTCTTCACAATACCTGGAAATATGGTTTTGTCCTGAAACCTGACTTTTTACTGATGCAAAAAGCAGCGCTATTAATAGCTAAATACCACGATTTTACCCCATTTTGTAAAACAGGTCATAGCGCTCAAAGCATGATTTGCCAAATTTATGAAAGCACCTGGGTTTTCGATGAAGAAAAACAAACAGCTACCTATAAAATTTCTGCCAATCGCTTCCTAAGAGGTATGGTACGATTAATTGTAGGGGCACTAATACAAGTAGGCATAAAAAAAATGAGCCTCGGGGAACTTGAATTCGCCCTCGACAATCAAAGTTTCTTAAAACAAGGGTTATCAGTGCCCGCTGAGGGATTAACGCTTACCGAAGTAAGATATCCCTGGGATTCATAATATTAATAAATCTGCACTCCTATTGATTGAAAATTATTTAATATATTGACAATTTTAAACCCTTTATTTGAATTTTTTAAATTCTTTTAGGCCAAAATAAAATCCAAATCCAAATAAAATGGTAATAAAACCCGCAAAATATGGTATAATTTCAATCATTTTTTTGGTTGGTTATAAGTTTTAAATAGATACCAAAAGCTAAAATAGATGGCACCCAAATACCAATAAAAATAGCTGAATTTTCCTCTCCATTGAAATACAAGATTTCGGAAAAAATAAGGGAACTAAAAGCAGCAATAAACAATAATATGTCAGTTATTGTAAATTTTTTCAATACGTCTTTAAGCATTTTTAAGATTTATTTTTGATGAATAAAAATATAAGGTTAGAAGCTCCTAAAGCATGAAAATGAGCGTATTAAACTAAACTCATTAGTTTAACTCATTAAAAAATCATACATTAAAAAAAATGGGTAGGAAATACAGCTGAAAAAAGATTTTAAAAATACTATTGAGATGGATGAAAGAACATCCGTTTCAAATATTTTAATCAAAACCTTTAAAAAGAATTATTAACCACAAAAGTTTACACGGTTGAATTTGTCACAAAACTTCAGATAAATAAATTAAACTACCTATTTAGGTAACTCTGTAAAGGTTACCTTTAATTTAGCTCCATACTTAGGGTGTCCTGCTCCATATAATACAGACCTTGCAGCGCGTTCACTTCTTGGGAAAACACGAATATAAATTTCAGGGGGAACTTTGCCATCTACCATCTTATTTAAGTGCGTACTTAAATTTACTCTGTATTTACCGGGGCTTCCGTCTGCAGCGAATACAGGATTTCCGCCGACTAATTTGAAAACTTCTTCGCCAGCAACCAATACATCAGAGGTAACAACATAATTCCCTGCCGTATTTTTGTAGAACAAAATAATTTGCGAGGCTGGAGGAAAATAAGTAGTATTATCTTCTTTAAGTGCTTCAATGTGAAGCTCCAACTCAGCGAAATTGATTATTTTTCCTTTTAATTTCGTAATTTCCGGGATTCTTATAGCACCTAAAACACCAGCCATAGCCTGGGTATATATAGTAGAACCGTCAGCCGAAAAAGGTTTATCAAGTGTAGTTTTAAGCTTTGACGACGATAAATCGTGACTAAACGAGGATAATTTAGCAGAATAACCATTGGTCACATACTGAAATTGCCCAGGGCTAGTAGATCCATTGTAATAAAAATATAAACCAGCATAATTACTTTGAAGATTTATTCCCACTATAGACTGAGCATTATCAGCAGGTTTTAGAACGGCACCCTTAAAAAGTTTAAAGAAATCGGCATCAGAAGTATAGTTTGTACTATCAGCCTGAGCAAATGGCTTTAAAAAAGTAGTTTTATTTATAGGTATTCTAATCTGTGGAAACCTCAAGGTATCAATGGTTCCCTGACGATAATCAAAAACCTGGGTGGATGCAAAAGTTGGCGTAACGGTAACAGTGCCTATGGGTAATGCTTCTGTCGCAAAATTAGTATTTGAATTGTAGGTATTTGTCCTATCCATCTGCTCTGCCAAAGGGTAGATATTAAAGGTGATAGGAGCTGATAAATTTCCATAAAAAGCGGTGGTATCATAAGGCAACACCCAGACAATAGAGTCCACTTGCTTATCTTTAAAATCATAGAAAAGTCCTTGTTGGGGTAATACCTGCATATAGATAGAGGCATCAGATTTACCAAAAATTGGATCATTCAACCGGCCACATAAATAGGCACTTGCCGCGGTGAATGGAGAATAAACCTCGACTAAATCACCCGACACGGTAGTTGACTGCACAAGCAAAGTATCTGAAAATCCAACTTTTGTGGTATCTTCCGATAGAAGATCCAAGCCAAATGAAGTAGAGTCATTACAAGCACCCAACAAAAGGGCAGCTATTGAAAAGAGGGCAAAATCCCTGAAATATTTCATAATACTAATCTTAATACAATTCATTAATAGGAAAAAAGAGGTTAAAAAGAAACGCAGGGTTGTTTGGCCATCTAATTTTCTTCTTCCGGAAGCATTGCCCTATAAAAATCAGGAACACCTGAAAATAAATCCTCCCCTTCCATTTTTAACAAAGGCTTATCCTTTATTTCATTAATGGCACTTTGTAGAGCCTCGTCAAGTAGCTCCTCCGCCTGAATTACAGCGTCAGCGTAAACTATAGCTCCCTGATGCAAAACCACCTCATCACCCAAGCGAAAAGCGGAAAGATCAGCCTCCTGTAAATTATTGATACTTGCCTTTGTAAAAAATTTAGAGTCAAATGATTTTTCTAAGGTATCTTTAAAAACTGAATAAATTACCTTCACCTTATTAAAAAGAGGGTCATTTTTGTAAGCCGTCTTAAGGTAAAAAGGAACTAAACTAGTCATCCATCCCTGGCAATGCACAATATCAGGTGACCAACCAAATTTCCTTACCGTCTCAATGACACCTTTACAGAAAAAAATCATTCTGTCAGAATTATCATCATATTCCACTTCTTTGAGGTCGTGAAAAATCTCTCTACCTTTGAAAAAATCATCATTATCTAAAAAATAGACCTGCATTCGGATATCCGGAAGCGAGGCAACTTTTATAATCAACGGAAAATCATCATCATCAACGATAATATTCATGCCAGATAAGCGGACCACTTCGTGTAATCTATGTCTTCGCTCATTAATACATCCAAATTTAGGCATCAAAACCCTTACCTCCATTCCCTTTTCCTGAAGGTATTGCGGCAACTTCCTGGAAAGTTTGGCAATTTCAGAACCAAGCGTATAAGGTTCCATTTCTTGCGTTACAATCAAGACTTTTATTTTACCCATTGACTTACTTTTGTACTATTCTATTAGGGAAGATTTCCAAAATAATTTACAAAAGTACGAAAATTATACGACAAAAAGGAAAAATAACAACATAACTATGCCCTCTCTTTTAGCTATTCTATTATATTTGCTATTTGTGTGCTATCAATAGCCCGATTTAGATACCTGTTTATATGAAAAAGACATTGTTGACCGGTCTGCAATTGGTCCTTTTTTTTGCTTTTGGATTCCTGTTACTTTGGCTTTTGTATAGAAATCAACAGCAAGCATATTTGGAAGATTGTGCTTTAAAGAATATTCCAGCCGCCCAATGTAGCCTTTGGGATAAACTAAAAAATGATTTCTCTGGGGTCAATTATTTGTGGATTTACGCAAGCCTTTTTTGTTATGGCATTTCTAATCTTAGCAGAGCCATACGCTGGAAAATGCTGTTACACCCCATGGGATATCACCCAAAATTGAGCAATGCGTTTTTCACTACCATTGTGGGTTATCTTGCAAATTTGGCCCTTCCCCGTTTTGGAGAAGTTGCCAGAGCCGGATCTATCGCCAAATATGAGAGAATCCCTGTGGAAAAAGCTATCGGTACTATTGTCGTGGACAGAATTGCTGATCTTTTCATGATTTTAGCCATTACCTTACTAGGGTTTATCATCGAATTTGATAAAATTTCAGCCATCGCCGTAAAATATATTAATCCCAATGAAGGCTTTGGGGAGAAAATAGGCCTAGTCGTTTTCTTGCTTTCAGCAATGATTTTAATGACGCTGGTAGCCTGGAAATTTAGAAAAAAAATGAGTGCCTGGTCTATTTTCAATACCATCCGACATCTCTTCGAAGGTTTTGTCAGTGGGCTTAAAAGTATAAAAGAAATTCCAAGTAAAAGTCGGTTTTTGTTGCATACTGCCATTATATGGACTATGTATTTTTTAATGACTTACCTCACCCTGCTTTCATTCCATATTACTGAGAATTTAACGGTTTCAGCTGCATTGTTCGTTTTTATCCTCGGTGGTTGGGGCATTGTTGTTCCTTCTCCTGGCGGTATGGGAACCTACCATTTTATGACTCAAATTGGCCTTGCTGTGTATGGTATTAGTTTTGAAGATGGTTTTTCATGGGCAAATATTTCCTTTTTCACCATTCAAATTGGGGGTACTCTCTTGTACGGTGCTATTTCACTCATCTGCTTACCCCTAATAAATAGAGGTTATAAGCCAACAGTTAGTTTATAAAATGAGTGTAAAGGAAAATATTGAAAATAAAATAATGTCCAATTTGGAAGATGCGCTCGACCTAATTTCCATCTGGAAGAATAACAAAGAAAAAATAGTATTTACGAACGGTTGTTTCGATCTCTTCCATGCCGGCCACGCCCATTCTCTGGCCGACGCTGCCAAATTTGGAACGAAACTAATTGTTGGTCTGAATGACGATTCCTCTGTACACAAACTAAAAGGAAATGATCGGCCATTTAACAAACTGAGTTCAAGGGCTTTTGTTTTGGCCTCCCTTCAAGCAGTCGATCTGGTTATTCCGTTCTCTGAATTAAATCCTGAAAATTTAATTCGAGCCATTATTCCAGATGTACTTGCCAAAGGAAGCGATTATACGCTTGAAAATATAGCTGGGGCAGCTTTTGTGTTGGAAAATAAGGGTGAGGTAGTGCGAATTCCTCTGTTGCCTGATATATCGTCCACAAAAATGGCCGATTTTATACTTAAAAATTGACCAAGGATGCAAACTAAAATACAAGACGTTATTCGTGTTCTTTCTTCGCATGCGCCTGCAAGCTGGCAGGAAGATTATGATAATTGTGGGCTACTGGTTGGCGAACATCAAACCGTTATAACGGGTATTATGACTTGCCTGGACGTGACTCTCGAAGTTATTAATGAAACAATTCAAAATGGAGCCAATTTGATCGTTTCACACCACCCCATCATTTTTAAGCCATTAAAAAAATTATCCCAGGGAGGTTTTGTTGAAAATATACTGCTTAAAGCCATAAAAAATGATATCGCCATTTATGTAATTCATACCAATCTGGATAACGCCTATCACAGAGGCATAAATGAAACTTTAGCGAAAATTATTGGGCTTACTAATAGGTCCATTCTGCAAGAAAAACCGGGTTTATTATCGCAACTTCAATGTGTCCTTTCAGAGAATGAAGCAAATACAATACTACCTCAAATAAATTTATTGAAGCCTCATTCTATTTCTTATCAGGCTGGTATGGCAAATATGCCAGAGGGTAAATTATCAATGGTTCTTCTTAATCATCAACTTTCCGAAGCATGCCATATTATTGATTCATCAACAGGTAAAACTCCTTTTAAAGAAATTACCGGGGTAAAAAACACTTCATACCTGGTGGGCGCAGGCATGGTTGGATATCTCGATCAGCCAATGCCTCCTGTTGATTTCTTGAATTTATTGAAAAACAACTTATCTCTCAAAGTTATAAAGCATACTTTTCTTTGCAAGGATAAAATTCATAAGGTAGCAATCTGTGGCGGGAGTGGAAGCTTTTTATTGCCTGACGCTCTCCAGGCACAAGCAGATATATTGGTCACCTCAGATTACAAATACCACCAGTTTCAGGAAGCAAATAATAAAATTATAATCGCCGATATTGGTCATTATGAATCAGAAGTGTGTGCAGTTAACTTAATAAAGCAAATTATTTCTGAAAAATTTACTAATTTTGCCATTCGGTCAACAACCGTAGTTACCAATCCGGTGTATTATCACCAATAATTTTGAATATATCATAAACCTGCCCAACATGGCCGTTGAAAAAACAGTAGCTGAAAAGTTGAAAATGCTCTACGAGCTTCAACAAATAGACTCTAAAATAGACCAGATTGCCGTACTTAGAGGCGAATTACCCATAGAGGTAAGCGACTTGGAAGATGAAATCGTCGGCCTTGATACGCGCATCGAAAAAGCAAAATCCATTGTTGAAGATCATATTCGCAATGCAGCTCAATATGATGCCTCTATTAAAGAATCTGAAAGTTTAATTGTCCGTTACCAAACTCAACTTGATAACGTTAAAAATAATAGAGAATTTGAAGCCCTTACCAAAGAGTTAGAACTTCAAAAACTTGAAATTCAGCTGGCTGAAAGAAGAAAGAAGAATGTTACCATCGAAATTGAAAATAAAAAGGAAGCGCTGACCACCAGTATTTCAAAAAGAGATGTAAAACAAAAAGAATTAGAGCAGAAAAAAATTGAACTCGACGACATTATAGCTAAAACAAATGACGAAGAAAATGCTCTTCGTAAACGCTCTGTGAAAGCTAGAAATGGTATCGAAGAAAGATTACTGAAGTCTTATGACAAAATAAGAAAATCTTATAGAAATGGTCTCGCCGTGGTAACTATTCAAAGAGATTCCTGCGGAGGTTGTTTCAATAAAATTCCACCACAGGTGAAATTAGAGATTTTTACTTGTAAAAATATTATGGCTTGTGAGCATTGTGGCAGAATTTTAGTGGACGAGTTCACCGTAGAAATGAATTCTAAAGAAGCCAGCGCTAAAGCTTAAGTTTTATCTATTTAAAGTTTTCCTGACAGGGATATAAAACATAGATTTACATCGTGTTTTATATCCTTGTTTTCGTTTTACCAATATAATTGAATGATTTCACCTTATTTTAATCCAAAAGAATTATATTTAATAACTTAATAACCTAAAAAAACAAAAAATGAAAAAAATAATGCTCCTCCTCTGGGTCGTATTCAGTGTAAATATGACGATGAATGCCCAGTGGGTAAAATTGTTCGAAGGAGAACATTTAAAAGCATGGAAAGCAAGTGAAAATCCTGAGACTTTCAATCTGACGGAGGGAGCCTTAACGGTTCATGGCCCCAGAGCTCACCTTTTTTACGACGGACCTCTTGCAAATCATAATTTCAAGGATTTTGAATTAAAAGTGCAGATTATGACTTTTCCTCAGGCCAATTCTGGTCTTTATATTCATACCGAGTTTTTGGAAAAAGCATGGCCGGCAAAAGGGTACGAAATACAAGTTAATAATTCCCAAAGTGACTGGAGAAGAACAGCCAGCCTATACAATATAGTAGATGTTGCTGAAGTAAATACCCCCGATAATGAATGGTTTGAACTACATGTAACCGTTAAGGGGAAACGAATCATAACAAAAATAAATGGCGTTACTATCGTTGATTATACCGAACCTAAAACACCTCTTAGAAAAGAAGGCCAACTTCAAAGAATTTTAAGTAGTGGAACCATTGCTATTCAAGGCCATGACCCTAATAGCAAGGTCAATTATAAGGACTTAATGGTCAAAATAAATTAACATAACCTTATTTGGTAAAAAGTCACGCTGTAACGAATAAAAAAGGGCGAAATGGATTTCATTTCGCCCTTTTTCATATTTCTTAAAGTATAATTATATTATTTCGTTGCAGGAACAACCAACATTTTTGTTCTTACAAGCGCTGTAATATCCTCTGAATCAGGGGTAAATAAAAGAGCATTAAAAGAACTCGTATCAAAAACCATAACGAACTTGTTTTCTGTACAAACCTCTTTGATCTTTGCAGTTATTTTATCCACAATAGGTTTTAACAGTTCCTCCCTTTTTACCTGAAGTTTTTGTTGTATTTGCTGTTCAAAAGCCTGAATTGCTTCTTGTTCCTTTTGAAGTAACTCTTGTTGCTCTTTTTCCTTAATAGGAGCAAGATTACCAGATTGCTGTTCCTTCATAAAGGCAATATAATTATTTTTAAATTTCTCAGCCATCGCCTGACCTTCAGCTACCAAGGTGTTTTGGTATTCCTCTAAATCAATGTCTGCCTTGCGGGTGTCTGTTAATGAAGTCAAAAAAGCATTGAAGTTCATGTGACCATAACGCTGAGCATTTAGTCCAACAGAGGAAACTATAAGTAGGGAAAACAAAAATATTCTAATCATTGTCATTTGTTTTTAATAAGAACGACAAAAATAATCGATATCTTTTGAATTATGCCATTATTTTTAAAAGATTAATTTTTTAAAGCAATATTCTATCTATATTCCTGCTTTTTCAGATAAATACCTAAAGAAATTCAATTTATTTCAAACCTTGTTAGACGCATTAACCCTAAGAATGACCTTTCAAATTTTCAGGTACATCCTAGTTTGCGTACGACCATCTGCAAAGGTAACAACAATAAGATAGGTTCCCTTAGGCAAGGAGGAAGGCAAAGAGATAAAATTATCCCCATTATTAACAAGTCCTTGGTAAATATTTTTTTCGCCAAACCAAACGGAAACCTCCCCATTTTCTGAAATACCATTTAAATAAATTCGTCCATCACCTGGATTTGGGAATACATTAAATGGAGGAACCTCCCATTTCTCTGTAAGACGGGTGACCGACAAAGGGATAAAACCCAAAAACCCACTATAGTTAGAAGAAAAGGGTAAATTGACATTTGCTATGGATACTTTCCCGCGATAGGAACCAGAAAACAGCAAAGAATGACCGTCAAACTGCCTGAACTGAGAAGGAAAGGCATTTCCGTCCCCCGAAAATGTTAACATATTCTGAGGCTTTCCGTCTTCTGAAGCCCACGTTGAAATAAAGGAATGAAAGGATGAAAATGTTTCTGTTGAGGTACCCTGCCAACGTAGTTTCCCTAAAGAATATCCACTTAACCAAACGTTTCCATCGGTTTTGTACACAGCTAAAGGAGCCTGGACATTCTCACCACCTAACAGGGTAGCCCAATGTGCATTACCCCCAAAAGCTATTTTTAATAAAAAAATATCTGATAATCCGTCTTGTGATTGTAAGGTTGTATTCTCCCCTATCTTCATTGCTCCAGCAAGAGAACCCGACAGATAAATATCACCGTTTTTAACATCCATAAAAGAGGCAAGTAATCTCTGTTCATAAACACCTCCAAATTTTACCAGTTTTTCTGCCCTTAAATCCTCTCTTCGCAGATACACTAAAAAAACATCCCAATCGCGGGTTGAAGCTATAACAGATAGTGAATCGACTAAAACATCTCGATCAAAATTACCCGCAATACCTATTGAATTTCCACGTACAAATAAAGAAATAGCTTGCATTTGATTGTTCGGGAAGCTACCGGAAAAAGCCCTCAATTGTTTTACTTTTCCTGTATTCAAAGAAAATATTCCCGTAAAAACCGATGATTCCCCTGTACCATAAAGAGTTTGTCCATTATCAAAAGTCAAACTATTTTGAAAACTACCACATAAAATAAGTTCATTAGCAGTTTCGTCGAAATGCATTTGACCCCACTCTTGCCAGCTACTTCCTTGAAAAAGAGAGATCCATAGTAAGTCACCTTTCTCATTTATTCTGGCTATAAAAGTAGCTTTTGAATTTCCCTGTGTTGTAAATATTTGTTGGCTAATCTGTATTCGTTCGGTAAAACTTCCCGACAGGATAACATCGCCATTTGCCAGATTTTTTGCATCGAACAAAACATCATTTCTCGTACCTCCCCAAGAGAGTAAGACCTTGAACTGACCTTGCATCCATTTGCCTAAAAACAGATCATTTTCTCCAGCCGACGTCCATAACCTATTCATATCATTCCAGGAACCTCTATAATTTCCCGCCATCAGTGTATCGCCACCTGTATTTTTAAAAAACGACATCACCTCAATGTCCCCTTTGATAGACATTTGATAAGGTATATCAAGAACCTGTGCGATGGCTGAATTATTTTTTATATATAGGATCAGTGTGATAACAGATATAAATCTTAGAAATTGCTGTAATTTGCTGTCCATAATTTAAATTAATTCAATGTTCAATATAGTTAAAATGGAAAAAGGCCTAAGCAAGTTTATTTTACCAGCTATATTATTTTTATATGGCTGTAAAAATAACGATAAGCCCTTTATAGATAATTCTCCGTCAGGTTTTGACCATACCCTTAAAAATATGAACGAGGCTATCGGAACTACCCCTGACGAAGATAGTTTATACCTTGTCAGGGGTAGTTTTTACCTTGAAAATGAAAAATTTGAGGAGGCAGTTCTTGATTTTATGCAAGCATGGAAATTAGACTCAACCCATCCGGAAGCCCTTCATAAGCTATCTGACACCTATTTGGCTTACTTTAAGTCTTATGAAGCACTTCAAATTTTAATAAAAGCAGCAGAAAAATTTCCCAATTCAGCCCCAACCATGAGGCATCTTGCTAAACTTCAACTTATTCTAAAACAATATGACGAAGGATTCAAAACGTTGGAAAAAGCAAGGAATATTGGAGAGGGAATGCCTGAAACCGCTTTTTTAACGGGTATATTTTTCAAAGAAATAGGTGATACCGCCAGGGCCATAAATAGTTTACAAGAGGCTATAGAAGGTGATGCAGATATTGAAGATGCATGGATTATTTTAGGTCAGCTTCAAGAGGCAAAGGGAAATTCTATAGCAAAAAGGTACTATGAGACTACCCTACAGAGGAACCCTTCCAATAAACAGGCTTTAATGGCCAAAGCTAATTTTCTGGCTAAAAATAATGATCTGCTATCCGCTCTTCGTATTTTTAAAAAATTGCAACGTATTGAACCAGAAAATGCAGATCCCTTTTTCAATGCAGGTTTAATCTTTCTGGATCTAGATTCCATTGAACAGGCATCAAGCCAATTTGACCAGGCCATTTCGTTGAATCCACTCCTCATTGAAGGGCAATTTTATTGTGGATTAAGTGCTGAATGGTTAGGAAATAAAGAAAAAGCGAAAAAACATTATCAACTAGCTCTGCGATTAGCCCCTGATTATAAAGAGCCAAAGGATGGATTGGTACGATTAAATAAATAAGAGGTCCATTTATACCATATACCTTGAAAAATATCGTATATTGGAATAAATAAAAATTATGAAATTAACCTTTTGTGGTGGTGTTCAGGACGTAACCGGGAGCAGTCATTTGGTAACACTAGACAGTGGGTTCACCATTTTATTAGATTGTGGTTTATACCAGGGTAATCGACCTGATATGGAAAATTTCAATCAGGAATGGTTATTCGACCCTCAGTCTATCGATTGCCTTATACTTTCCCATGCCCATATTGACCATTGCGGAAGAATTCCTAAATTAGTAAAAGACGGATTTAAGGGAAATATATATTGCACTCATGCCACGCGTGATCTTTCTCATATTCTATTATTGGATAGTGCCTTTATTCAAGAAAAAGATGCCGAGTTTTTTCATAAAAAAAGATCTCGAAATGCTGGTTATCAAGATCGTGATTTTCAAGAACCTTTGTATAGAAGCAAAGACGTACCCATAGCTTTGGAACAATTTGTCACGGTTGGTTACGACCGTTGGATAAACATCAATGACCAGGTTTCTTTTCAATTTTCCGATGCAGGTCATATTCTCGGAAGTGCTGGAGTAACCCTGCGTATTATTGAAAATAAAGAGGAAAAATTATTAGGCTTTACAGGGGATATTGGCAGACCCGAACGACCTATTTTAAGAAATCCCAAACCTTTGCCACCTGTTGATTTCTTGATATCTGAATCAACCTACGGCAATAAAGAACACGACTCTAATCCTAAGGAAAGAGAAAGATTTTTGCAGATTTTAACTGAAACCTGTGTTGAAAAGGGGGGAAAAGTAATTATCCCTGCTTTTAGTGTTGGAAGGACTCAGGAACTCTTATTCATCCTCGATCAGCTGGAAAATGAAGGAAAATTGCCACAGGTACCCGTATTTGTCGATAGTCCTTTAGCGGTCAATGCAACGATGGTGTATGCCTCTCATCCCGAATGTTTCGATGAGGATTTGACTGAATATTTACTCCTTGATGAAAATCCGTTTGGTTTTAAAAGGCTAAAATACTTGCGCAAACAAGCCGATTCAATGGCTCTAAATGAACTAAAAGGGCCTGCGATTATTATTAGTGCCTCGGGAATGATTAATGCGGGAAGGATAAAACACCATGTGGCACACAATATTGAAAACCCAAATAATACTATTTTGATGGTTGGATATTGCTCGCCTTTTACGCCGGGTGGAAAATTAAGAGCTGGCGACAAAAGCATTTACTTATTGGGGCATAAAATGGAAGTCAAAGCCAATGTTGAAGTTTTGGACTCTTTTTCCGCTCATGGCGATAAACTAGAAATGCTTGATTATTTAAAAAACCAGAAAGGTCACGTAAAAAAATTGTTCCTTGTTCACGGAGAGCATGAAGCAAAGAAAGCTTTTGCAACGCTTCTTCACCAGTACGGATTGCCTGAAGCCGTAATTCCAACATCAGGTCAAGAATTTATCCTGTAAAAAAGGACTATTTAGAAGTTTGGATTTTATTAAGGAGTAACTGAGCTTTTATAAGGAAATCAGCGTGATGATTATTCCACTCATTATATATCATCATGAGCCTTGCAGCATCCCATGCGGCAGATTTAGGTACAATTTGTCTGGCGGCAATGGGGTGAAGCCAATATTCCAGATTATTACTTTTTAAATGCGACTTGTCTAACCTGTAGTTTATAATAACTGATAATTTGTTTAGTGAAAACAAATATTCGGTCGTTTTATTTAACTCTTTTTGTAAATCTATTACATTCCAACCTGAGAAATCAGCGCCGCAACGTTCACATAGAAAAAGATCCCGACGACCATCAAAAACTACAAGATCATCAAATTCATATTTATGGAAATTCTTTTCCAAAAAATTTCTGATATGCAGTTTGGCGTTTTTTAGCTTGTTAAATTCAAAAGAAAGTCTATCCTCTGATAACTTAAAATTTTCATCGAACGGCCTGGTTTGACCAGTATTCAGATTGAAAACCTCTTTATTCCTTGACAAAGTATGTCCCAATTCGTTTACTTCAGAATAGACATTTACGATATCAACGGGCGCATTATTAATCCAACTTTCAAGGAAAAGCTTTTTAGATCCTATCTCGAAAACTAAAAAAGCAATTTCACTTATAGCATAGAAATTAGGATATCCACCGTAGATATTACCATATTTGAGTTCCAAAAAGGCTATATTCCTATTCACTTTTTGTGTGTATTCTGGGTTTCGGATTTACCAAGACCACCTTGAGAAAAACCGGGAAAAAATTTTCGAATGCAATATAACATAAAAAGGTAAATAAATAGTACAAGTTTTACTTTAAATATTTTTTAAAAAAATCAACTTATCTGATTAACAATCATTTAAAGAAATATATGTTGCTAATTCCAACGCTATTTTCATCCCAGGTAAGTTCTAAAAAAGTATAAAAACTATAGGAAACCAAAGAAAAAAAATGTTTATTTTCCGAACCACTACCATTGCTTTGCCTGATAGGGATAGCGGATTTTATATTGATCCTTCACAAGACCCAGTAATCTTTGTCTAAAAACATCCATATTTTCTTTTTTTTCAGCAGAAATTAGGAGCGGTTCAATGAGTTCACCTTGTACCCATTTTGTCATCATACTTGAAACGACCTCCGTTTTACCTTCCTCGTCGAGAAGTTCGTCAAAATATTTTTCACGGTAGAGATCAAATTTATTGAGAATGAGCCA
>JBMLQR010000067.1:0-22292 GCA_049241465.1 Saprospiraceae bacterium | reverse complement strand
GAAGTTCGTCAAAATATTTTTCACGGTAGAGATCAAATTTATTGAGAATGAGCCAAGTTGGCTTTTCGGCAACGCCCAGATCGAGCAATGTTTGATTCACGGTACGTATATGATCTTCATGCTGAGGATGGGCGATATCAACCACATGAAGAAGAATGTCACTTTCTCTTACTTCGTCTAAAGTTGATTTAAAACTTTCAACCAGATGGTGAGGTAACTTTCTTATAAAACCAACGGTATCTGACAGTAAAAAAGGTACATCTTCCAATACTACTTTTCGAACGGTCGTATCGAGCGTTGCAAAGAGTTTATTTTCGGCGAACACGTCTGATTTACTGAGTAAATTCATTAAGGTTGATTTACCCACATTGGTATAACCCACGAGAGCTACGCGAATAAGATCTCCCCGACTTTTACGTTGCGTTTCATTTTGCAAAGAAATTTTTTCCAGTTTCTTTCTAAGCAAAGTAACTTTATCTCTAACGATACGACGGTCTGTTTCAATTTCCTTTTCACCGGGACCTCTCATACCGATACCCCCTTTTTGCCTTTCCAAATGCGTCCAAAGTCCTCTTAATCTGGGCAATAGATACTGCATTTGAGCCAATTCAACCTGAGTTTTTGCTTGAGCGGTTTGTGCCCTTGACGCGAAAATATCTAAAATCAAGGTAGAACGATCAATGATTTTTACTTTAAGGAAAGCCTCCAGGATATTGACCTGTTTACCCGTAAGATCATCGTCAAAGATGACCATATTTACATTTTCGTGACTTTGAACATAGGCTTGAATTTCCTCTAATTTACCCTTTCCAATAAACGTTTTACTATCGGGGTGAATTAATTTTTGCGTAAATCTTTTAAGACAAATGGCACCTGCTGTGAGAGCTAAA
Organism: Saprospiraceae bacterium; assembly: GCA_049241465.1. Classification (GTDB taxonomy): domain Bacteria; phylum Bacteroidota; class Bacteroidia; order Chitinophagales; family Saprospiraceae; genus BJGN01. Next base: position 21,402 of record JBMLQR010000067.1, on the reverse strand, counting down.
AATGCTAATTCGTCTAAATATTCATTTACTTGTTCCTCCGTTTCACCCTTTTGAATCAGACCCACTAAAACGGCAAATTCCTGTTCTAAAAGAATACCTTTTTGAGCCTTTTCCCCAACATTCCAGCCATTACTCATATTAACATAATTATTGTATCCAATCGGAAGGATTAAGTCTCTGCTTTTCCTTCCATAATTCAAAATGAATCTCAGGTTTTTCATCACCTAAAGACCCAATAGACTGATTAACCGACAGCACATCCCCCCTTTTAACACTAATCGTCTCCATATTTGCATACACGGTATAAAAATTATCGTGTTGTACAATCACTGTATATTGATACCCTGGAACGACCTGGGTACCGACCACTTTTCCTGGAAAAACAACTTTAACTGATGCTTTTGGGGAAGTTAGTATATCAATCCCATTATTCACCGTTTTCACATCTTTAAAATCAGGGTGTTGTTGTGTACCAAAGTTTTTGACTACCTGTCCGTTCTCGACGGGCCAGGGAAGACTTCCTTTTGCCTGTTGAAAATTGGATGCGGTTGAGGCCGGCATAGATTTTTTTTCTGATTTTGGCGCTACAGCATTTCTCTTAGCCAACGCATCAATTTCTGTACGAATCACCCTTTCTATCGAATTATCCAACTTAAGTCTTTGCCTCAACTGATCTTCCAGTGAGGTAGCTAATTTCTGTTCATTATCCTTTAGCGTGGTCAATACTTTATTTTTGACCTTCATTTCCTGACCTAACTTTACTTCCTGTCCCTTTATGGCCAGTAAAATAGATTCTTTTTCTGCCAATGAGGAGGTAAGCTGAACCGTTTTATTTTTTAAAGTTATTTGCGTAGCGTGTATTAACGAAACCTGCCTCCGCCGATAACTTTCATATTGTTTTACCAGGACAAAGCGTTTATAAAATTGATTTAAATTCTCAGCTGAAAACAAAAAAGCATCCATATTTCTATTCAACTTATTTCTCAAAGCCGCCCTCACCATTTGCTTGTATTCAATCTGCAAGCGGTCAATATCTAATTGAAGGGATGCCAGAACGTCTCTTGTCCGATAAATCCGCGACTCCGTGTAGATGATTTCACTTTTAAGATTATTTACCAACTGTTGCCTATTTAAGACCTGCGTTTGAAGATTAAGATAGTGTTGTAGAGATTTTTCTTTATCCTCTCTGGTTTGTTGAAGTTCCCTGGTTGTTTGTTCAATATTTTTCAACAAATCCTTCCTTCGCTCCTCTAATTCCCTTCTCGATTGACTATAGGCAGGAACGATTATGGCGAATAAAAAAAGAAAATTAATTACTCCCAGAATACCTTTGCGGGACATCGAAGCGAAGGCTGACAGGCAAATTGAATTGAACCTGGTTGAATGATAGAACGACATGTAGGTTTCCAGTTTCGGCACTTTGTATATTCAAATCACGAAAATAAGAAAATTGTTGCTTGCTTTCTAATTCTTTATAATCTCCAAACTTCATTTTAAAGTATTTGTTGCTTGAAGGCTGACCCCAATCTATAGCAGAAATTCTTTTATTATTAAAATCCCACCCTAGAGACAAGATACCATTATCCATTGATTTTTGCAACTGCCACTCAAATGATTCTTTATTAGTCACTGTGAAATCAGATGTATCGTCTAAAGGCGCATTTCCCAATAGGAGTGCTTGAAGATGTAAAAAATCACCGGGCAGCTGATATTTTTCCTTTATGAAAGAGATAGCATGAGCTTCAAACACATTATTGAGCCTGTCTAAGTAAAAAAAAGAATCTTTTAAAATCAGCGCTCTTCCCACTTCAAACCCTAATTTTCGCACGGAAACCCAAATGGCACTATCCTTGCGTACCCGAATAATGCCTTGCCCGCTCACATTTGAACCTTCCGATGCCATTTGAAGCTGACATTTTCCCTCCATCCACTCTGGAGCAAAGACCGCTTTTTTAAGGAATATAGAAGGGTTATCATCTTCAACTAAACCTCCTTTTTTACTTATTTTAGGGGAGCAGGAAAGAAAGGCAAAAAGCAGAAAAGAAGAAAAAACTAATTTATACATCTTGCTAAAACTTACTCAATTTTAAGGACAAACTTTTTCCTGTGTTGCCCAATTCCAGTGATTTTTTGTAAGCATTTTCTGCCTTTAACTTATCATTTGCAGAAAGAAATGCGTCTCCCCAATGTTCAAAAAACAGAGGTGTTCCCCATTTTGCCCCCTCCTCAAATAACTTTAAAGCTACATCAGGTTGATTGGCATTAAGTGCAGCAAACGCTTTGGCATGAATGACAAGCGCTTCATTATACCTGTCATCTGGGTCGTTATTTGTCAAAGATGTGGACGATTTCCCCTCTGATAAAATTTGCAGCGCCCAGAGATATGATTTTTTTTCTTTCCCTTTTAAAGATAGAAAAATATCATTTGCAGCTACTTTTTCCCCTTCTAGCGACAGGGAGAATGCTTTTAAAGCCATTAAATGGTTGGTAAGCTGCTCATCTTTGGAACTTTGAAGAAAAGCCTCTTCCATTAATGGTAAGGCTTCTGCCGTTTTACCCTGAAATAAATAACCGTACACCGCATAGAAAGGAATCTTTGGGTTATTAGGGAAAATATCCCAGGCAAACAAAGCTTCTTTAGTTAAGGAAACAGATTGACCGGTAGTCCAAAGGAGATGCAAATAATTTTCCCAAACGAAAAAAATAGATTCTTCCTTTTTTAGCGCGGCTTTATACTTCATCACAGCCGTATCAACTACCCCCATGATACGATAAATTTCAGCCTGGAGTGCCAAAGGAGCGGCATCAGAAGGATGTGCCGCTTCCATTGAAGCACAAAGTACCAATAATTGTTCCTTCAGAGAAATCTCTTTAGAAATAACCAATTTATCAATTTCAGGCATCAATCGAGCCCTTTTCTTTTCGGTATCAATCTGATTATCAGAAAAAAATGAATTTAACGATAAAAGTGAAGTAGCTCCAGAGTTATTTTCAAGTTGATTCAACTCGAATTTTGCGCGGGAGGCATCAGGCCGTAAGGACAATAATTGCTTTAAAATTTTTGATGCCCCCTCCGGATCATTATTCTTAATAAAATAATCAGAAGCCAGATAAAAATGATTCTCTTCCGAGGGGAACAAACTAATCAGGCTAATCAGCTCCTTTTTTGCTTTTGGAATATTACCCGATAGATGAAATAGCTCTTGTCGTTGAATGATCGTCTTAGGAGAAACACCCCAAGCAGATTCCAACAAATCTAACACCTTAAATGCTGCATTCCAGTCATTTGTTTTTTGATAGCAAAGAATCAATGACTGGTAAAAATCAACTCCTTTGGGGTCTAGCGTGATACATTTTTGTAAAACAGGAATGGCTAGATTATATTGATTATTTTGCAGATAAAGATCAGCTAGTTTCTGTTGGAACCAACGATTATCAGGTGATTTTTTAGTGGCAGAAAGAGCGTAAGAAATAGCTTTTTCCCACTGAGAACTATCCTGATAAATCAACGCCAGATAATAGTCAGCCAAATCATTTGACGGATAATCCTTCAACAATTTCTGATAAATAGCCACAGCTTTGTCCGTATTGCGTAAAAAGCTTTCTTTTGCACCTTCAATCAAAGCTGCTTCTACCAATAAATCATTTGCAGAAACTTGTACTGGTTGCCCCACTACCGCAAGACTTAATGACAAAAATGATAGACAAAACCAGATAATTTTCATGAAAAGATTTAAAGATTATTAATCAATAACGGTAATTTTAAGCATGTTCGTGCGGTGTTTTCTCATCAACGGCATAGTACCTGTATTCACCACAACATCACCTTTTTGAACAATGTCCCCTGCCTTCAACAAATCTACAACATCTTGAATGGTATCATCAGTAGTAGCAAAACGATCATAATAAAAACATTCGACACCCCATACGAGGCTAAGCGTAGCGAGCATGTGAACCTTATCACAAAAAATATATGTTTTGATATTGATATCGGGTCTGAAACTTGACACTTTGAAGGCAGTATAACCTGAGCTGGTCATTCCGATAATAGCCTTAGCTTTAATACTTTCAGCGGTTTGGACTGCTTGCTGACAAACAACATCAGAAAGGAAAGTGCGTGAATTATCAGAAGGGACTGGTCTTTTGTCTCCAATTTCGAATACTTTTTCTGCCTCTTGAATAATTCTAACCATGGCTTCAACCACTTTAATGGGATGTCTTCCAACGGAGGTCTCTGCACTCAACATAACGGCATCAGCACCATCAAATACAGCATTAGCCACATCAGTAGCTTCAGCGCGCGTTGGTGAAGGATTAGTAATCATGGAATCCATCATCTGGGTAGCCACAATAACGGGTCTGGATCTACGAATACATTTTTGGATAATTGTTTTTTGAACAACAGGCACTTGCTCAATAGGTATTTCGATACCAAGGTCTCCACGAGCCACCATAATAGCATTAGAAGCCTTAATAATTTTATCAATCTTTTCAACCGCCTCAGGTTTCTCAATTTTAGAGATAATCTTAGCTGGGTGATTTTTGGCGTCTATTCTTGCTCTTAATTCCTTAACATCTTTAGCTGAACGGACGAAAGAAAGAGCAATCCAATTGACTGGCTGGGTAAGAATAAATTCTAAATCGATAAGATCCTTTTCAGGTAAAGAAGGCAGAGAAATTTTTGTATTGGGAAGATTCACCCCTTTATTTGAGGACAAAACACCACCGAAAAGGGTAACTAATCTAACTGTATCTTTAAAATTTGTTTCAATTACTTCGAAAACCAGTTTACCGTCATCCACGAGTACCTTTTCCCCTACTTTAACATCGGAGGCAAAATCCTGATAGCTCATGTAAATAGCCTCTTTGGTACCAATACAAGGTTTATCAATCAAGGTAATAATGTCTCCTTCTGCCAGTTCTAATGCATTATTTTCAATTTGGCCCACTCTAAGTTTAGGTCCCTGAAGATCGGCGAGAATACCTATGTGATAGCCAAATTTTTCATTTAACTCCGTAATACGCTGAATCACTTCAAGATGCTCATTGTGTCGACTATGAGAAAAATTGAGTCGAAAAATATTCACCCCGGCATCGGCAAGGGCGCGAAGATTCTCAATGGAGCTACAAGCAGGACCAACGGTAGCTACTATCTTTGTGTTTTTGTTAACTTTGTTATGCATTTTTTTGGGTATATCACATTTAACATTCTAATAAATGTAAGGGCGAAATAAGCAATAATATTGCAAAAAGGGGTTAAAATATCTGAAAAAATGAAAGAAAGAACTTATAAAAGCAAAAAAACAAGAAAAAACTTTGATTTTAAAGGTAGTTCTGCTTTACTTTGCAACTTATTTTAATAAACCACTAATAATTTCCCTATGTCTAGCATTGCAGAAAGAGTAAGCAAGATTATCGTTAAAAATTTGGGAGTTGACGAAGCAGATGTAAATCCAGGTGCAAGTTTCACTGGTGATTTAGGAGCCGATTCTTTGGATACGGTTGAGCTAATAATGGCTTTTGAAAAAGAATTCGAAGTCTCTATTCCAGATGAGCAAGCGGAAAAGATTCAAACTGTTGGCGACGCCGTTAAATATCTAGAAGATCAGTTAGCTGCAAAGTAATTCTTGTGTAACTAAAGTGCAAACCACAAGTCTGTTAAATGTCAGGCTTGTGGTTTTTAAAAAGTTGAAATGGATCAGATGAAAAGAGTTGTTGTAACAGGTATTGGCGCCATTACGCCTATTGGTAATGATATAGATACGTTCAATACAAGCCTTCAAAATGGAGTCAGCGGTGCTAACCTTATCTCTCTGTTTGATCCTGCTCTTTTTAAAACGCGCTTTGCTTGTGAAGTAAAAGACTTCAATCCTGAAATACATATTGACCGCAAAGAAGTTAGAAGGTTAGACCGTTTTGCGCAGATCGCTATTTGTTGTGCCGCGGAAGCTGTTAAAAATTCTGGCCTCGATTTCGAAGGTGATTCCTCATTAGATCACGACCGAATTGGTGTCATCTGGGGTTCAGGTATTGGTGGACTTAGTAGTTTAGAGGAAGAAATAAAGGAATTTATGAAGGGCGATGGTACACCCAGATTCAGTCCTTTTATGATTCCTAAAATGATTTCTGATATTGCCGCCGGGCATATCTCCATGCGATATGGTCTTCGTGGTATAAATTATGCCACCGTTTCTGCTTGTGCATCAGCTACTCATGCCATCATCAATGCTATGGATGCTATCCGACTAGGTAGGAATGATATTGTGGTAACCGGGGGTTCTGAAGCCACTGTAACCGTTGCAGGTATGGGCGGCTTTAGTGCTATGAAGGCGCTTTCCACCAGAAATGATGATTATCTAACCGCTTCCCGTCCTTTCGATAAAGATCGCGATGGGTTTGTTCTTGGTGAAGGTGGAGCTTGTATTATCTTAGAATCTTTGGAACATGCTCAAAAAAGAGGTGCCACTATTCTTGCAGAAATTGCCGGAGGTGGCGCTACCGCTGATGCTTATCATCTCACTGCACCTCATCCAGAGGGTTTGGGTGCTACCAATGTTATGAAAATTGCATTGAAAGATGCAGGTCTCAATAAAACAGATATTGATTATGTGAATGTACATGGTACTTCCACTCCTTTAGGTGATATTGCTGAAACAAAAGCCATAATGAATGTTTTTGGGGACCATGCCTACAATATGAATATTAGTTCGACTAAATCAATGACCGGTCACCTTCTGGGAGCCGCTGGTGCCGTTGAATCCGTTGCCTCCATTCTTTCTATCATCCATAAATTTGTACCTCCTACAATCAATCATTTTACAGATGACCCGGATTTAGATGCAAAACTTAACTTTACTTTTAATGAAGCTCAACCAAGGGAGGTGAAAGCAGCACTAAGTAATACTTTTGGATTTGGAGGTCACAACGCGTGTGTTATCTTTAAAAAATTTGTATAACTAATAGTCTATTGCGATTACTATTCAAATTATTTAACTTTTATCTGTCTAAAGATAAATATTTCGCTCGACGCATGTTCGATGTCCTTGGCTTTGTTCCAGGTAATATAACTATTTATAAGCTTGCCTTTTCCCATAAATCTTCACAAAATGAAAAGCCAATACTCTCTCAAAATAATGAGAGGTTAGAGTATCTGGGAGATGCTGTTCTAGGCACTGTCGTAGCAGAATATTTATTCAAAAAGTATCCGGATAGCAATGAAGGTTTCCTGACTAAAATGCGCTCTAAAATCGTCAAAAGGAAAACCTTAAATCGGATTGGTGATAAAATGGAACTCGATGGCGTTCTACAGGAATTCAATAATACCAGACTAAGCAGGTCTATGCTCGGAAATGCGGTGGAGGCACTGGTTGGTGCTATTTATCTCGATGCAGGCTACGCATTTACTCAAAAATATATCGTAGAAAATATTTTACGCCGGTATCTGGATATCCATGAACTGGAAAATTATGATGACAATTATAAAAGTCAACTCCTGGAATGGTGCCAGAAACATGGAAAAACAATTTCCTATAAACTTATTTCCAGGTACAAATATGAAAAACGCGATCGCTTTAAAGTGGGTGTTTTTGTAAATAATCAACGCATAGCTACCGCTGACGATTTCAATAAAAAAAGTGCAGAACAAGCCGCTTCTGAAAAAGCAATGATTGAGTTAGGTTTTCTGACAGAAGAAGATGACGATTGATTTTTTCTACATAATACATGTCTTTATTACCTCTTTGGGAGGATATTGAAAAATTATCTCCCGATCCCGCTACCTTAGAACGTTGTTATCGTTTAGCATCTCAACGATATTTAAAAGATATTGGTGTAGCAGAAGGCCATATTTGGGGGAAAATAAAAACTTCAGGGGCTTCTTTTTACCAGGTTTGCTGGCAGTTAGACACCTTAATTTCTGCTTCTAATTCTCCAATACATCCGAAACCAGATAAATATACGTTAGCCCTGGCATTTTACTATTGTAAAAATCCAATGGCATTTCCCACTTTTGAAGAAATCCCCTCCTGGGTGATAACTTATGTTTCAAAGAAACCATTAAGTGAGGCAGAAATACTGGAAAAAGAAGCAGAAAACCAACGATTAAGAGAAAAAAACCAAATAAAAAGACAGTCAGAGATGCTTCAAGGGTGTTTAATATTGACCCTTTGGCTTGAAGATTGTTTAAAAATGGGCCTGGCACGATTAAGAGAACAGCCCTACTCCTTTTGGGAGTCCATCGTTTCCCGACTTACCGACTTTAAGTTAAATGGCATTGCCTCCCGGTTACTTCCCCTTTTTTACCAACGAAATGATGAAAACTGGATACAAATCGCCATCAAGCAACTCGGCGAAATCATTCTTTTTTGCGAGGCCTTTCAGAAATGGGACGATTTTACAGGTGAAAATCAACAAGATTTATTAGTGTATGGTGGGGCTACCATTAAAAAAGAAGTGGTGCTTAGTGAACCACCCGTAACCGACGAATGGTTTGTTTGCTCTCTGGATTATAAACAGATTAGCAATGATCTGAATGCCCGTTTTGTTTGGTTGTTTGGACGCTCAACAGGGCGATATGCACAGGTAATTTCTTTCAGCTGGCGGGGAGAAAAATGGGAAGATGAGTACGAATTGCATACCCAGGTAAAAGGCAATGTACATTATTACCCTTCAGGATTTCCTCAAAGAGCTATTTTACAAATAAATGAAAGAAAATCAGGTAAAATCGCTTCTTTTCCAACAGATTATAAAGACTGGCATTCTTTTTTCGAATCCTATAGAATGGCATTTAAGCGAAATTTCCTTTTAGAGGAATTTCCAGGATTTATAAGCGAGCTAACGGTTATGAATGAAAAGTCACTGATTTTACTAGATAAATCAGGTACTGCCATTGAGACAGTACCTGATTACGATGAAAAATGGGACCTCGTCGCATTTAGCGAGAACAAAAAAGTCACCATTTTCGGCCTTTGGAATGGCCTGTATTTTATACCAAAAAGTTACTTTTAGGTCTATTGTTTAACCCTTTCCGCAGCATAAACAAAATATGGGGTATCCCCCTGCCAAGGCATAGCTTTAAGTTTTTCCTTATAATAAAGTTTAACGGGAACCCCTTGAAGTGAGTCCAGGGCATGATAAACCTTTTTATTTCTTACAGAAAAATCCCAATTTGTAGAAATAAAACCTTGTTTAGTTTGAGCCATACCGGCAATTCCCAAGGTGCCTTCATAAGTTTTAAAAATATATCCTTTTTTAGTAATTTTCACTAAATAGCCAGAACGGGTTCCATTGCTATAAGTAAAATTACAGATCACCAGATAACTGATAAAACCGAAGAGAATAAACCCGGTAACGTAAAGAAAAAATTTCTTCATTCTATTTCCTATATTTTTTACTCCGTCTTTAACTATTTCTTTATACTCACTCATAACGTTTAATTTTTACAAAAATAGTTAAAAATTTTCATCCTTAGGCGCCTAAAACATAAGCATTAGCCGCAATTAAACAATCTGCCACTTTTCTTCTCGCTTCCTTAACAGGTTGAATCGGATATTTTGAGAATCTCTTCACACCCATTAAAAAAGTTTTAAGGAGATCCCCTTCTGAGAAGGACGATAAAGCATCGGTAGCATTTTTTTGCATTCTAAAGGATGCATCGTGTAAAAACACCTTTAAAATGGCATCATACACTTCTTGATTTATTTGCTTGTCCGCTTTTATAGAAAGCTTTTCTACACGTAGCAAGGTAGATTCGGCTAAAAATAAATCGGTAAGCATATCAGAAAGATTAAATAAAACCTCTTGTTCCTCCTTCAAATTAATCTTACCGTCCATTTGAGATTTTGCAGCAGCACCCGCTACCATCAGTAAAATTTTCTTAAAATCGGTAATAGCTTTTTTCTCCTCTGCATAAGGACCTGATACATTTTCCAATACAGGCATAGAAGCTAACTCCTTTTGAACAGCCCAGGCGGGACCAACCAAATCAAGTTCTCCCTTCAGAGCCCTTTTAAAGAGTTGATCAACCATCAACATTCTGTTTATTTCATTCGTTCCTTCGTAGATTCTATTTATTCTTGAATCCCTATAGCCTCTGGCCGCAGTTCCTTCTTCGGAGAAGCCCATACCGCCATGAATTTGTAAGGTTTCATCTACCACATAATCAACCACTTCCGAACCGACAATCTTAAGGATAGAACACTCAATAGCATATTCTTCCGCACCTTCCAATTTTGCTTTGGCAAAAGGCACGCCTTCGGCTGCTAATTCCTCTCTCTTTTTTTGTAACAAATGGGAAACCCTGTATAAGGCACTTTGTCCGGAAAAAATACGAATCGCTTGTTCTGCAATCTTATATTTAATAGCACCAAAATTAGAAATGGCCTGGCCAAATTGAACTCTTTCATTGGCATATTTAATAGCGGTATCCGCACTTCCTTGTGCACCACCCAGGCATAAAGCGCCCAATTTATACCGACCGATATTCAGTACATTAAAGGCAATTAAATGTCCCTTTCCAATATCTCCCAATAAATTTTCAACGGGAACAGCCACATTTTCAAAAAACACCTGTCTTGTAGAAGAACCCTTAATCCCCATTTTCTCTTCCTCTTCACCAAAAGTTAGCCCTGGAGTATTTCTTTCTACAATGAACCCAGTGAATTTTTCTCCTCCAATTTTTGCAAAAACAATGAAAATATCAGCAAAACCGGCATTGGAAATCCACATTTTCTGCCCGTTCAATATATATTTCGTTCCATCCTCGCTTAAATCAGCCCTTGTTTTAGCTGCTAATGCATCGGAACCTGAACCGGGTTCAGTTAAACAGTAAGAAGCTTTTAATTCCCCCAAAATAAGTCGGGGAAGATAATGAGATTTCTGTTCTTCCGTCCCAAAATATAAAATAGGTAACATACCGATACCAATGTGAGCTGCATAGGCAACCGTGAAGGATCCGGAAGGTCCCATTACCTCGCTAATCAAGGTATTAGTATGATTATCAAAGTCTAAACCTCCATATTCGGTAGGCATGTGGGTCCCCAAAAAACCAAGTTCAGCAAACTTACCAAGGACTTCAAGTAAGGTGTTGTCCTCCTGTTTATCAATTTTTCTCGCGTGCGGCAGAACTTCTTGAATTAGAAAATCATAAGCCGTTTGGCGTATCATTTTTTGTTCCTCATTGAAATCTTCCGGGATAAAAATATCCTCAATGGTGCTTTCCTTCAATAGAAACTCACCCCCTTTTAGTTGTGACTTAACAGCTGCTGATTCCATAATCTTATTTTTAGCGAAATTTCGCTACAATAATACAACAAAAATGAAAAGATAAAGGTTTATGAATTATAAAATATGCAAAAAAATTAAACCTAATCTAGCCTATTTTAATTTACTTACTAAAATTAATAAGAATGCTCCATATTATTTTCTATTCTGTGTTTTTCTCCCTTTTCAATCCGCCAATAACTTTAGAAATTAAAATGGAAGGCTTGATTCCAGAAAAGGGAACCATCCGAATTGGTCTGTATAATTCTGCGGATGCCTTCAAGGATGAGGCAAATCCTAATCACGCTCAAATAGTTCCTGTTGGGAAAAACGCTACGCAAATTATTAAGTTTGAAGGACTTCCCGAAGGAAAATATTTGGTTGCTGCCTATCAAGATGTAAATGGCAATAAAAAAATAGATAAAAATATTTTAGGTATTCCAACAGAGGCTTACGCATTTTCAAATGATGTGTTTCCCAAGTGGAAAAGCCCATCGTTCAATGAAGCTGCCGTCAAATTAGAAAGGCCTTATGAGTCTATAAGGCTTAAGTTTCGCACATGGATTGAATAATCAAAAAATTAGTACGAAAAATATCGTACATCATTTGGATGTTTCATAAATGTGTCTTACATTACACTACGAAGTTAATCGTAGATAAATATAAGACATGATAAATTTACCCAATCCTACGGAAGCGGAACTGGAAATTCTGCAAACACTTTGGCAGATAGGACCTTGTTCTGTCAAGCAAGTGCATGGACTTTTACAAGAAAAAAGGGAAGTTGGCTATACCACCATACTCAAGCAATTGCAAATAATGCTGGAGAAGAAATTGGTACAAAGAGATGAATCTGCAAGGATACATCTTTATCAGGCGGCTATTTCCGAACAAAATACAAAAGAAAAACTATTACAAAAGTTTGTAATCAATACTTTTCAAGGATCTTCGCATCAATTAGTTATGCAAGTTTTAGGGAATGCTGCTGCATCTGCCTCTGAATTGGAGGAAATAAAAAAATTGATTTCCCAATTAGAAGATCAAGATCCCACCCATCAAATTATTTAATATTTAAAGGTATTGCCGTGAAAAATTTCATAGAATTTCCTCAAAATCTGATTGATGTGTTAGGCTGGACCGTATTCCATGCAATATGGCAAGGGGCTATCATTGGACTGGTATTTTATATACTGCTTACTACTCAAAGTTTTAAAAGTGCCAAATCCCGATTTAACGCAGCATGGACCACCTTATTCATACAATTACTTACTTCCATCTGTACTTTTTGTTATATATGGAACGCCTTTGCAAACAGACTTGAACCTGCAATAAACCAGGAGTCAGGCATTCAAAATCATTTCTATTTGTCTGATAATGAAACGGTGGCTGTTCAAACCTCTCTGCTTGAAAAATTACTAAATCTGCCTAGCCAATACATTAATTGGGTTTCCTGGATATGGTTAATAGGCGTAAGCTTCATGACCTTGAGAATGATGGGAGGCTTTTCTTATTTAATTTGGTTAAACAAAGTAAGTACGGACCCACTTCCACAGGAAATGAACTTGTTTTTAGAGCTGAAACGAAAAGAAGCCGGCGTAAAAAAAATCATCGGGAAATTATCCACACAGATTCAAAGCCCTATTGTATTTGGTCATTTTAAACCTATCCTGCTTTTCCCCTTTGCCTTACTTTCAAAACTGACACCCGAGCAAATAGAAGCAGTTATACTTCATGAATTAGCTCATATAAAAAGAAACGACTATATATTAAATATTTTTCAAATATTTATTGAAGTGGTTTTCTATTTTCACCCTGTAACCTGGTGGCTGACAAGCATCATAAAAAGGGAAAGGGAACATATTTGTGATGATGAAGCGGCTGGAAAAGAACTCAATCAAAAATTATCTTATGCAAAGGCATTATTGATAATACAGGAAAATAATACCATTTCAGGTATCGGTTCTATGGCATTCGCCAAGAAACCATCTGAAATGTATCTTAGAATCAAAAGAATTTTAGAACCATCAAAAAATGTAAATTTCATGGAAAAAACAACGCTGGGAATCCTGATGTTAGGACTTGCCCTTGGTATGTTTTGGCAACAAAAACCAATTTTTGCCAATAACTCCACATTTAAAACCATACGAACAGAGGTAACAGACACCCTTCCAAAAGGGACGATTCAACTCAACCTCAATAAAAACGGCGAAACCTGGAATATCAATCTGAAGGATGGAAAAATTGTTTCGTTGAAGAAAGACGGCAACACGATTCCTGAAAGTGACTTTCCCAAATACGAATCGGAGGTTAAGAAAATTATGAGTGAAATGCCCCCACCGCCACCGCCGGGAATACCTCCTCCACCACCTCCAGGAGTACCCGCACCTCCTCCGCCGCCAATGATTTGGAATGAAGGGCAACCCTCAAAAAATACCAATGAGGATTACATGATTATTGTAAAAAAAGATGGTACCTCCCAAAAACTCATCCAGCATAAGGAAGTCACAGTTAAAAGTGAAGGCCAAACTATCCAATCGGAGGAAAAGATGATCTGGAAAGACGAAAAAGGTAATAATGTCAATATTGACGATATTGACCCTGCCACTATTCAATCCATTGATGTCAGAAAATCACCGAAAGGTCAAAAATCTGAAACCACAGTGACAGTAATAACTACAGAGAAGAATAACACAAATAACAATGAAGATATAAAAACCATTGATGTCCGGAAATCAGTTAATGGAGAGGAAGTCATCATTGTTAACGGAAGGTCATTGAACATTGGATACGAGCCTTTAAATGGACTTCGCAATGAGAGCAAAGCATTATTTGTCGCTGATAGCATTAGTTTTTCATTGGATAAATTTTCATTTCAACCAGGAAATGTGAGATCGGCCATTACCCGCCAATTGGTCAATGACCAGATAATTGGTGATGAAAATAATTTCCTGATGGAACTGACAGCGAGTTATCTGAAAATTGATGGGAAAAAGTACGTTGGCCCGTTTCATGCAAAATACTTAAAGATTTATGAAACAAATACTGGATTGAAAATGGATGCCAAATCAAAAATTTCAATATCGGGAAAAGAATAATGTGTTAAGTTTATAAATATATTTGCTGGGAGGCTGTCTAAAAAGATAGCCTCTTTTTTATTGAAGCAAGTTCGCCACCTCCTTTAGACCATCCATCCTCAGATCTATTAAATCTGGATTAAATTCTTTTTCCTCGTCAGAAGAAATCCATATAGTGAACATCCCAAGATTTCTTCCAAACTGCATATCAGACATGGAGTCACCAATCATGACAGATTGTTTAAAATCAATTTCAGGAAAATCCCTTTGAGCTTGTAGTCCCATACCCACATTGGGTTTCCGACAAATGGGATTTTCTTTTTCTAAAGAAGGGCAAAAATAAATAGCATCTATGGTTCCTCCTGCCTCTTTTATTTTTGTGGTCATAAATTGATGCACTTCATTGAGATCCTTCTCTGAGTATAGATTTTTTCCAATACCCTGTTGATTGGTAACAATGACTATCCTGGTAAAGAACTGGTTAAATTTTACGATAGCCTCTAACACCCCTGGTAAAAATTCGAATTCATCAATATTTTTGACATAATCACCTGGGAGATGTTTATTTATGACCCCGTCTCTATCTAAAAAAAGAAATTTAGCTGAAAGGGTCTGGGTGAAAAATCGCATAGGAATTTCCCTTTGAGCCTTTTCATAATCTTCAGGAATGCCAATATCTATAAAATATTCATCTTGCACAAAGCCATGTAAAAAGTGAGTAGCAGCTTTTTTCTCAAATAAGTCCTTTTCATAAGAGAAAACATCTCCTTGTATTTTACCTTCAAAAATTTCAGGCGTGAGGATACTGACCCCTGCATTTATTAACCCGGAGGTGAGAAATTTCTTCTCTGTAAAAGACGTAATTCTGTCTCCTTCCAGTTGGACGGCACCATAACGATCCTGGTTAAATACAGGTTTAAGAGAAAGAGAGGCCACGGAATGCAACTTAGAAAAGGCCTCCGAAAAAGATGTTAGATTAGCTTCAAAAAAAGTATCTCCATTGAGGAGAAAAAATGGTTCTCTCCATTTTCCCAACACGGGCATAATGGCACCACCTGTGCCTAAAAGTTCCTTTTCTATGGTGTAGAAAATTTTTATGTCCCTAAAATGGTCTCCGAAATACCTGATGATAACCTCATGTTGGAAACCGACACAAAGGAAAACCTCCTTTACACCATGGTTATGCAGGTAATTCAATAAATAATGTAGGAATGGAAGTTTATTAATAGGCGCCATCGGTTTAGGTATTTCCCCTAAAAGACCTTTCAACCGCGTTCCAAGCCCGCCAGCGAGAATAACCGCTTTATCAATCAATGGATAAAAATTTAAAGTAAAAAACAAGAATATTAATTCAAAAAGGCTAACTTTGTGCCAATTTTTAAAAAGCACTTATTTAAATTTTGTAAAGATAAGCAGATATGGCAAATGTAGGTCACGTAAAACAAGTTATCGGTCCAATCGTGGACGTTTCTTTTCCAAACGCTGGTTCACTTCCTGAAATTTTTCATGCATTGGAAATCGAAAGACCAGGTGCTGATACCTTAGTATTAGAAGTTCAACAACACCTTGGTGAAGATAGCGTTCGTGCCATTGCCATGGATTCAACAGATGGACTTACCCGGGGTGCCAAAGTCGTTGACACAGGTGAAACCATCACCATGCCTGTTGGTATGCATATCCGCGGCAGATTATTTAATGTTGTTGGAGAAGCAATTGACGGCATCGGTCCTGTAAATAAGGATAATACCTACCCAATTCATAGAAAGCCACCAGCTTATGAAGATCTATCTACTGAAAAAGAAATTCTTTATACAGGTATCAAGGTAATCGATTTGATTGAGCCCTACATGAAGGGTGGAAAAATTGGTTTATTTGGTGGTGCCGGTGTAGGAAAAACCGTACTTATCCAAGAGTTAATTAATAATATTGCCAAAGGTTACGATGGTATTTCCGTTTTCGCAGGTGTTGGTGAACGTACTCGTGAAGGAAACGATTTAATGAGAGAAATGTTAGAGGCAGGCATTATTCGCTACGGCGAAAAATTCATGCATTCTATGGAAGAAGGAGGCTGGGATTTAAGCCAGGTGGACATGAAGGCATTAGAAGAATCTAAAGCGACTTTCGTTTTTGGTCAAATGAATGAGCCTCCGGGCGCAAGAGCCAGAGTAGCTCTTTCAGGATTGACTGTTGCCGAGTATTATAGAGATGGTGATCTTTCTGATCCAAATGGTGGAAAAGATATCCTTTTCTTCATTGATAATATCTTCCGTTTCACCCAAGCGGGTTCTGAAGTTTCGGCTCTTTTGGGTCGTATGCCATCTGCTGTGGGTTACCAACCAACATTGGCCACTGAAATGGGTTTAATGCAAGAGCGTATTACTTCAACGCGCAGAGGTTCAATTACTTCCGTACAGGCCGTTTACGTTCCCGCCGATGACTTGACAGACCCTGCTCCTGCTACCACATTTGCTCACTTAGATGCAACAACGGTTTTAAGTAGAAAAATTGCAGCCCTGGGTATTTATCCTGCGGTAGATCCATTAGATTCTACTTCCAGAATATTAGATCCTCTTATTGTTGGGGATGTTCATTATAAGTGTGCGCAAGATGTAAAAAATATTCTTCAGCGTTATAACGAGTTACTGGACATTATTGCCATCTTAGGTATGGAAGAATTGTCCGACGAGGATAAAATGATTGTTCACCGTGCACGTCGTGTTCAGCGTTTCTTATCTCAACCTTTCCACGTAGCAGAACAATTCACTGGTATTCCAGGTGTTTTAGTACCTATCGAAGAAACCATTCGTGGATTCAATATGATTATGGATGGTGAAGTGGATGAGTATCCTGAAGCTGCTTTCAACCTCAAGGGATCGATTGACGAAGTGATCGAGACTGGAAAGAAAATGCTTGCTGAACTAGCTTAATCTGTCTTAATTTTAAATTAATCCGTCCCACTAATATGAAAATAACAGTGCTTACTCCTGAAAAGGAAATATTCCGTGGAAATGTTACCTCTACTAAACTTCCTGGTGTTGACGGTAAATTTCAAATCCTAAATCAACATGCTCCCTTAGTAGCGGCTCTTGCCAGTGGTTCCGTGCAGATTGTGACTGGAGAAGGTGATTTTTCCTATTGGAATGCCAAGGAAAATGCCATACAAGTAGCCAATGAAGTTGGTAAACAAATACAATTTAATATTTCTACGGGGTTCGTTGAAGTGCTAAATAATGAAATCTCATTGCTCGTCCAAGGTTATAGTAGTTTATAAAATATAATTGGTTATTCAACCCAACTTGTTTTTTTAACGACGTTACCCTTTTTTCCTGTAAGCAATAAAATATAAATACCTGTCCTAATGTTAGGACAGGTTATTTTTATTTGTCGATGATGTATGTCGATCTTTCCTGCCTGAATTCTATGCCCTCCGGAGTGTAATAACGTCCATTCTTCAAACTGACCTGCTTGATTCCCTAAAAAAATACTTATGCTTGTGTTATCTTGTTGCGTTATAAGTATTTCACCCTGCTCGCAACTTACGGGTATAATTTTAGAATATGCAAACACGCCGTCATAATCTATTTGTTTTAACCGATAGTAAATTAGACCCCTCTTTTCCTGAAAATCCTGCCAGTTATATTGTCTTTTCGATTGACTTTCCCCATAGCCGGTAACAAAAAAAACATCATTAAATACTAAGTCTGAATGAGCTTCTTGCACCCAAAATCCATGATTTTTACTTTCTGAGTGCGTTTCCCAGGTTAGCTTGGGGATATTTTGTTCATTGCAATGACCTGAAAAAAGTCCTAATGATACGGGCAGAGCCACTTCTGTTGTACCCAATAACGACACATTATCTATGCGCATGGTTGCAGCCATCGCGGCACTATTTTGTCTAAAAAGATAGATTCTGACCTCTAAAGAGCCTCCGCTGGTACCTGAAATATTACAAGAACCACTAAAGTTATTACAACCTGAAATGGGAACAACCCCCGAGGTTATAAATGTCTCAACACCCCAACGGAAAACTGAAACATAATAATCACTGGGTGCGCTCGACGACGACCTTGATAGCATAAATCTAATCCCCGAAATGTTTGCCCTATATCCCTCTGAAGCGGTAACCATAAAAGACATATAAGAACCTGTGTTTCTTACGGTAGTAGTAGGCCAAAAATTGGTAGCCCAGGTTTCCGGACTGGCACAAGTGGTAGGGCTTCCACTATTTTGAGCGCCACTTAAACTACCACCACCTAAAGCGATACCCGCGCCAAGCGCCGAAGGTAAAATGGGAATACTTGGAATGGGACCCGATACGTTTTCAAAATTCCAGGATGCCAACTGGCCATAAATATGGTTTACAGGTATATATGCTGACGAAAAAAGAAAGAAAACCCTCAAATATATGACCTTCATACTCCTGTCAATTTTAATTGGTGATGACTTACTGGAAACAGGAATAAAGTGGGCTGAATTGAAAATTGGTCTATTCTAAAAACAATCTGACCTCTTATACTTTCCATGAGTTGTTTTATGAAGTAATATTTGGCAATAAAGACCCATTTTTCCTTATAACAATCTAATAAATTACGTTCCATTCGAGATAATCTTTCATCGATTAGGAAGAAAGGAAGTAAGTTTTCAGGTGACACCTGTCCCTCCACTGTATTTGCAAATTTAGACGCTATAAATATCACGTCCATTCTCAATTCCTTACTTAACAGGCTTGCTCTTTCATTTAATGGAAATAAATAGGTCTCCGAAAATACCAATTCTGTTAATTCTATAATTCCATTCCAAAGATTATTTATGTAATGCGGTTCCATTGCAATTTTTAGGCAATATCACCTGTTTTAACAAGATATGAAAGGACAGAATTGGCATTTCCCGCGCTGCTTAGACACCCAAAAATTATTTAGAATTCATTAATTAGATCGAAATTTACTTTTTAGAAATTGATATACTATATAAATCATCGCATATTTACCCCCGATCAGCATTTGTAAAGGAACCTGAGAAGCACCAGTTGCCTCATATTTTTTGGCAACGGAAGGAATCATACTACCTTCTAAATCAAAAACATTAACTTTTCCTTGAAGGGCTAATATACTTTGCCATATTAACCAGATCATAGTTCCCCTATGTCTTATTGTTTTATCAGAAATCTGAATTAATAACCAGGCAGTTTGTTTATCAGTAACGGTCCAGCTTCTACCATGAACTCGTCCCATTTCATCTTTTGCCTCAATTAATACATCTGTTCCCCCGGATTTTCGAATACTTTTTTGAATATTTTCAAAAGTAGGAAGATCCCATTTAAATGAAATATTTTTTTCTGCGAGAAAAAAACGTTGATTATTTAATAATGCATTGGTACTATTTGCATTTTGTTCCGAATGGTGAAATATATTTTCGGCTGCTTTAAGGTCGTTCTCAATGTCCGCTGAAAATTGTGTACGAATATGTTGAATACTATCTAAGTTTTTAAATTGCCGCGTAAAATGAGTGCTTTGAAAAAAACCACCTTCTTTCCATACCTGCGTATTTTGAAAATGTGGTGGCCAGCGAAAAATAATAAGGTCAGCTTCCAGACATATAATTTTGGACAGTTCCGCGATAATTTTTCTCTCTCTAATCGCTCTCGTTCCCTCTTTTTCATTTTTTAAAGGTAAAAGCCAGGGACCATTCCAGGGAGTAAAAGGAATAGGCAACAAAAGATTAACGCCTAGTTTTCGGGTCAATTTATAAGGCCAAACGGCGACTATTTCTCCGTTATGATCAATGATAACAGCGGGTGTCCACCCGTTTTCCCCGCAATTTGCATCCCACCAATTTGCTTGATAGAAAAGGGGTAAACCAAGAGACTGCCTGATATATTCAAACTTATCTTTTATTATTTTCATAAGGACAAAATACACTATAAACCGTAAAAATACAGCAATTTCTGACATTTGACATCCATCTACAATTTGCGCATCTTTCGTTTTTAAAAAAATTGAAATTATGTGCGGAATAACGGGTTTAATCCATCTGAGTGGCCTGTCTATTAATCCATCCCTTCTTTTGGGAATGAATCTGGCCATAAAGCATAGGGGTTCCGATAGTCAAGGAGTATTTATAGACGGTGATATTGGTCTGTCAAACAGAAGACTTCACATTATTGGAGAGAAAAATGAGGGACACCAGCCTATGCATTTCAAAGAAAGATATCATTTTGTATTTAATGGCACTTTATACAATTATAAAGGATTGGCCGAAAAATTAAAGGCCCAAAATATACCCGTTCATACCTCCTCCGATACCGAAATCGCTTTTATCTGGCTAATACATTTTGGATTAAACTACCTATCTGAATGGGAGGGAATGTATTCCTTTATTTTTTATGATTCTCAGGAAAAAAAAGTTTGGATAAGGCGGGACACTTTAGGAATCAAGCCTTTATATTATGCATTGTTGAATGGATATCTGGCTGTGGCATCGGAAACCAAATCATTTTTTCATTTTCCAGACTGGTCTAATGAAGTGGACAATGAAAAAATATTGCTTTTTTTGACCACCGGCGAAAGAGAAATAAAGGGCGATCCGTTTTGGAAAAAGGCTAAAGCAGTACCAACGGGATGTACCCTTCAACTGAACTACTCCCTTGCTCGTCGTTTTCATTGGAAAATTTTGAAGGATGCTGATTCAAAGCCTACCGAATCACCCAATCAAATCGAAACTCTTTCTTTTAAAGAGGCAACCTTACAAGGGAAATTTATCCTTGAAAAGGCAGTACTTTCCCATGTACAAGGTAACGGATCCTTAGGTTTTTCCTTGTCGGGAGGGTTAGATAGCTCACTCATTTTTTCTTTGTACAAATACTTTCAACCGCAATGTATTCCCCTCGCTATTTCTTATGCTGAAATGGAGAAAAAAGAAATAAATGCTTTAAAAAACCACTTTACGGCCGATTATTACACCCTTCCTATCCCCTCTTATGAACAATTTCAAGATACCCATAAAGAAGTCGTTCTGCTTAGTGAAGGACCTTTACCTGGCCCAAACGCCATCTATCATTTCAATATCTATG
>JBMLQR010000066.1:8427-14177 GCA_049241465.1 Saprospiraceae bacterium | reverse complement strand
GTAGCCCAACCCCTTTCAATGGCTTCCGCTCTCAACAACTCTGATTCTGCAAAAGTCATTACAAATTGAGGATTATTTAAAGCATACATATTAGGAGAAGGTCGAGAATATTGTGTTCTATCTGACGGAGTAACCTTAGCTAACATAGCAGCATCATGACCAATAGGAAGACCTATTTGATTTACTGGTGTTTTATCACCAGATTTCAGGGTAGAAATAACTGCAAGACGGGGATCTTTTCGTGATTTCATCAAATCAATGAAGGTTTTACCCCACTGGATATTATCGGCAGTAACAATACCTCTTCCTTGAGGCGTCATATTCCAGGAATTAGGATTAGCATTATTACCAGAACCCGTATTTTCAAATTTCACTGAAAAACTATTGTCGTTGGCATTCATAAGACCTCTGTCGATTGCTTTTTTAGCCCAAGCCTGAGCACTCGCAGCATCTACTTTTTGCATACGCATGGCGAAACGCAACATTAGAGAATTGGCAGCTCGCTTCCATTTATTGACATCCCCTGCGAAGATAAAATCAGATTTTGCAGGCATATATGAAGCTGCTGACATAGCTGAACCTGCTGCCTCCAATTCTTTTAGGATATCAGCATAGATGTCTTTTTGAGGATCATATTTGGGTGAAAAAATGCCAGTAAGCGCACCATAACCTGCTTCAGAATAGGGTACATCACCATAAATATCAGTCAGTAAACCTAATTCGATGACTCTTAAAATTCGAGCCATAGATAAGATATTCACATTTTTAGCATCTTTTTTTGCTACCTCAATCAGGTTAACCAAGTTTTTTATTGAATTTGGATAAGCCCGCTCAAACCAGGCGGCGGAAAGGTCACCTTGAAAAGTATAGACAGTACCTCTATAGAAATTCACTTCTATGGAAGACATTTGTTGCATCATCATAGAGGCATAAATGAAATTGGTCCTCCATGAACGATAACCCGGATCTCCTCCTTCACCCGTTATCTGAAGGGTGGCTTGTGCTAAAAGATAATCAATTGGCACTTGAGAAGGTGCATTTGGATTTACGTTGATGCTTTCAAAATCCTCTGTACAAGAATTTAGGGAGAACACGAAAGCAACAAATAAAACTATTTTTCGTAACATAATTTTTCTTTCTAATGGTTTACAAATTAAACTTGGGGAATCGGATTAAAATTTAAGATTTAAATTTAATCCAACGGTACGTGTTGCAGGTACACCAGCGAGTTCTAGTCCTTGAGCATTCGAGTTATTATAGGTTGATTCCGGATCGATATTTGGTGTGAATTTCTTTAAAATGAATAAGTTCCTACCAACCAATGAAACCGATGCCCCTTTAAATGGTAATTTCTCTAATAAACGGGCAGGAATCGTATAATCAATAATAATTTGACGAAGTTTGATAAAATCAGACTTATAAACAAAAGGCGTTGCTACGTTAAATACACGTTCTGCATAAGTTTGAGCTGGAACACTCACTGTATTTTTCTCACCCTTTTCATTTACACCTACCCCAACAATTCCAGATTCACGACCCGTCAGTGTTTCTAAGGAAAGTCCGCGACGATAAGCATAAGCATTTGTTCCAGAGAACAGATATCCACCGAATTTGCCGTCAATCAGAAAGCTGACGCCAATCCCTTTGTAACGAAAAGAATTGTTTATCCCCAATGTTAAAGGCGCTACACCTGAACCGTAATTCTTTAAATCACCTTGAAGAGGATAGCCTTGAGCATCATGAATAATATCTCCATTTGCATTACGCTTATAATCAAACCCTTGAACCTGGCTGTAAGGTAAACCAACCACATGGTTGATATAAGCAGAACGCGTACGATTCTCATCCACACGAATGGTTGATAGAGATCCATATAAATTTACAACCTCACTTTGATTTAGGCCCATATTATAGGAAATGTCCCAATTCAGTTTTGAACTGTTAACCACATTAGCTGTCAACAATAATTCCAAGCCACTATTATTAATTTCACCTACATTAAACAATGCATTGTTATAACCGGAAGTACCTGAAATAGTAGCACCTACAATATCATTGGTAGTCTTTCTATTGTAAAATGCAAAATCAATAGTTAATCTATTATTCAAAATACGTGCATCAAAACCTGCCTCAAAAGTAGTGGAAGTCAATGGTTGTAATGCGGCATTTGGTACACGACCACCGTTAATTTGTGCAAGTGGAGCTCCTAAGTGAGTGCCTGACAACCCATAATATAATGATAAGTTATATGGATCAGTATCACCACCAGCCTGAGCCCATGAAGAGCGAAGTTTAAGGAAATTAACAAACGAAGGTAAGGTTAATGCCTCTGATAAGACTAAACTACCACCCACGGAAGGATATAAAATAGAATTATTTCCCGGTGCGAGGGTAGAAAACCAATCATTTCTGGCTGTTCCTGTCAAATAAAGAAAACTTTTATAAGATATTTCAGCAGAGCCATAAACTGAATGAATTTTCTTTTGTACCAATGCCTCTCCAATGCCTCTTGCTGCAGGATCTATATTTGAGATGTCATAAAAGAAAGGAATATTTAAGTTACCACCACCAAAATTAGCATCCTGATAAACTTGTTTCATCATATTTCCACCTACCAGACCATTAATACGAATATCGTCAGTTAGTTTCTTGTCGAAACCTAGCATCAAATCTGCATTTGATTCAGTAAAGCTCCTGTTATTTACATTATATCCACCTCTAATACTAAAAGGAGTACCATAAGGGGTTATAGACTGGTAACGAGAGTTAAAGTTATCAAATCCTAATCTACCTTTCAGGTATAACCAATCTGTCACATTAAACCTTGGTTCAAAGGAACCGATAATCCTACCTTTTCTATCACTATTTGTCCAATCATTAGCCGCAATAAATGGATTCTGTATGTAAATATTATCCGACCAGGTTAATTCATAACCCTCTGGAGTATATTGACTTTCGCGCAATGCGTCAATGCCTAAAGAAGTTGGCATGGCATTAATGGCGTAAGTGGCACTGCCTGGAGAGTCCGATAATCTTGGTCTGTTTTCAGTTCTTTCCAATACATATTTAATATTAGTAAGAATAGAAAGCTTCGAACTTAATTCTGAATTAAGATTTAAAGCGATATTATTACGTCTCAAAGTACTTCCTGGAATAACCGATTTGTTATTCAGGTCATTCATAGATAATCGATAGGTTATTTTGTCTGAAGCACCTGAGAATGCCACTGAATTTGTAAAAGTACTTCCAACATCATAAAAATTAGTCATATTATCCTTTACTGCGCTATAAGGTCTTGATTTCCCGTCAAATTGAATCACACTTGATCCATCCAATTTTGCACCCCAACTATTAGAGGTAAGGGCCTCAGCTACCGTACCTGGTTTTTTCCCCAGGTTACCCGCACCGTATTCATATTGATAATTTTCATACGACTGGAAAAGAATATCTTCTGCTACATAATTACTATTTACTTCCACTCCAATACCTTTAGCTCCTTTCTTACCCCCTTTGGTGGTTACTAAAATAGCACCATTAGAAGCACGAGATCCATAAAGAGCAGCTGCAGTAGCTCCTTTTAATACACTGATATTCTCAATTTCATCAGGGTTCAAACTAGAAATACCATCACCGCGGTCTCCACCACCCCACATACCTGCACTTCCTAAATTATCATTATTGATTGGAATACCATCTACAACGATTAAAGGCTGATTATTTCCTGAAATAGATCCATTTCCACGAATCACAATTCGAGAAGAACCACCTGCACCTGATGCTATAGAGGAAATATTCAAACCTGCCACTTTTCCTTGAAGAGAATTAGCAATATTAACCGTTCTTGCCTGAGTTAATTCGTCACCCTTCACTTCCGAAACTGAGTACCCAAGGGCCTTTTTTTCTCTTTTTATACCTAGTGCCGTTACAACGATCTCTTCCAATAAATCTGGGTTAAGTGATACGTCAATAACAGTGCTGTTACCCACAACAATTTCCTTGTTGCCAAATCCAATGTAACTAAAAATTAATGTAGCTCCTTTCTCTACACTAATAGCATAATCGCCTTGATCATTACTTACAGTTCCCAGGTTAGTGCCTTTAACAACTACGTTTGCACCAAACACAGGTTCACCTGCATCGTCCGTGATTTTACCTTTAACAGACATCGATTGAGCTGTTAGCCCTAATGTCAGAAAGGTCATCAAAGACATCGTTAGGAATAATTTTCCCCGCATAATAGTTTAATTAATTGTGTTAATAAAATAATGGTTTTTAATGTAGTTGTAAACTTAACTTTAAATAAAAAACTACACTAATACTATTTTGACAATTAATAGTAATTATTTGATTTTAAATAAAGCTTTCCATTTGTTATTTTATTTGTTATAAAATTAAATTTGTATTATTGAATAAATTTCATCTCAATTTTTAAGTTTTTGGCACTAAAAAAGTTTTATTTAAAAGTAATAGCTTTACTTTTAAACCAAATGCATAAATAGTATTATTTTGAAAATATTACATGAATTACCCCCGTTAACCGCTGAAGATTGCTTTTTGGTTTTTGATCGAAAAAAGGAAATTTTTGATTTTCCCCTACATTACCATGAAGTTTATGAACTAAATTTCATCTCAGGTGGTGCAGGTACAAAAAGAATCGTTGGAAATAGTGTAGAGGAGATTGAAGATCTCGAGTTAGTTCTTGTTGGTAAAAATCTTCCGCATTGTTGGACAGAAGCTCCTGATTTCTTACATCCAGTGCATGAGGTGACTATTCAATTTCATCCGGACTTATTAAATGACAATCTTCTTCAGCGCCATCAATTGACGCCTATAAAAAAGATGTTGGAAAAATCGAAACAAGGTATTTTATTCAGTAAGGAAACAACACTAAAAGTAAAGGATAAAATTTGTCAATTATCTAAATTACAAGGATTTGATTCCGTGTTAGCATTTCTTTTCCTTCTTCATCATCTATCTTTAGATAGTTCTGACAAACTATTGGTGTCCACTAACTATAAAAATACTGAAATTATTTCTGATAATGAGCGACTTGAAAAATCCCTTTCTTTCATTAAAAACAATTATGAAAAGAATATTACCTTAGAAGAAACAGCCAAAGAAATAAATCTTGGCCCTGCATCTTTTTGTCGGTTTATCAAAAAAAATACAGGAAAAGGGTTCATAGACAATCTTCATGAAATCAGAATGGGACAAGTATCCAGATTACTAATTGAATCTAATCTTTCCATTTCAGAAATCTCCTATTCCTGTGGTTTCAATAATCTTTCCTTTTTTAACAGACTGTTTAAAAAGAGATTCCATTGCACCCCAAAAGAATTTCGGGAACAAAATTATGGTACCAAAAAATTTATTTAATGTGAATCTCTCGTTACCTTACTGCCTGAGCCTCCTTTTAGAAAATCAAGATCTGCTCCCAGGTGGGCTTGTTCCACGTGCGTTTGATGTAAACGAACGTATCCACGATCTACGATGCCGTTAAACTGAGGCGCTTTGGCCAAACGCTCATTAATCTCTTCCTGACTGATCAACAAATTTAGACTTCGCGCAGAAACGTCCAGTTCAATCCAATCGCCGTCTTGTACGATAGCTAAAGGACCACCAACTGCTGATTCAGGTGACACGTGTAAAATGCAGGTACCAAAACCCGTTCCACTCATCCTTCCGTCAGAGATACGAACCATATCCCTTACCCCTTCAAGCAATAATTTGGGAGGAAGACCTAAATTTCC
>JBMLQR010000066.1:4289-8327 GCA_049241465.1 Saprospiraceae bacterium | reverse complement strand
CGGCACATGCCCGCTTCCACCTCCTGCATATCCTTTTGAGTAATCTCCCCCATCCTTTGGGCTTCACTGAAACGCCATAAATCAGAAGTACTGATATTTGTCCCTTTATATTTTCCTGTTAGCATAGGTCCTCCGCTCACCACTATGGTTGGAATATCAACGCTACAAGCGCCCATAACCAAAGATGGCGTCGTTTTATCACAGCCACAAAGTAAAACCACTCCATCTAAGGGATTTGCGCGAATACTTTCCTCCACGTCCATGCTCACCAGATTTCGATAAAGCATGGCGGTAGGTTTAATTAAAGTTTCCCCTGTTGACATAACGGGAAACTCGACGGGAAAACCTCCGGCCTCGTAAATGCCATTTTTAACTTTTTGTGCCAATTCTCTGAAATGCGCATTGCAAGGCGTCAATTCGCTCCATGTATTACAAATACCAATGACTGGCTTACCTTCAAAATGATGTGCGGGTATCCCCTGGTTTTTCATCCATGCCCTATAGATGATGCCATCCTTACCTTCCCTGGCGAACCAGTTTCTACTTCTCAAATTATTTACTTCCACGGATATTATTTTTACTCAAAATAATCTTTTTCCGTCTTATTTACAATTTTTTTGTGGAGGGAACTAAAATTTTATTTAAAATAAATGAAACAATCATGACTAAACTACATCCAATGAGATTCAACCATAGATAGCCAATATTTACCACAATATCTTTCCCACCAATAGAAATAGGGGTACCCGTTTCATTCAGATAAAATAGAAGAAGGATGATTAATTCTGTGGTAATAGCTGCTATAAAAACAGCCTGACCCTTTACCGCTTTCATAAAAAAGCCTACTAAAAAAATGCCCAGAATAGTGCCATAAAAAAGAGAACCAACTATGTTGACTGCCTGAATCAGATTTTCAAATAACCGGGCTGAAAGGGCAAATACAACCGCTATGCCACCCCACAATAAGGTAAATGCCTTGGAAACGAACAGGTAATGTTGATCCGTTTGGTCTTTCACAAATGACCTTTTATAAATATCAATGACGGTGGTGGTTGCCAACGAATTTAATTCAGAGGAGGTGGAGGACATGGAAGCAGAAAAAATAACCGCTAAAAGCAGTCCGACAATACCTACGGGAAGAAAATCACGTATAAAAGTGATAAAAACATAATCTGTATCCTTTATAGACGCTGCTGGCAACGCTTTTTTAATGAGGGTTCCAGCTTCCACTCTTAACTCCTTTTCCTCCTTCATCACCTGATTTACCTGCGCTTTTCCCGCGGCAATCATTTTTTCATCTCCCGTTTTTAACTGGCTGATATATTGGTGAATCACCTCTTTTTTTCTTTCAAATAAGGTTTCGTGTTCCTTATTTAATACCTCATACTGAAGGGCATAGCTGTCATTTTTCTTTATCGCATTGGTATTCCCCTCATTAAAATGTAAAGGACTTTTATTGAATTGAAAAAAGACAAAAACTAAAATACCTACAAATAATATCAAAAACTGCATGGGGACTTTTAGTAATCCGTTAAACATAAGCCCCAATCTACTTTCCGTCAACGTTTTTCCCGATAAATATCGTTGAACCTGCGATTGGTCAGTACCAAAATAACTTAAAAACAAGAAAACACCTCCAATCATCCCTGACCAGAAAGTATATCTGTTGGAAAGATCCCATGAAAAATCAACCACTTGTAACTTATTCATGGAACCGGCAAAGCGCACGGCATCAGTAAAACCTACATTCTCAGGAAGTTTGTAAACAAGTACAATGGCAGCGATGAACATACCAGCCAAAATAATAACCATTTGGTGAAATTGGGTAACGCTGACTGCTTTTGTACCTCCAGAAACAGTATATAAGGTAACGCCTGCTCCCAAAACCAGTATAGTCAGGTTTAATTGCCATCCAAGTATGGTGGAAAGGATAATGGCTGGCGCAAATATGGTCAACCCTGCCGCTAATCCTCTAGAAATCAAAAATAAGATAGCTGTAAATGTTCTTGTGGCCAGATTGAAACGTCCTTCCAGATATTCATAAGCGGTATAGACTTTTAACTTGTAATAAATGGGCAATACAAAAACAGATAAAATGACCATAGCTAATGGCAGACCGAAATAAAATTGGGCAAAACCCATGCCGTCTTCATAAGCCTGGCCAGGTGTTGATAAAAAAGTAATGGCACTTGCCTGAGTGGCCATAATGGATAGACCAATAGACCACCATTTTAAATCGTGATCTCCCTGGAGATAACTCTGCGTCGTATTAACATGTCGTGTTTTCCAGATACCATAAATGATAATGCCAGCGATAGTTCCTACCAGTACAATCCAATCGATTAAAGCCATGATGACAATGTATTTAAGAAAAAGCTTTCGTGAATAAATAAAACAGAATGATGAGCAGGGCATGGAAAACTAATACAAACAGGTATAATTTATTCCACGTTCCCAGTATGGGTGGCACATCCTCGTTAAATTTTTCAGGAAGTGACGATTCATTTTCGGTATTCATCATGGCTTTATTTCTTTACCCATTGAAATCATATTTGCGAATAAACGGAAAGCGCCTGGTACCCCGGCAGGTAATTCTCTAAAGAAGGAAAGACCGCTGTATATGTAATAACCTTTACCATATTTTGCGACCAAAAGCGCACCATCAATTGGTTTTTCCCCGGGATCATTAAACCTTAAAATGGGTGTAAAAGCAGAATCCCATTTTCCAGGGAAGTATAAACCCCTTTCTTGTTCCCAACCTTTGAAATCGTTATCGCTTATTTTATTTGGAAAATTCAATATGCTATGATTAGGGACCAACAACGTTGCAGGGGCATCTTCGTCTGTAATTCTTTCCCGGGAAAGCGTCATGGGGAAAGGAGCTAATTCCTTTTCGGCTACCTTTAAATCGCCCGTTGTATTATATTGAACAATCAGATTACCTCCATTTTCGACGTATTTGAATAGTGCTTTTTGTTTGAACTCAATGCCTTCAACGGTATTATAAGCTCTTACACCCAAGACCACGGCATCAAAAGATTTCAGATTTTCCTCCGTCAGATTATTTACATTTAACATCGTCACCTGGAAACCCATTTGGGAAAGACTGGCTGGCACCACGTCACCTGCCCCCATGAGATATCCTATTTTATCTCCTGATTTTTCCAGGTCTATACGCACCAGCTTAGCATTAGACGAGAGCAAAACGGTTTGCGAAGGTATGTGAGCATGCTTAATAATCAGTATTTTTTTGTCGTACACCTCACCATCCGCTTTCATCAAAACACGTGCATTTCCCTCTGACTGAAACGAAGGAGGAGTTACCCAAAAGGAGAGTACTTTTTCTTCTCCCTTTCTTCCAAATTGAACCTCTTGTTCTTTAGGAGAAAAGGTCCAGCCATTTGGAACATCCAGCGTAACCACACCTGAAAGGGTTGACTTATTTGCCTTCACTACGACCTCTAATCGTTGGCTATCTCTATTAGCAAATACATTGACAGATTCCTGAAAACTACCTGTTATGGCAGGAATAATTTCGAAAGGCTGATAGACTTCGCCTGCCACCGGATCATCTATTTTATACACAATATCAGATTCCAGTGAAAAAGGTATGCCCTCAATCAGATAATTTGCCTTTATTTTTAATGATTTTGGCGTTTCAGGTAAACCTCTTAATTTTTCGTCGCTTACGGTATAGACCCCTAAATTCCATTGGTCAATCAACCAGTACGGACTGGTTAATTGAATGTTCTTAGGCACCTGAATTTGCTTTGATAATTTAAAACCCTTATTATTTGCCAGCTCCATGCCCATTACGGTATCCATGCTTGTTGGTAAAACCTGTAAAGACTGCAAGGTAACTTTGACCGGGCTTCTATGAATAAACTCCAGCTGAACTTTGATATTTTCACCTGGGGTAGCTGCAGATTCCATGGCTACTGCCTCCTGAAAGAGACCTAAAGATTGCTTGATAATGAGCTTAATATCTTTTAATTTTTCTCTCTTCCAATAACTATCCTGTAATTTTTCCAGCTCTTT
>JBMLQR010000066.1:0-4189 GCA_049241465.1 Saprospiraceae bacterium | reverse complement strand
GGTAAACGACTCAACTGATTTGGAAAAACCTTTGGATCGGCAGCCATATCAAATGCTTCAACACCCAACATCGCCGAGGCAGTATGATGACCATGCGTTTTCCCTGGACTTCTATGATCGAATCTATTAATGATAACATCGGGTTGCCAATATCTTATCACGGCAATTAAATCTTCCATGACTTTCTCCTTTTCCCAAATCCTGAAAGTTTCGTCAGGGTTTTTAGAAAATCCAAAATCATTAGCTCTGGAAAAAAACTGTTTTCCCCCATCTATTTGCCTGGCGCCCAATAATTCCTGGGTTCTTATTAAACCTAACAATTCTCTTATCTCCGGGCTGATTAAATTCTGGCCGCCATCTCCTCTGGTTAATGACAAATAGGCCGTGTTTGCTTTTCCGTGATTTGCGAGATAGGTGATGAGCCTGGTATTTTCATCATCGGGGTGAGCAGCCAGATAAAGGACTGAACCAAGGAAATTAAGTTTCTGTATTTCATGGTAAATTTTAGCTGAATTCCATTTCTCAGGAGCCTGCGAATAAAGACCATTAAAAAGAAATAAAGAAAATAAGGATAATAATAAGGATAGTTTACGCATGGGTGATTACTTTTACAACCTCAATATTACAAAATTTTATGTTAAAATCAGACCTGAAAAAATTCGTTTGTATTCACGGACATTTTTATCAACCTCCGCGTGAAAATGCGTGGTTAGGCGAGATCGAATATCAGGAATCAGCGGCTCCTTTCCACAACTGGAATGAAAGAATAAATTTTGAGTGCTATGCTCCAAATTCTGCGGCGAGATTGCTCAACCATAAGCAAGAAATAAAAGGGATCGTTTCCAATTATACCTACATGAGTTTTAATATTGGTCCAACGCTCCTTGCCTGGATGGAAAAGTTTGACCCAAACTCATATCAAGCTATTTTAGATGCTGATAAACAGAGCCTTACCTATTATAACGGTCATGGTTCTGCTATCGCTCAGGTGTATAATCACATTATCATGCCGCTGGCAAATAAGCGTGATAAGGAGACACAAATTATATGGGGTATTCGTGATTTTGAATCTCGTTTTCAACGGAAACCCGAGGGTATGTGGTTGGCAGAAACAGCGGTTGATACAGAAACCCTGGAAATGCTGGCAGAAAATAATATACTTTATACCATATTGGCGCCCAGACAAGGTAAAGCGTTCAGGAAATTGACTGACGAAAAATGGACAACCTGTTCTCATGATAATATAGATCCAAGGAATGCCTATTTATGTAAATTGCCATCAGGTAAATCGATTACTCTTTTCTTTTATGACGGTGGTATTGCTCAATCGGTCGCTTTTAATGGCTTGTTGAATGACGGAAAATCCTTTGCCGAAAGAATGATTCGTGTTTTCGATGCAAATGATGAGCCTCAACTTAGTCACATTGCCACCGATGGTGAGAGCTATGGGCACCACCATCAATTTGGAGAAATGGCTTTGGCGGCCTGTTTTGATTCATTGATGCACAATGAAAACGTAACTCTTACCAATTACGGGCAGTATTTATCGGAGAATCCTCCCCTTTATGAGGCACAAATTCATGAAAATAGTTCCTGGAGTTGCGTTCATGGCGTGGATCGCTGGCAGGACGATTGTGGGTGCCATACCGGAGGAAATAATGCCTGGAATCAAAAATGGCGAAGGCCGCTCCGGGATATTTTAAATGACCTTAGAGATAATCTTATTCCCATTTTTGAAAAGGAAACTGCAGGTTTACTGAGCGATCCCTGGTCAGCCAGAAATGATTATATAGAGGTGATTTTACATAGAAAATCATCGTCCATAAAATCTTTTTTTGAAAAACATGCCACACGATCTTTGACACCTGATGAGGAAGTCAATCTATTGAGGTTACTGGAAATGCAGCGACATACGCTGTTAATGTTTACGAGTTGCGGTTGGTTTTTTGATGAAATTTCCGGATTGGAAACAGATCAGATTTTACAATATGCCCATCGGGCCATGCATTACGCCGAGCAAGTGACTTCTTACCAATTCAGGGATTTATTTCTTCAAAAATTGAAAGAAATACCAAGTAATGTGTATGAAAATGGTTCTGTTAGCTATGAGAAAAATGTAATTCCTGCTGCCGTTTCATTGGAAAGAGTGGGTATGCACTATGCAGCTTCCTCTCTTTTTGAAGATTATCCTGAAGAGTTATCTCTCTTCTCTTATCAAATGAAAAGTTTGAATTTTAATCGTTGGAAATCAGGTACGCACGCCATCGCTGCCGGAAGAACGCTCATAGTTTCGCAAACGACCTTTAAAGTCAAAGAATTTGCCTTTGTGGTCCTTTATCTTGGTCAGTATAACCTATATGGACAGATTTCTCTGGATATGCCTGTGGAGATATTTGAAAAAATGACAAATAAAATTGATGCCGCCATTAAAGGTACTGATTTAGGCAGAGTTATAGGTATTATGCAAGACTATTGTGGCGGGGAAAGATTTTCATTCTGGCATCTTTTCCGTGATGAAAAAAGGAAAATTGTGGACCAGATTAATCAACAAAGTCTTAAATCTGTAGAATATACCTTTAGAGGAATGTTTCAGGAAACCTATCCCCTAATGTTGGGATTGAAGGAAATTGACATGCCCATTCCCACCCCATTTAAAGATACCGCTGCCCATATCTATAATATTGAATTTAAAAATCAATTATTATCGAGGGAAATGGACCTTAAACAGGTTCAATCCATTCTTCAAATTATGAGAGATTGGAAATTTGAAATAATGGAAATACCAGAACTAACGCAACTTGCCAATGAAAAAATTTATGCTGGTTTAGTTGATTTGGCAAATACGGATAAAAACGTTGACACTACCTGTGCTGACTTAATTACCCTATTGACCATTCTAAAACGTATTCCATTGGTCTTGAATTTATGGAGAAGTCAAAATTTTATTTTCAGTGAATCCGGTGCAGCATCTTTCCGAAAAAAACTGGCGAACGGATCCTTATCTATGGATACTTTTCAACGTTTATTGCAACAAATGGGGATAGCGTCCCTTGATAAACAGTTAAATCCGGTGTAGTCTGGCTGAATATTATCTATTTCATTTTTATAATGCTATTAATTCTTTTGGCATCAAAAAATGGCTAAACTCATTAGTTCATCCTAAAATGTATCATTATTTCAAGTCACGGTTTCTGATGTGATTATAGCGTACCTTTGATAAAATAAATAATAACATGGTTATTGCTAATCCTATTTATGACATTGTGTTTAAAAGATTGATGGAGAATGATAGGGTTGCTAAATTCTTTATGGGTACGCTTTTAGAGGAAAATATTGAAGCCGTAGAGGTAAAACCTCAGGAATTTATTTATTCAAAAGATTATGAAAAAAGTACTCCTGGCAAAAAAAAATTCATAAAACAACAAATTAAAGAGCAATTATCTATTAATTTCTTTCGATTAGACTTTATCGCTACCATTTTAACAGATTCGGGTGAACGAAAAAAAGTCCTCATCGAAATTCAAAAAGTGAAGAATAATATCGACCTGATGAGGTTCAGAAATTATCTGGGAGAACAGTATAAGAGGGAAGATATGGTTAATAATGAAAAACATATTTTGCCCATTACCACGATATATATCTTAGGATTTAACCTGCCTGAAATTGAAACGGCCTGCATTAAAGTAGAACGGAATTATAAGGATCTCATCGCAAAAAAAATTATTCATATTAAAAGTGATTTTGTTGAAAAGTTAACCCACGATAGTTTTATCGTTCAGGTAAATAGAATTACCGAAAGGTATCAAACCAGCCTGGATAAGCTTTTAAGTATCTTTGAACAATCCAATTTCTTAGATGGCGGAAAAATCATCAAAGATTTTAAACATAAGATTGATAACGAAGATTTAAAGATGGTTACAGATATTCTGCACCATACTGGCGTTGATCCGGAACAAAAGAAACTTATTGAGATTGAACAGGAAGCCTGGCGAAGTATTAATGCCTTGTTAGAAAATCAGGAGCGAGACTATATTAAGACCATAGGTGAAAAGAACATAGCATTGGGTGAAAAGGACAAAGCATTGGGAGAATTTAAAAAGGAATTGGGTGAAAAAGACATAGCACTGGGTGAAGTTAAAAAGGAATTAGACCTGATGACCAAGGAATTGATGGAGAAAAACAAAATCAT
>JBMLQR010000065.1:0-9656 GCA_049241465.1 Saprospiraceae bacterium | reverse complement strand
ATGTTTCAAAACTTTGCGTAACATTATCGAGGTAGCTCTTCATGTCTTTTCTAAAGTCAGATAAGGTAGTAGTCAACATAAATGTACTTATTTATGTACAAAAATACAGGCAAAATAAGTGGAATGCAAGTAATAAAAATTCTAATTTCCACGTTTCTTGGAAATTAGTAACACAATACATTTATCATTGAACTACAACAAGGACGTAAAATAATTTCAAAAGATTTCAAAATAAAAACAAAGGAAAAGTACTAACAGCGTTTGAAAAAAAAAATTAAAAGCACTATTCTACAAAAACTTGTAGACTTCTTTTAGTCACGAGACCTAAGGTGCATGTCCTAAAGAATTTCTAAAAAATAACATTACAGACTTAAAATATTTGTAAATTCATGTTATGAAAATACCAAGACTATATTTTGATACACCTTCAAAGATATAAATGAAAACTAAAGAAGCTGTAAAAGAAAAAATCTCAAAAGAAACCCAGGGAATGACTTTTGAAGAATTTAAAGAATACCTAAATAAACGAAAATTAAAAACGGTTAAATAAAAACTTGCGCCTTTGACAAGGTTCCCCATCAAGCCTTACTTTTTTACTTCAGCTTTATTCCATCAACATGATCGCAGATAGCTGTTTGATGCTTTCCCAAATATTGTGGATTCGCGTGTTTTCATTTTCAGAATGTTGATTATTATCATGATTGGCAATGCAAAGGTTAACCACTTTCGCGTTCAGGTGCTTTTCAAATAAAAACAGCGGCAAACTTCCCCCAGCCGTAGGAAACGTCAGCACTTTTTCTTTGGTTGCTCCCTGTACGGCAGCAATGATCTGTTTCGCAATGGGCAAATCCATGGGGGTTCTTTGGGCATTGTAACCTCCCCTGTCGGCCGTCACTTTTGCGATTTTGCTATATTTAGCCCGTTCCTCATCCGTGGGATTTCTATCAATGACATAAAATCCCTGCGCAACAACATGATCCTTAACTCTCTGTATTTGCCGTAAATAATCTGTGCCCAATACTTGCCTGAGATCGAGCGTCACAGCTGCTTCCGTTGGAATAACATTACTCGCCTTTTCACCAACATCGGCACTTCGAATACCATTAATGTTCAGGGAGGGATATTGATAGGAATCAAACAGGGAAGTACCTACCTTTTCCGGCTGAGCAATACCCAGTTCCTGTTGCATTTGTTTGTCTATGGAAGGTACTTTGGCAAATGCCAGCTTTTCACTTTCGGTAAAGGGAATAGCATCTTTATAATAATCCTTAATAAGTACGCGACCTTCATCGTCTTTCATGGAGGCTAACAGCCGGACCAGCGTATGCGCCGGATTGGGGGCCCAATTGCCATAATGACCACTGTGAAGGGGTCTTTTGGGACCAAAAACGGTAATATCCATGTTTACATCTCCCCGAACACCAAAATCTATTAAAGGCAAACCCGATTGATGCACTGGGCCATCGGCAATAATCCACACATCGGAGGAAAGTAAATCCTTATGTTTATCTAAAATTTCACCCAAATGAACGGAACCAATCTCTTCCTCCCCTTCGAAAAAGAATTTGATGGAACACGAGGGTTGTAATCCACTTTTTACTATCGCATCATAAGCATGAATAATGGCCATAACGCCAGCCTTATCATCAGAGCTACTTCGCCCTGAAATTCTCCATTCCGGATTAATTGGACTTCCAACCGCAGGGAAAGGTATAATTTCGCCCCCTTTATCGATGGGTTTCGAAAGAAATACGGGTAAAAAGGGTTTTATAGCGGGATGCCACTTTTCAGGATTAACAGGTTGCCCGTCGTAATGCGCATAAAATACAATCGTTTGTTTTGCATTAGGCACTATCACTTCCCCATACACCGCTGCGGGTGTTCCTTCTGTTTTGGAGTCAAGTAATTGCGACTTAACCCCTCTTTTAGACAACATTTGTTGAATAAAAAGCGCATTTTTATTTATATCCTCCTTATTCAGTGCAAAATTAGGCAAGGAAAGGAAGTCAAAATATTCCTTAAGTATTTCCCGCTCATTGGCCTTACAAAAAGAGGCAATGCGATCAATCTTTGTCTGACCATTCAGGCAAAATAGATTTGTAAGGGATATGAAAGTAAGGATACCAATTAAACGCCGCATGAGTGGAAATTTAAGATTAAAAGCATTACATTTGAAAAGCTTAGGTTAAAGTAAATAATATCGTATGAATAACCAAAATTTATTTATTGGAATATTCTTGTTTTTTTGCCTTCCTACGTTCATATTGGGTCAAGAGGCAGAAAAATATAAAGGAATGTGGAAAGGGGAATTAAATGATTCGGTTGAAATATTTGAATATATTTTAAACATAGATAAAGTAAAAGGGAATGCGTTTACTGGAACGACCTATTCAAACGGGAAAAATTTTTATTGTGAAACGAGTATAAAAGGAGTCATTAAAGACAATAAGATCAATATCACCGAGGAAAAAGTAATAACTACGAACTATCCGAATAAAGCAGCCCTCTGCTTACTCTCTTTTTTTCTGACCATTGAGAAAACCCAACTCTCGGGTAATTTCATTCCACGAAATAATTTTTCAACCTGTGGAGATGGCTCCGTTATTTTTCAAAAAATGGAAAAGAAAGTACCCATCAAAGCTTAGAAACAATACCATTTTCAAATTCATAAATTCATTCACATGAAAGCAAATTTTTTCTCTTTATTCCTACTTGTTTTTACCGCAATATCTTTAAATGCGGCGCTTCCTCCTATGAAAGTAGCGACAACCGATGCGACTATTCAACTGTCAAGTGAAGACTTATTGGCACTTACTCCGGCCAAATATCAAGAATTGACTGGGGAGAAGTTAGGTCTCAAAGGTAAACTGGCCTTGTATTTACTCAAAAAAGAAGTAAAAAAGACGGGCACCACAGAACCTATCCAACTAGAAGAAGAATTAGCCAATAATGATGGCGGCTTTAATCTGATTGGATTTTTGGCCGGATTTTTACTGGCTTTCCTTGGTGTATTGTTAGTGTTTTTATTAGCTTCCAATAATAAGGCAATGAAAAGATCAGCCTGGTTAGGTTTAGGCGTTTTATTAGTACTTGCTCTTATTGGCATTGTCCTCTAATAAAACCAATCGAATACCAACACTACTGTAGGCAAAATAAGGCAAATCACTATCGCGCTTTGCGCTTCTTGCCATATATGCATCAATACACCAACTTCCACCGCGAAGGATCCTATGGGTTCCTGTTTCAGGGCCTTTAGGATCCTTTGTTGGAGGGACATATTCTGTGGAAAACCAATCACTGCACCATTCTGCAACATTTCCATGCATGTCATACAGACCCCAGGAATTGGGTTGAAAACTACCAACTGGTAAGGTTCTTCGTCGGTTCTCCCCTTTTGGATAGGTATGGTAAGGACGGTCCCCATTATAATTTACCTGATTGGTAGATACATTATTCCCAAGATAAAAAGGAGTTGCCGTTCCAGCTCTACAAGCATATTCCCATTCTGCCTCAGTAGGTAACCGACAGCCAGCCCAGGCAGCAAAATCGTTTACCTCGTTCCAGGTGACATTGATAACAGGTCGATTTCCCCTTCCCCAACCTTCATCCTCCGGTTTTATTTTTCCCGTGGCTTCACAATAGGCGTCGTATTGGTCAAAGGTAATTTCATATTTACTCATCTTAAATGGACTAACGGCAATGAAGTATTGAGGCTCATCCAATTCCCTTTGGGGTTCTGATGGTGGACTTCCCATCATAAAACTACCCCCCGGAATATCCACAAATTCGATTGAACTTTTTAAATCCCCGTTTTTCTTTACCACCGATATATCTTCCTTACCAGCTATTTCTTCTCTAAGGTCACGTATTATTATATAGGAAACGGAAACAAAGAGAAAAAGGAAAAATAAGGCGAAAATCCATTTAAATGGCAGCTGTATCTTCTTCTTTTTATCCTCTGAAGGAACCAAGGCCATTTTCTCGTAAGTGGCAAATATCAATTTTTCAAAATCCTTACTAAGTTCATTGACATTCGCATATTGGATTCTCACATCCTTATTTGTCGCCTTTTTTATTATTTGTTTAAAAATATTATTATCCCGTCCCAGATAAAGATTATTTCTGGATTTTAATAAAGCGCTCAAATTCTTCAGTATCAGCCCCAGACTATGAATATTACTGCTAATCGTTGGAAGGACCTTCCCTTTACTTAGTTCGGTAAACCAGGTCCATTTAATTTTTCCATTATTCGCTATATAATAACCCGAAAGTTGTAAATTATTTAAAATGATTCCTTGTTTATGCAGATAAATAACGCTGGCCAATATTTGCCTGTAACAATCTTTTATTTCTGTAAAACTTAGCGAAGTTAGTTTCGATAGATGTTGGTCAAATGGCTCTGCATCTTCTAAATTTTCCATTTCCAAGGCAACAAATCCATCCTCCTCAACCAACTGAAAGACTTGAATGATATTCTTATGTCCTAAAGAAAGCCATTTATTGCCTTGTTCCACAAAAGCATTTTTAATCTCTTCCCTTTCTATTAAATCAGGATTTAATACTTTTAACCATACTTTTTGATGAGTCAAATTATTTTCCGCCTGATAAATAGCCGTATAATTATCGTCATGAAGACATTCAAACAAGGTAAAATGTGAAACTGACCTATTCATAGCCTTTTAAAAAAAATAAAGTCATTTACTTTGGACAAAAAACACATAAAGGGCAAAACATACCTCAGCTTTATAAAGAAGCTCCTCTTGGGTCATCAAATCCATGACCTCTTCAAAATAGGATGTTTGATCTAAGACAATCGATTCATAATCATCAAAACTCCCATCATATTCAGGATATAAAGTCCAATGAGAATCAATGTCAGAATAGCCATTTGCCTTCTCCTCCTTAGTCCATAAAGAACGGTTATTTTCCAACACAGCCCAGGCCAGGTCTAAAAAAATGGATTTATACATCTGAATGTCCAACTTATATTCGCAGGCACATTTTAATAAACCTCCTATAACGCCTCTTACATCTTTAGAAGCGCATGCATTCACATACCCTAGAAATGTATCCATCTCATTTTTGAACCTTTCATCCTTAAAGGATTGTTCGAATGCTGGAATGGCAAATAATTGCTCCCTGGTTATCTCCTTCATTAAGCCTTTTTATAAGCATCAAAGTTACAACATTAAGCCATAACTGTTTCAGGGATTTTAATGTCATTTAATTCAGCCTGATATTGATTTAATTGCTGCTGAATGTTTAATGTATCTGTTTTAAAATAGGTTGTGTTGGCAAATAAATTCATATAATATTGAATACCAGCAGATAAATTATTCCTAAAGGA
Organism: Saprospiraceae bacterium; assembly: GCA_049241465.1. GTDB lineage: Bacteria > Bacteroidota > Bacteroidia > Chitinophagales > Saprospiraceae > BJGN01. The sequence goes on along the minus strand of JBMLQR010000065.1, from coordinate 4,309 downwards.
ATTCCATTTTTTTATTTGACCCGATGTTATGATGCCCAAAGAAACATCAGTTATATCATTTTTCAGATAAGCAATATACAATTGAAGTTCCTTTATAAAAACGTGGGGTCGATTAACATGATTCATCACATTAGCATTTCCATATATATGTTTGACCATATCAGACAATGAAACTTCCTCTTTAAAATAGGCCAGATTAGGGCCCGGGCAGATAACGACCCCTTGCTCCTGTCCCTTTATTTTTATATCATTTTCCAAATAGGCTGCATTTACTAAACCTACACAAAGGCAAGATTTTTCAGTAATGTTGGCTTTCAATTTTTCAAATTCAGTGGCCCCCATAAGATGTTGGGATTGATATAACTCATTCAATTTAATATCCTGATATTTTTTTGAAGCTGTACATAAACCTTTATCGTCCAATTCCTTACTAAGAGCTAGCAAACCTTTTGGGCAGGAGCTACCCGCCTTATTCTCATTAATTCTTTTTTGTTTCCAAAACTCATTGGTTGTCCCTTTCACTGTATTGAAAGGAATGCCAAGCGGAGAAATATGGCTCAGATAGAAATCATCTTCTTTTGCATTTTTCAATAACTCGCGCGTTTCTGCATCAACAGCGGTAGCCTCAGGGACCAACAAAAAGGGAGAACCCCAACCCACTGCATTGAGCTGATAATGCTCCAATAAAAAAGAATGTTCCTCTGCCGTTCCTACCCCACCCTGGGCTGTAATTTTCAGCAGTAAAGGCATTTCCGGACAAGGTTTACCTTTTAAAGTTAGTGCTTTAACCATTAATTCATGAGCAGAATCAATCAACTGACCCTTTTTCTCTTTAAATTCCTCCAAAATGGGGCCCATTAAAAGTCCGTCCGTGGCAAAAGCATGACCACCACAATTCAGCCCCGATTCAATGCGATATTCGGAAACCCAAAGCCCCTTTTTTGCTAAAAAATTACCCTGGATCATAGCTGAACGGAAATCGCTCACTTTCAGGATAATTTTCTTTTTCAAGAAACTATTTTCATTCGGAAAAAAATCATCAAAATACTCAAAATAACTATATAATCTGGGATTCATGCCTGCAGAAAGTACCACCGAGGAAGACAGATTACTCTTTACAAAACCGCGAAGCGCGGCGTGGGCATCATTAAATTCAATGGGAAGCTGGACATTATCCTGATAATTATCTTTATCCACTTTCGTCATAATATTAACGTCGATGTCCCCTGCCGAAAAATTTTCCTCTAAATATTTCTTTACTGCGTCCTTCAAGGTAATTCCCCCTTCCACAATACGCATTAAGCCCTCTTTAAATGTTGATTTATTTGGTAACATGGCTATAAAATGCATGAGAGAATCCTTATTCTCGGACAATTCCCTTTTAAAATCATCAAATTTACTTTTGACAATAGAATCAACAAGATTCAGATAGCTGGTTATCCTTAAAGCCCGGCAATCGTTGCATTTATTATTCAGTACATGATAAGGTAAATTGAACTTTCTGCTGTAAAAAGCATTCATTTTTTCGATAAGTTCGTCATCCATAATGGAAATGACGGAAGAAATACCTAAATGTGCTACCCGAATAGGGCTGTCAATGGTATAAGCCAGCCCCATAACAGGGATATTAAATGTATGAACGGAAGGGTGTGTCATGCTAATGAATTAAACAATAATTCTCAAAGATGACCTATTGAAACGAATGATATGGTGACAAAAGTCATGATAAAGAAAAGGTTAAACAAACTATCTCCACGGGCAGATTATCTTACCTGATTGATTTAAAAAGTTGAAAATGAGATTCCATCAAATAAAAACGTTTTACAACCCTCTTCAATCTTGTGAAAGCCGTGCCGATAAGAATTATAGCAAATCACCCTTGAAACCTAAGAAGTTAATTCAATTTTTGAAAGACAACCAACTGATAAAATATTTTGATATTCATTCAGCGTTTCCAGCCTTGACGAAACAAGATTTATTAACGGCTCATACCATTGAATATGTGGATAATTTTTTGGAAGGAAAAGGTAATTGTGAATCCAATGGTTTAAAGTGGAGTAAGGAATTTTCCGAAGCGGTCTTAATGAATAATGCCTCTCTTTACGCGGCCATAAGAAATTCGGTGGTGAATCCTCACGAGATTAGTTTCAGTCCTTCCAGCGGTTTTCATCACGCTCGTCCCAATCGAGGCTCCGCATTTTGCACCTTTAGTGGGCAGGTAATCAGTTCATTAAAGATTTGGGAAGAATTCAAAATGGCAGGTTGTTATCTCGATCTGGACGGTCATTTCGGAAATTCTATTGAAGATTCAAGGTCTTTTGCTCCCAACTTGAATCATGCGATTCCCCCCGGATTTAATTTTAACCCCAAGCTTTATGATGCTGAATACTTTGGAGAAGTTGAAAATTTTATAGTAAATACCCTGGAACCTGCCCTCCTTGCAGGTCAAATTCATTACATAGTTTGGTGCCATGGCGCCGATTCACATAAGGAAGATCAGTTGGGAGACCAATGCAGCACAGAATGGTGGATGAAATGTGCCGATTATTTTTGGCAATGGGTGAGAGAAATGGATACTAAACTAGGAAGGAATCTTCCCATTTCTTGTGCCCTTTTTGGCGGCTATCGCGATGATGATTTCAACTCCGTTCTTAGTCTTCATACAGGAGATCTAATGTCCTGCGTTAAAAATTGTATAGAAATAGATGTTGATTATCAGGTTATTGTAAAGCCAAGAAAAGGGTGAAATGGGTCTTTTTATTTTACAAAAACACCCACTCCACCTGCATTTTATACCTTTTCCTACTTAGCCAAAGCCTTCAATTTAATTAAAATTGAATCATCTAGTTTTTCCCATGGAAAATTTTCATTTCCAAAATGCCCGTATGCTGCCGTTTGAGCGTAGATAGGATTTCTCAATTGAAAAACCTCGATGATTTGATTAGGCTTTACGGGAAATAAATCATAAACAACCTTCACTAATGTGGACAAATCGCAATGATGCGTATTATACGATTCAATATGAATAGACGTTGGTTCACTCACGCCGATGGCATAAGACAACTGTACCGTACATTTGTCCATCAAACCGGATGCCACTAAATGTTTAGCAATATATCTCGCTGCATAAGCGGCACTACGATCCACTTTGCTTGGATCTTTTCCAGAAAAAGCGCCACCACCATGGGGACAACTTCCACCGTAGGTATCCACAACAATCTTACGACCCGTTAAGCCAGTATCTCCGTGGGGGCCACCTATGGTAAAACTTCCCGACGGATTGATGAGATACTTCGGTTTTTTATCCTTTATCCACTCCCCGAGAATGGGTTCAATCACTTTTTCAATAACAGCCGTGCGAATATCTTCCTGGGAAATACTTTCGTCATGTTGGGTAGAAACGACCACCGTGTCCACCGAAACTGGTATCCCTTTTTCATAAGTTAGAGTTACCTGAGATTTAGCGTCGGGACGAAGCCAGGGAAGGGTCTTATCTTTGCGAAGGTCATGCAGTTTTTTAACGATCTGGTGAGAAAGCATGATAGCTAATGGCATCAATTCTTTGGTATCGCGACAAGCATGGCCAAACATAATACCCTGATCTCCAGCACCGCCATCTACTACACAGTCAAAGATTTCACTACTTTGAGTATGCATCACATTTAGAAAGATTGCCTTATGGCAATTGAAGCCAACGGCATCGTTATCGTAACCAATATCCTTCAAAACGGTTTTGGCAATCTCAACGGGATCAATTTTAGCATGGGAAGTGACTTCACCGGCAATAACGAGTATATTGGTAGTGATAAGGCATTCGCACGCGACCTTTGATAAAGGGTCAAGCGTTAAATAAGCATCCAGAATAGCATCTGAAATTTGATCGGCAACTTTGTCAGGATGTCCAGCTGAAACGGATTCACTGGTAAATTGAAATCGGTTGTTCATAATATGTATTTGATTTAAGTGACCCTACATGACAAGACCATTGGGTCTGTTGCGGCAAAATCAAAACACAAAACAACGCGAAAAATAACGCCTCCAGAGGATAAGCGCCAATAAAACGACATGTTAAGAAGAAAAAATTCATTTCCCTTTGTTTTTGACATCAAGTCCGCATCATTTTACCACCGCAGCAGGGTAAGTGCTCGGTTGGTGACCTTTTGGTCTCGTGATACTTTTTTAAAATTGTTATAATATAAGTACGTAACAAGATGAGTTAAAAAAAGGTTTTACCTTTGATTAATATTTTTAAAAAAATCACCGTTTAACTATTTCTTGTTTTTTGCATCACTTTCAGTTAATATTTGAT
>JBMLQR010000064.1:0-3611 GCA_049241465.1 Saprospiraceae bacterium | reverse complement strand
CTGTTTGGCGGCGGCGTTCTGATGATAGAAAGATCTCTGGCAGCCATTAACGAAAACTGTAATGTTCTGGGTATAGGCGTTGCCGTGAGTGTCAGTGTATCAACATCCGTTTTCAGACTTCTTAATTTTTCTTTGGAGGCGACGCCAAATTTCTGCTCCTCGTCAATGACAAGCAATCCTAAATCTTTAAAATGGGTATCTTTTCCCAATAAACTATGGGTACCAATAATAATATCGACCTTACCGTCGGCCAATTTCGCAAAAGTTTCCTTCCTTTCTTTGGTGGTTCTGAAGCGATTAACATAATCGACCGTAACACCGAAAGGCTCAAGGCGACCATGAAAAGTCTTGGCATGTTGCAGTGCTAAAATGGTCGTCGGCACCAATATGGCTACTTGTTTACCTGCGACCACCGACTTAAAGGCTGCTCTTATGGCAATTTCAGTTTTCCCAAAACCTACATCTCCGCAAATTAAACGATCCATAGGATATGGTTTCATCATATCAGCTTTCACGTCCACAGTGGCTTTATACTGGTCCGGTGTGTCCTCATAAATAAAGGATGCTTCCAGTTCGTCCTGTAAATAACTGTCAGGAGGAAAGGCAAATCCTGGGGCAGCCCTCCGTTGGGCGTACAGTTTTATGAGCTCTGCAGCTATATCTTTAAGTTTCTTTTTAGTTTTATTTTTCAGATTTTTCCACGCATCGGAGCCCAGTTTGCTAAGTTGAGGTTCCGTGCCCTCCTTTCCCACATATTTTGAAATCTTATGCAAGGAATTGACGCTGACATATAAGATGTCATTATTCTTATAAAATAATCTTACGGCCTCCTGTAAATTTCCATTAATTTCAATTTTCTGAAGACCTGAAAATTTACCAATACCATAGTCAATATGAGAGACAAAATCACCTGGCTGTAAATCTTTTACCAGTTTTAGTTGCAGCGCCTGATCTCTGGAATAAGAGTGTCTAAGTTTAAAACGGTGAAATCTATTAAAAATCTGATGGTCTGTAAAACAGGCAATACCCAAACCCTCGTCTATAAATCCTTCATGTAAACCAATAATCACTGGGTGAAAAATGAGTTCCGCTTTCATGTCATCAAAAATGGCATGAAAACGTTCTACCTGCCGCGCATTTTCCGTAAACAAATAGATTTCCTGCTTTTTGGCCTGTCTTTCTTTCCAATCGGCAATGAGGAGGTCAAAATTTCTATTGAACTGAGGCTGGGGCTTTCCTGAAAAATCAATTTGACTTGTTATAGGAACGGGTTGATTTCTTGCACTAAAACACAGGATTGATTTTGCGCAAAGTGCTGAAAGAAGTGCATCTGACTTGACGTAAGATTTTTCACGGGCAAAATCAGCCTCCTCACCTTCGTGCAAAATAGAAATGGTTTTACTAAATTCGGCGGCCTTTTCCTCGCAAATCACTAATTTTTCACGCAAAAGATTCAAATCCCATACAACAACCAGTGTTTCCGGGCGCAAAATATCAGTAAATGCCACTTTATCTGATTTTTCAAATCTTTTGTTCATATTGGGAACAATGCTGACTTTGACCAATTCCGTTTGGGAAAGTTGGCTCATGGGATCGAAAGATCTGATTCTTTCTACCTCGTCGTCAAAAAGCTCAATACGATAGGGCAATTCATTACCAAAGGAATAAATATCGATAATTCCCCCTCTGATTGAAAATTGACCAGGTTCATAAACGAACTCTTCCCTTGAAAAACCGTAGTCTAACAGTACTTCAATAATGAAATCTCTATCAAGTTTTTCCCCTTTTGAAAAATTAAGTCTGGTTTTCTCGAGATCGACAGGGTTCACCACTTTTTCGAAAAGCGCTTCCGGATAGGTAACAATAACCGTTGATTCCGCTTTATCATACAAAGCCGAGACAACTTCAGTTCTTTCCAGGATATTTGGCTTATTTATTTCGTCGAAATGGGTCGGTCTTTTAAAAGAATCGGGAAAAAAATAAATTTGTTTTTTATCAAATAACAAACTGAGGGTATTCCAAAAATAAGCGGCAGTCTCTTTATTTTCAGCAACGATTAAAAACGGTCTTTTTTTGCGTTCATACAGTCCGCGAACAATAAAACACTCCTGAGCGCCAAAGACAGCTGTCGCCCGCAAACAAGCAGGATATTGGCTTTCAAAAATACGATCTATCTCTTTTAAGCGAGAATCATTGGTGTATTTTTCAATCAGGCTTTTCTTCGCGATTTGGTTCATAAGGTAAACTGTATATATTTGATGGCCTTACCTTCCCCCAAAAACTTATTTTCATAACGTGTTTTGGTAGTAAGCAAAGGGTTTGGAAGTTCAGCCGCATAAATATCATCATTGGCGATAATCACTTTGGCATCCTTCTCCTTTGAGAGTATGTCTAAAGAATATTGATAGAGTGTCGATTCGTCTGTTTTCAAATGAATAATACCGTCAGGCTTCAACATTTCTCTATACTTTTCTAAAAATGCAGGTGAAGTTAACCTCCTGTTAATGCGATAATTTTCCAAAAAAGGATCTGGGAAGGTTATCCATATTTCAGAAACTTCATTCTTTCCAAAGAAGAAAGAAATCATTTCGATTCTTGTTCTAAGAAAGGCAAGGTTTTTTAAATTTTCTTCCAATCCGATAGATGCCCCTTTCCACAAACGGGAACCTTTACAATCTATACCAATGATATTTTTATCTGGAAATAATCTGGCGAGCGCAACGGAATATTCCCCATAACCACAACCAAGCTCTAAAATAAGGGGAGCTTCCTTTTGAAAATGCCCTTCATTCCATTTCCCAGCGAGCTCTTTTTCCGCACCAAACGCCCCTGCGAGCATAGCACTTCGCCCGTCATTATTTTCATAAACATTGGGAAAAGAAAGTAAATCGGCGAAGCGTTGCAATTTATTTCGCTTGCTCATAGCTTATAATTTTCAATAATGAATAAATTTAGGTGGGCAAAAATAGTATATTTGTAAACAACAATGAATCATTTATGAAACACCTGTTTTCAACTATTTTCGCTGCCTTGCTTGTTGCTTGCACCGCTTTGGCACAAACTCCCGCTGCGCCCGTCGATTTTTATCCGCCATCTGTTGTTCCCGATAGGATAATTGCCACCTGGCATGACGATCCCGCTACCTCTTTTTCTGTAAACTGGCGTACTTCCATCAATGTCAGCAAGGGGATAGCACAAATTCAAAAAGCGGCTGCCGGACCCGATTTTGATAGTGTAAAACTGGGGGAAGCAACCTCTGAAATACTCATAAACGATTTACATGCTGCTCATTATCATTCTGTTAAATTTTCAGGTTTGAGCCCTGAAACAACTTATGCCTATCGGGTTGGAGATGGAAATATCTGGAGTGAATGGATTCATTTTACGACCGCTGCCAAAGGAGTGAAACCCTTTTCTTTCCTATATTTTGGTGATGCCCAAAACGATCTGAAATCAAAATGGTCAAGAACCATTCGTCAGGCTTACAGTGATTTACCAAAAGCTGATTTTATGATTCACGCGGGTGATTTAATCAATATTAATAAAAGAGATCAGGAATGGGGAGAGTGGTTTTATGCCGGAGGTTGGATTTATCAAAATATGCCCAGCAT
>JBMLQR010000063.1:0-29031 GCA_049241465.1 Saprospiraceae bacterium | reverse complement strand
CAAAAGCGTCCCTATTAGAAAATAACATACCCGCTTGCACATACCTGCTCGCCCCTGCGAAACACTGCGCAGAACCCTGCAAACACTGCGTCAAAAGCGTCCCTGTTAGAAAATAACATACCCGCTTGCACATACCTGCTCGCCCCTGCGAAACACTGCGCAGAACCCTGCAAACACTGCGTCAAAAGCGTCCCTGTTAGAACATAACATACCCGCTCGCAAAGACCCGCTCGCTCCCGCCATCACAAAGGCTTATTTGCTCGATGTATAAAGTTATATAAAAAACGAGGCTATCTTTTCAGACAGCCTCGTTGTAATTTTTTATTTTCTGGTATTAATCCAGGCGGCAAGTTTACGGATATCGGCACGTGGAACATGTCCCATTGGCGCCATAGGCGTAGAATAATCAGGCCAATTTTCTGGCTTTGGTGCCACAATTAAAGCCTCCATTTGAGCCACTGTATATTTGCGTTTAGCAATATCTGCAAAAGAAGGACCAACCGCACGTTCTTTATCCTTATGACAAGCAATACAAGTATGTTTGGTTAACAACGCCATAGCTTCTTTATCAGAAATAACAGTACTAGAAGAAGCGCTTGGTTTTGGTGTTCCTTTAGGCGCTGCCTCTTTCATTTGATTATCCGGAGAATTAACTTGTTTTCCTGCGTCAATTCTTTCTCTTTCTGCTTTTGATTTTGGTGTTACCAGTGTGATATTAGCTTTACTCCCAGAAGGAATCGAGTTTAGGGTATAGTATGCTGTCTTATGCAATAGCGGTAAGTTTTCGTTTTGAGAAAGAACGCCTTCAGGCACTATCGCATGAATATAACCTGCTCTAAGTGCATCCACGACGATTCTTACCTTCAGGCCATCTTCTGAAACGATAGCACCTCTCACAGGATTTTCACCTATGTTAACCATAGGGCTGCCATATACAGGATGATATTTATAGGTAAAGCTACTTACGTCATAATTATTAACATCAGCGGCTAATTTTTTATTCACAGGAAGGGTAAACTCAATCTCAAATCCATCAGGCATAGCTTTTACTGATTTCATTTCAAAGGGCATTTTTCCTGTAAAAATGAGTCTTTCCAGGCCAAATGCCTCATTTCCAATAGATCCCCAACCTCTATTTGTGCCTCCAACAAATAAGCTATGGTCATTACCCCAAGACATTCTCAACACCCCTGATCTGAATCCTGAGCGAAAATCGAACGCGGCACCTTGATATTGGCCATTTACTTTTTCAAGAAAAACTCTGGCGATTTTTGACATTCCCTGATCACCAACAAAAAGTTGACCTGAAAATGGACCGAATCCACCCTGAGTTTCATCGGCAATGATTTCAGAGGTAGAAACGCCTAAAACACCATGAGGAAGCCAAACTGCGGGTGGTTTTATGCCTTTTCCTGGTATCGCTTTACTCATATCAAAAATAGTAGTTTGAGGTAGCGCTTCCTTTTCAACATACTCTGGTTTAACTCTCGGATTATCACGTGGATCAACCAGAGCAAAAATTTCTTCTTTTCTCATTTTTACGGGTGAATTAGGTTTATCAGCCCAAGCCAGAGAAGCGGGATGCCCTAAAAAGTCTCCTTTTTCCACATGAGATATGAAACCTGAACCTTGCCAATCCCCTTGATTATCACCGTAAAAAAAGTCGCCGTTAATCATTCCAATGCCACAGGGAGAGCGCATACCGGCAGCAAAAGGCTCCATTTTACCGTCAGCACTTATTTTCATTGTCCAACCTCTCCATGGAACGAGTGATTTTCCCGCCCACCAGTCAGAACTACCAAAGGCAACATTCGCCGTCACATAAAAGGAACCATCGGGTCCTATTTTGGGTCCGTAAGAATATTCATGATAATGACCAGAGATGGGCCAGGAATAAACAGTTTCGTATTTGTCTGCTTTTCCATCTCTATTTTTGTCAACCAGGCGGGTTAATTCACCTCGCTGAGCACAATAAATAACGTCGTCCTTAATAGCTAAGCCTAATATTTCATGTAAGCCAGTAGCAAATTTCCGGAAATAGGGCTTTGTGGAATATGGATTTTCGACAATGTAAACATCACCCCGCCTGGAGGATACTACTACATTACCATTTGCCATGGTTGCCAAGCCGCCTGCCTCCAGTATAATACCCTCAGGAATAGATATTTTTGCTATTCTGTAGTAATCGTTTTCTGTTGGATCTTGAGCAAAAACAGAAAATGAATATAAAAAAAGGAAAATTAAAAGATTGCTTTTCATTTTATGGTCATTGATGATTTACCAAATAATTGAATATTGAACTTTGTCTGAAGCTGGAATAACCAATGCTTTTTGATTATCTCCCGTTTCAATCGTTGCTCCTACGACTTCGATATAGTAGGCACTCCCATCTATAAGATACCTGTTTTCCCCCGTTTTTATGATGTCACTACCCACGGCAAGTCGACAAACATGATTGGGATTAGGATTTTTTATTGTCAGCGTTCTTTGGAAATGCTTTTTATTAACCAAAATGGTTTTGTCAAGAATATCAGCACCGTCAAGCATATAATTAAAGGTTGGAATATCTTCATTATCAAGTTCATAGCCTTTTATCAATAGATTTTCACCTAAATTATCCTGACTAAAAACAGTAGATTTACTAGTAAAAAAAGCATTGGGAGAAAGCGTTAAAACAGCACCTAATGGTCTGGACGATCCATCGCCACGATCATCCCACATTGGTGTGGTGTTCAAAAAATTTCCCTTCCATATCTGAACGATATTAGCATTATCCAGGTCAAAGGTGTAATGCAATTTATCAGGACTTCCCACATTTACGGCATGGACCACTCTTTTTATCCTTTTACCATTTTTCATTACATCCATGAAAGAACGAAATACTCTGGGAGTGCTTGCATCGAGGGTAATTTCCTCATTTGTCGATGTAGATAGATAAGAGCCAGTGCCATGAAGGGCGGTATTTCTGAAATTTGGACCGCTTATCCAAAATCCTAAAGTATTATTAACCCTTTTATCTGTTTTAATTTGAATTATTTCAAACGGAACCTTTCCTGCCGGCAAGTTAAGGAGAAGAGTTCTTCGATTATTATCTTCCTCTTTAGATTCTGCATAAACCTCCTTGCCATTTATCTGAATAAAATACTTTCCTTTAATTTCAAATTCAATTCTATGTTCTCCGGCGGTGGGAATATTTAGCATTGTTTTTATGCTATTTGCAAATTGAGAAGTATTTGAGGTAAGATCCCAGGTAAGCTTATCTGAAGTTACTGTTACATTAGGTTTTTTAGCTGATAATTCTTCACGACTTTTAAATTCTCCAAAATAAACCTGATAATTAACAGGATCTAAAAAGGCTGGTTTGTCGCTCAGGTCTTTCACAGTAAAATGTCTGAAAGCCACGGAACCGTGATCTCCTTGTATAACAAAAGGTCCTTTTTCTGTTTCCTTTTCGGAAATTGAACCTCCGGTAGGACCGCTAAGGCTTACATTTTCATGAATAATGGCACCGTTAAGCTTAATTTGAATCATTTTTGCATCGGATATTTTTTTTCCATTACCATCAAATTTTGGCGCTTGAAAAGAAATATCAATGTGTTGCCATAAGCCGGGAGCCAGACAAGCGTTTACCCTGGGAGCATAACCTTCGTAGGTTACAAGGGGAGGACCTTGTTTGAATCTCTGATATATACCACCACAATCGGCCGTCGTTGGATTTAAAACACCCCATGAATCCAATAATTGTACCTCATATCTACCCTGTAAATAAAAGCCGGAATTAGAATGAGCGGACATCATAAAATCAAAGCTGATATCAACGTCTCCGTATTCTTTCGCTGAATGAAGATTTGACATATTACCTTCGGAAGGTAGATTCACCAAAACACCTGTGCCAGGAGTAAGCGTAAATATATCTTTTTTTGAAAGATCAGCAGAAGCATCTTTAGCTAATTTCCAATTTGTTTTTCCGGTAGATTTAAAGAAAGATAAATCTTCAAGAGGGATATATTCCTGAGCATTCAAGGTCATTGGTATCCAAAATAAGCATACCCAAAAAATCTTTTCCATTTACAATTGTTTTGTTAAAATTTGATAGACAAATATAATAAAAGGAAAGGACAAAAAAAGGACAATCCTCCTTTCCTTGCATCAAAGGAAAAGAGGATTGTCCGATCAAAATTATTTATTTTATGAATTATGGTTTTGGCCCTATCTTGTTTAGAATGGGCACATATTTGTTTTTCAACGAGGTAAGGGCATCATTTGCCTTCTTTATTTCTTCATTCAGGTCTTTTGCCCTCGTTTCCTGCAAATTACTCGGTTTTGATTCATTGCTACAAACGGCGACATAAACCTCACTGATATCCTCTCGAAGCCTTCTGATATCGGCAAACATACTTTTCATTTCGACAGGAACCAATGTTTCCCTCAATGAATAAAGTGCTTTTGCCGACTGAGAAAGATTTTCCTTTTGCGCTGGTTTTTTTACTTCTTTACTTAATTTAGTTAAGAGTTCCTCCTCAGCAATCAACTCATCAACCAAAGAGGCTAAATTCTTATGCATTTCGTACAATTGCATACTCAAGGCATGTCTTGCTTTTCTGTCTTCCAAACTGAAGGAGGGATTAGATTCGTCGTGAACCAGCTGAATATTTTGGGTAATTACTTCAGTACCTTTGGTCATCCTAACTGTATAATTACCTGGTAAAACAGCGGGTGCAGTAAAAGTGGCAAAATCTACTTTACTTCCTTTGGCCGTTTTAGGAGGTTCCATGCGCAAATTCCAAAACACCTTGTTTAATCCTTTTCTTTTGGAAGGATTACTCAGTTTTTGTACCAACTTCCCTTGTTCATCCAAAATGTCAATGGAAAATTCACCCGTACTCGGTCTATCCTTAAGATAATAAATTATAGGTTTAATTCCAGGCGCATTAGGGGCTACCCATCCGCCCGTTGCGGGAAAGCTTCCTGCTGAAAATTCACCATCGGAAATGGCAAGGGGAGGGGTAGGAAGAAAAATGGCGGCTTGCATCGCTTCTTTCTCCGTCAAAGATCTCATAGGACTTATATCATCTATAACAATGATGCCTCTGCCGTGCGTACCGAGAATGAGGTCGTTTGTTTTAGGATGAATAGCAATATCCCGGACTAAGGCATACCAGGGAATATTATTTTTCATCCTGTTCCATTGTTTTCCTCCATCAAAACTGGTGAAAAATCCCATTTCTGTGCCAAGGAAAAGTAAATCGGGACGCACCAGATCTTCTTTTATCTTATGAGCAAAACCTGTAAATTCATTACTTTTTAAAGAAATCCATGTTTTGCCCAGGTCTGTTGATTTTGCTAAATATGTTTTATGATCCCCATAGGAATGGTGGTCAAAAGTGGCATAAATTGTATTTTTATCAAATCTGCTTGGTTCCACACTGCTGACCCATGCCTGGGCAGGAATACCTGTTTTAGCCACGTTGGCACTGGTATTTGTCCAGGTTTTACCTCCATCGGTGGTCACCTGTAAATTACCGTCATCGGTACCTACCCAAATGATTTTTTCGTCTAACGGACTTTCTGCTATAGCGAAGATAGTCGTGTGATTTTCAGCACTGGTCACATCGGCACTAATACCACCACTTTTTTCTTGTTCCTGCTTTTTGGGATCATTTGTAGTCAAATCGGGAGAAATTCTCTCCCAATTTCTGCCTTGGTCTGTACTTTTGAACAAATATTGGGCACCAGTATAAAGATTACCTTTATTTGCAGCACCGGTAACGATAGGCGTATTCCAATTCCATCTCAACTTACCATCTCCCTTTCCTGCCTGAGGTTTTATGTCAAGTGTTTTGAATGTTTTTAAATGGACTCTGGCCATGGAACCACCCTGTGCTTCCGCATAAGCATAATCGGGATGTAAAGGATCGGGTACGGTCCAGAATCCATCTCCTCCATAAATGCTTTTCCAATCGCCATTACTAATACCACCTGGCACGGCAGAAGGAGCGACCCAACTTCCATTATCTTGCAATCCGCCATAAATTCGATAGGGAGTTTCATTATCAACGGCGACATGATAAAATTGACCTACGGGAAGGTTGCTTAGAAAAATCCAGGTAACTCCTCTGTCCTGACTCAAATAAACTCCACCGTCGGTTCCAAGATACATTTGAGCGGTATTATTGGGGTTAATCCAAAGGGCATGATGATCGCTATGTACCCAACCGCCTTCGCTACTGGCATCAGTGAATGAATAGCCACCATCACTGCTATAACTAAAGCTGTAAGCAGGGCGGTAAACCCTTTTCGCGTCTTTGGGGTCAACCACCAGGGTGCTGAAATAAAAAGGCCTGCTCACTACATTTAAGGAAGCACTCTGAGGTTTCCAGCTTTCACCATTATCGCTACTAATATATAGCCCGGTATTTTCACTTTCTACAATAGCCAGTAAATTTTCAGGCGCAGAAGGAGCTAAAGCCATGGCGATTCTTCCAAATGGTTTTTGAGGAAGACCTTTGGTAATTTCTTTCCAGGTTTTCCCTGCATCCATACTTTTATATAGACCACTGCCATTGCCACCACTTGAAAAACTATAAGCGGTTCTTCGGAACTCCCAGGTAGTTGCATAAATAACAGAGGCATCACGGGGGTCGAGCAGCAGATCTGCTACACCCGTTTTTTCGTTGATATATAAAATTTTAGACCATGTTTTTCCTCCATCTTCAGATTTATATAATCCCCGGTGAGGACTATCAGACCAAAGGGCACCTGGTACGGCTACATATAAAATAGACGGATTTTTTGGATCAATGGCAATTTTTGAAATATGTTCAGTACTGTCAAGACCTATTTTCTTCCAGTTTTCCCCACTATCGGTCGTTTTGTAAAGACCATCTCCAATGGAAACAGAATTTCGCATATTACTTTCACCTGTTCCCGCATAAATAATTTTTGCATTGGTGGGGTCAATAGCTAAGGCGCCAATGCTCTGGCAGTATTTATCAAAAATAGGTTTAAAAGAGGCGCCTGCATTTATAGATTTCCAGATACCACCACCAGCCGTACCAACGTAAAGTATTTTTGGATCAGATACAACCCCTTCAATGGCGGAAATTCTGCCACTCATCGTTCCCGGCCCTAATTGCCTGGCTTCCAATACACCAAAGGTACTGGCATTAATCGTAGTATTTTGGGCAAAAGAAGGGAAACTTAAACCTCCAATCAGGAGGTTTAAGCCAATAAATTTCTTTAAATTCATCATTATTTATCTACGGTGAATAATGATTCAGCTACTGCTGTATTTACTTTTACAGACTTCATGGTAATGGTACCCATAGCACTGCCAATAGTCATGGGAAATACATATCCTTGTTCATTTGGAGAATAGCCAGACAGGTCACTTACCAGTTCTATTTCCTGGCCGTTTGCCTTGGTTTTACTTTTTTGTCTCACCAAATAAAAGGTGGATGGATCGAAAAAGCAAAATTCCTCTTTCCCATTTTTATAGGTAAATCTAATTTTATGGCATTCTGTACCTTCGATATCCTCTTTTTCCAATAATTCAATGGCATGTCCTTTCGCTGCATAATCTATAAAGGGACTTTGAATATCCAATTGGTTAATTCCCTCATTAATGTCATCTGCTGTTACAGGTTCAGGTTTTGTCTGCCCCTGGAATGGATTAAAGTTCCAGCCTGCGGTAGGAGTTATAATGGAATACCCATTCATGCCGTTTAAACTGAAGTCCTGACGCACTCCTTTGTTGTGTACAGAGGATAACTTAATAGGTAATTCAAAACCCTGAACGGAAAGACTTCCTTCCATAACAACGGTTTGAATGGTTTTTAATTTTTCCTGACCTCCTAATGCCTGGAGATACTTATTAATAATTTCATCTGCGGTTTGAGCATTTCCAGTCACATTGGTAAATAGAATGCAAACCGTGGTTAGGATAGAAAAAAATGTTGTTTTCATCATTTTGGATTTATTTTTTTCAAAGATATAGCGGTTTTGTTACCTCCATATTATAATTAGAAGATTTAGTATTTTTTATCGACAAAAGCACTATAATATTCGGAATAGTAATACTACCATCCGACGTACTTAGGTGGTTTGAAGCCGTTAAGCCTTAAGTAAACGATAATTTGTCCCCTATGATGGGTATGATGATCATGCATCAATTCAAATATCTGCCAGCGGGTGAGGTTTCCTGCAAAAAAATTTACTCTTTCAGAAAGTTCATTTTCCTCTAAATTCTGGAGCACTTTTAAGGTATATTTTCCTATTTCCAGGTATTGGGACTTAATTTGCATAATAGATTGGCCTTCATCTTTTATTTTCAAATCTAAACTTTCACCTTTCAGGTAAGTACTGCTTAACCAATACATATTTTGAGTAATATGTAAAATTTGTTCCCGAAAAGACATTTCTTCTTTTACGGGTTTAAAATGCCAGAGTGAATCTGGCAGCGTATTCATAACATCCTCTGTATATTTTAGTCCATTTGTCCACTTAGTGATATGGTCCTGGATAAATGAGATTTGCCCGTTCATGACTGACAAAAAGAAAGAGAGGCATAATATGAGGCTAATATTTTTTTTCATGATTACAAGTTATTTATAATTTCCTCTAAAGAATCTTTTAAGGTCCAATCTATTTTTACAATGATTCCTTTTGAGACTAACAGCACCCAATTTTGAATGTTTTCTGAAGCTTTATTCCGCTTAATTAATTCATTTTCAAAGGCAAGCTTATTTTTATGATTTTCCAAAAGCTCTTCAATTGATGTACTGTCTAAATTATTAATGAGGTTGATAAAAATATTTTCTTGTTCAGATTCAATGACTACAGGAATATCAAAATTATATTCCCTTTGTGCAATATAGGAAGTAATAGGGCGATTTTTCTCTATGAAATCGAAGAAAAGAGGTTCTACTAATGAGGTTAAACGATTACTTACCTCTATGAAAAAGGTAGTTGGTAAAAGGTCGGTCAGTGAAAATTCATTTAATAAATTTTCTGCCAAAATTTTTATTCTATAACTTTCCTCGTCGGGATGCCATTCATTTATAAAGGCTGTCATAGCCATTTTAAAATTTTCTTTTTCTTTATTCGACCAATTTTCTGTGTTTAAATCTTCCCAAATAGTTACCGTTTCAATAATTTTAAAAGTAGTTGTTAGTTCTTTTATTCCAGATAAATCTTCATATTGAATCAGTTTAGTTATATGGTCAACCTCGCCTTTCGCTGCTTCCGTATAAAGAAAAGAAGCATATTCTCTAACCACCTCGGGCGTCTGTTCAATAAAACGCATAGGAAATCTATTAAAGGTTAGATTTTCATTTTTCCATGGTATTGAAATAGTTTCATTGTTAGGGTCCAGGACATTCAATTCTTCCAGATCTTTATTCCAGATTCTATTGATAACGGAGAGATCTTTATCGGCTTGGGGCAAAATCAGATAATCTCTTGCGCGGGTAAAACCTACATAAAATAGTCGGATTTCTTCAGCAAGATCTTGTTTATTCTGGTAATCCCATTCTGGAGATTTTTCAATATTATCCCAGAGTACTGTTTTTTTATTGTTCTTACCGTAAGGATTTATCCATAAACGCACCCATCGATTTCCCAGAATATTAGATAAATCTACCATGTTATTTTTGGGAACAATGGTTAGATTATTGATTTTAGTGTTAATTTCTTTATCGAGATCCATAAGAATAACGATAGGCCATTCAAGTCCTTTGCTTCTGTGGTAGGTGAGCACTCTAACAGCATCGGGACCTTCCCCTGCTCCCTGAAAATCTGCTTTAGTTTCAATTTTTCTTTGACACCAGAAAATAAATCCGCTCAACGAGGTAGCAATATGAAGACTCTTGCAACTTTCTTCATATTTAAGAGCAATAGATCTGATTTGATCAATATTATCTAACCGTTGATCTGGATTTCCCCATTCAACAATCAATCTTTTTATATCAAGTGAGGAGATTATCTGATCTAATATTTCAAAAACGGAAAGGTATTTTCTGTTTTTTCTCAACGCTATCAGTTTCCTTGTGAGAGGGTAATCCATGCCCCATTCAGGTAATTTCAGATCACTTTCGTTTGCTTTTTGGCGTTGGCGATCAGCCTTTGCGTGTAAAAGTGCCTCAAGACTCATTTTTTCGCCATACAATAAAATTTCTGTGAGGGCAATCTCATCTTTACTTTGAACATATTTTAAACAGGCGAGAATCAGAATACCTTCGATGGTTTCGAAAATGCCTGGTTGAGAAAGGGCAGCATTTAGCCCGGCCATTTTCAAGGAGGCTGCCATATCTAAACAAAGGCTATTTTTTTTACAAAGAATAGCGACATCACCCGCTTGGGCCTTTCTCATTTCACCACTTTGATCATCTTTTATATAGATGCCCTTTTGTAACTGAGATTTTAGGGAATGAGCTAATGCGTTGGAAATATGTTGAATATTAAATTTTTGCTTCTTACCATCTTCATTTTTATTTAATTCCCACATATTTAGAGCCGGACCAAACAAATCAGATTCACTTTCCCTGGTACGAATGGGTTGAAGTTCTACCTGAGAGGAAGGCATGTCGTTAAATCCGCGAACGAAAAGAGCATTAACACAATTTACCAGATCTTGTCTGGACCGGTAAGAAGTACCTTGGACATCCTCCGGTTTTACCCCTCCGTTTTTATCGATAATGGCTTTCATCAGAGAGGGTTCCGCACCTCGAAATCCGTAAATACTTTGTTTTGGATCTCCCACCCAAATAGTATGTTTAGCTATTTGAGAAAGTTTGAGAAATATGGATAACTGAATGGGGCTGGTATCTTGAAACTCATCGACCATTAAAATACTGATTTCCGATCTCAATATGTCGCAAACGGTAGGATTGTCGAGTAATTCGTCCACTTTAACTTCCATATCTGTGTAATCAATGAGACCTCGTTGCGTTTTGAAATGGCTATACTCTTGCATAGCTTGGATGGCGAGCTCAAATATCTCATGTATAAATGCGGAAATGTCAGCATGGAATCTTGGATGTTGGATATGACTCTCTGCAAAATCAGTCATTTCTTTTATAGCTTCCTTACTTTTTGCGCCAGCATCTAATTTAGATAGCCTGGCCCAATCTTCCCATGGCGGATAGATGTTGTTTTCAAGGTATTGCTTTACTTTTTTAACCTTGTCCAGACTGGTTGAAGTAACCTTAGTTAAGTCACCGGTTTCGCTAACTTTATGTAAGGTATCTTTTATTTGATCTAAAAGAAGCCTATCAAATGCTTCGGCATCCATCTCGGGAGGTTCGAGGAGATTCAGCTGGGTAGCAACGGATTCATTGGCTGATTCCCTTAACATGGCTGCTGAAAAATTATTAGCCCTGGCAATATCTGTTAAATCTTTTACTATATTTCTCCAATCTGTGCCATTATTTTCATCTTTTACGATAGAAAGTCTTCTACTCAACTCCTCCATTTTTTCTACCTTTTCCGGAGTCAAAATAGAAGTCATAGCCAGATTGAAATAATATTGCGGTTCTCCTTCGGTAATAATATTTACAATAGGAGATACGCCTGCTTCAAAAGCAAAGCGTTGTAATAATTTGATTCCCAGACTATGAACGGTTCCAATCAATGCATTGGTTAACGCTTCAGCTTCTTGCCGTAATCCTAATTTTAATAAAGCTATCCTTACTCTACTTTGTAACTCGGACGCAGCTTTTTGAGTAAAAGTGGTAGCAATGATGCCGGCAGCTGGATAGCCCTCATTTAACTTTTTAACCATTTCCTGAGTAAGCCTGTATGTTTTTCCACTTCCAGCACCTGCAGAAATTATAGTAAATGCCATATTGTATAAAATTTTTATAGTAAGTTATCTTATTCTATTGCATTGCTATTTACAATTTTATTTACAGTTTTTTCGTTTTTACTGAAAAATTTAAGATGAAAAAGGAAATATTAATTTTTTTATTTGTCGTTTCTCAGCTCTTCTTTAGCTGTGAAAAAAACGATATGCTGGACGATTCAATTTTACAAGGGGAAGTTATTAGGGTAACTTGTGCCTCGACGGTTGTTCAGATTAAAAATGCAGAAAAATACGGTGAGGACGGTTGGATGAACGAAATGTCAGCCAGTGTGCAGAAGTATGATAATGTTTTTAAGGTGGAAAATATTTGTAAAGTGAATCTTGAAATGGGAAAGATATTTAAATTTAAAATTATTTCTCTAACGCAAAATGATTGTGTTCAATGTTTACTTTATGATGCACCCCCGAAGGTTTCTTATGCTATCGAGGTAATTCCCTGATAAAAAAAGAGGGAAATCACTCGAAAAACGGATGATTTCCCTCTATATTTATTTAACAATCTATTTAGGCAGAAAGTAAGGTCGTCCTTATTTTATTTAAGGCTGAACCTGCTTGCACCCATTCGATTTGTTGTTGATTGTAAGTATGATTTACATTGAAAGAATCTCTGCTGCCGTCGGAATGATGAAGTACTACAGTCAGCGGAGTTCCTGGCGTCATGGTATCGAAACCCTCAATATTAATTAAATCATCCTGACGGATTTTATCATAATCAGCGGCATCTGCGAAAGTTAAGCCGAGCATACCTTGTTTTTTCAAATTGGTTTCATGAATCCTGGCGAATGATTTAACAATCACGGCCCTCACGCCAAGAAATCTTGGCTGCATAGCAGCATGTTCCCTGGAAGAACCCTCACCATAATTTTCTTCACCAAAAACGACGGTACCAATACCTGCCTCTTTATACGCGAGACCAGAATCTGGAACAGAAAGGTAATCATTTTTAATAAAGTTAATCACCTTATTAGTTTCACCGTTAAAGGCGTTAATGGCACTGATGAACGTATTTTTAGCAATATTTTGTAAATGTCCGCGATAAGTTAACCATGGTCCTGCCATAGAAATATGATCTGTGGTACATTTTCCCTTTGCTTTAATCAAGATACGCATACCTTTCAGGTGTTCGGCCTGGATAGGGGTAAAAGGAGATAAAAGTTGTAATCTTTCTGATGTAGGGCTTACAGATATGGTTACCTCATTGCCATTATCAGCGGGAGCTACATAACCAGCATCTTCTACAGCGAAACCATTTGTTGGTAATTCATCGCCACTTGGTGGATCTAATTTAACAGCCACACCGTCTTCATTCAACAAAGTATCTGTTAAAGGATTGAAGGTCAAATCACCGGCAATTGTTAGTGCGGTAACAATTTCAGGAGAAGCAACGAAGGCTCTTGTTTGAGGATTACCATCATTTCGTTTAGAAAAATTACGATTAAATGAGGTAATGATAGAATTGGCTCTCGTTGGATCGTCCGTGTGTCTTGCCCATTGACCGATACATGGTCCACAAGCATTAGCCATAACCACACCACCAATTTTTTCAAAATCGGCTA
This sequence comes from Saprospiraceae bacterium, assembly GCA_049241465.1. Lineage (GTDB taxonomy): Bacteria > Bacteroidota > Bacteroidia > Chitinophagales > Saprospiraceae > BJGN01. The sequence goes on along the minus strand of JBMLQR010000063.1, from coordinate 15,615 downwards.
GCTGACCATCGCGATTTACTGTGTATCTGATAAGTTCAGAACCAGGCGTTATGGTAAATTCTGCTTTCGCTTTAATATTTTTTTCACCAGCCTGTCTTGCTACGGATGCAGCTCTGTCTAAATCTTCGTAAGAAGAATTGGTACAAGAACCAATAAGACCAACTTCTAATTTTGCCGGATAACCATTATCTCTTACTGCTTGAGCAAACTGAGAAATCGGCCAGGCCAAATCGGGCGTATAAGGACCATTAATATGTGGTTCCAGTGTATTTAAATCAATCTCGATAACCTGGTCGAAATAATCCGCAGGATTTGCATAACAAGCTTCGTCACCGGTTAAATGTTCAGCTACCTTATCAGCTAAGGCAGCAATATCGGTTCTTCCGGTAGCCTTAAGATATCTGCTCATTGAGGCATCGTAACCGAAAGTTGACGTAGTAGCACCAATTTCAGCCCCCATATTACAAATGGTACCTTTTCCTGTACAAGAAAGAGATTCTGCACCGGGTCCGAAATATTCAACGATAGCACCTGTTCCACCTTTCACGGTAAGAATGCCTGCTACCTTTAAAATAACATCTTTTGGAGAGGTCCAGCCGTTTAGTTTACCTGTTAGTTTAACGCCAATGACCTTAGGCATTTTTAATTCCCAGGGCATGCCCACCATAACGTCCACGGCGTCAGCACCACCAACACCGATGGCCACCATACCTAATCCACCGGCATTGGGAGTATGAGAGTCTGTACCAATCATCATTCCACCTGGAAATGCATAATTTTCAAGAACAATCTGGTGAATGATACCCGCGCCTGGTTTCCAGAAACCTATACCATATTTAATAGATACATCGGCCAAAAATTGATAAACCTCGTCATTTTCTTTAAGTGCCGTACTTAAATCTTCTGCAGAACCAACCTCGGCCTGAATCAAATGATCACAATGAACAGTGGTTGGAACTGCCGTATTGGGCATACCACAAGTCATAAATTGAAGAAGAGCCATTTGTGCAGTGGCATCTTGCATGGCAACACGGTCAGGGGCAAAAAATACATAATCTTTACCTTTCTGATAACTTTGCAAAGGAGAAGCGTTATGAAGATGGGCATAAAGTATTTTTTCGGTAAGATTTAGTGGTCTTCCAAGTACTTTTCTTGCGTCAGCAATTCGTTGTGGTAATGCAGCATACCAAGCTTCAATCATATTAATATCAAATGGCATAATCGTTGGTTATTTAGTCTATGCTTTGGTTTTTTAAATTTCGCCCAAATTTAGAACTATTGAAGGATATTTACCCAAAATTTTATGATATTTAATAAAAATTTCAGATTTGGTTATTATATAAAAAACTAAAATATTTTATCTTAGAAGGTATTTAATCTTTTATCATTTTTTTTAACCAAATGAATTATCTATGAAAGAAGTATTTTTAAGGAAGTTCCTTTGTCTTTGCTTGCTTGGGATTAGTCTAATCACTGCTGCCTTTGGCCAGCGACAGATTAGTGGAAAGGTTACAGAAGCAGGAACGGGAACGCCCCTCATTGGGGCGACGGTACAACAAGTTTCCTCGTCCAATGGAACTGTCACAGACCTTGACGGAAATTATCGCATTAATGTGCCGGAAGGCGCTACCCTTCGATTTTCATACATTGGCTATCTCACCCAGGATCTTGTTTCAGGCACTGCCACCACGCTCGACGTGGAGTTATCGGCAGATGAAGAGCAATTAGGTGAGGTGGTCGTGACGGCCCTGGGCATAAAAAAGGACAAGAAAGCGCTTACCTACGCCGTCCAGACGCTCCAAGCCGAATCCTTAGTTGAGGCCCAACAGCCCAATTTGGTAAACAGCCTGCAGGGTAAGGTAGCTGGCGTGATGATAAACAACTCCAGCGGTGCGCCGGGTGCAGGTGCTGTCATCATGATTCGTGGCGGTACCTCCCTCAGTGGAAGCAATCAGCCCCTTTTCGTAGTGGATGGCATCCCGGTTGACAACAGTGCCCCAGTGGGCGGCGGGATAGGATTGAATGCCCAGAATACGAACAATAGTAACCGCGGGATAGACATAAATCCCGAAGATATCGCCTCTCTGACCGTATTGAAGGGGCCAGCGGCTGCTGTTTTGTACGGGCTTCGTGCCTCAGGGGGCGCTATCATCATCACTACCAAGCGAGGCCAGGCAGGGACCTTTCGGATAAATTATACCAATTCCTTTTCCCGTGATGTCGTAAATAAGCTCCCAGTGTTTCAGACGCGCTTCGGACAGGGGATAGACGGTAAAAAGAATCCTGATGCTCGAAGTTCATGGGGACCGGAACTGGGGTCAAATGAAACCATTTACGACAATTTGCGGAATTTCTTTGAGCCTGCCTTTACCCAGCGGCACGACTTGTCTGCATCTGGCGGTACAGAGCGAAGCACGTTCTTTCTCTCCGGTAGCCGTTTCGACCAGAACGGCATTGTACCGAACACGGGATTTGACCGTACCTCTTTCAGGCTTTCTAATGAAAGCCAGATAGGTAAGAAAATCAAGGCTGGTGGTTCCGTCAATTACATCAATTCCAGGAATCGTTCAACCCTGGGCGGATCAGGTATTGCTGATGCCAATGTGGTCAGTGCTGCCGGCGGTGGCGGTGGCGGCACCATCCGGGGACTTTATAATTGGCCTCTGAATGACGATCCCCGTAATTATCTTACGGCAGACGGACGGCAGCGTACGATTTTGGGCGTTTCTAACGATGCTGCCTTTATTGACAATCCCTATTGGAGCGTTTATAACAATCCGAGCAATAGTAATGTCAACCGCATTATCACCACCCTTAACTTAGATTACAATCCGTTTTCTTTCCTCAATGTAACTTACCGGGCTGGAACCGATTTTTTCAATGAGGAATTCACTTCTATTCGGGGCGCCGGGACGGTGATTGGAGGCGAAGAAAAGGGAGCCATCACCCAAGCGGACCGTTTCAACCAAATAACTACCTCCACGCTGGTGGCTACTGTTTCGCAGCGTATCGGCAGTAACTTTAATACAAGCCTCGCCCTAGGCCACAATGTCGAATCGGCCAGAAATAATACAGCTACATGGTATGGTCGCAATTTCATCGTACCTACTTTTGCGAGTATAAATAATGTGGTTCAGAACGAACGCGTCATTTCTGTTGGGGGCTTTCGGCGACGGATTGTTGGTGCATTCGCCGATTTCAATGCAGATTGGAAGTCGATTGTTTTCCTTAATGTTCGGGCACGAAACGATTGGTCTTCCACCCTTCCCGTAAGTAATCGCTCCTTCTTCTATCCGTCCTTCAGTGGTAGTGTGGTGCTGACTGATTTACTAAACGAAATGGGTCTGACAAGTGGCAAGAGTAACCTTTTGCCTTATGCCAAAATCCGTGGATCGTGGACGCGAGTGGGTAAAGATGCTCCTCCGCATGTACTGGGAAACACCTATTTCAATACCACGAATTCATTCACTGCCGGACCCAGGGGATTCATCACCAACGTTTATGCTTTTGGTGCACCCGCGCTTAGACCAGAATTCACCAATGCCATAGAGACAGGCATAGACCTGCAGTTCTTTAAGGGTAAGCTGGGGGTGGACTTCACCTACTACAAGATGAGTTCCGATGACCAGATACTTTTTACCCGGGTTCCTCCTTCTTCTAGCTCCTTCATATCCTACCTGAACGGTGGAAGCATAGAAAACGAGGGGGTCGAGTTGATGGTCAATGCTACGCCAGTAAAAACAAATAAATTCAAATGGTCTTTTGACCTGAATTTCTCCCGAAACCGGTCAACTGTGGTTTCCTTGCCTGGCACCCTGGACAGGGTGGAGCAATCGGACGCCTCGACTGACGGATTTACAGCCCAGGGAGCCGGCTTCCTCGGAAAGTCCCTTTTTGGCATAAACGGCGATGTATGGAAGCGCAATGCCAAGGGAGAATTACTGCTAAACAATCAGGGGTATCCTCAGATCAGCTCCATAAAAGAGATTATAGGAGATCGCAATCCCGACTTCATGATTGGCCTGACCAACTCCTTCCAATTTGGTAACCTAAGCCTTTCTTTCCTTCTTGATTTCCGTATCGGCGGGGATATCTATAACGCTACTGAAAATGCAATGATTCGTAGTGGTCTGAGCACAAAAACACTGGAAAGGGGAACCAAAAAGGTATTTAACGGCATAATTGAATCCACCGGAGAAAAGAATACCCGCGAAGTGGTACTTGACCAGAACTACTTTCAGCTAATTGCCAGGGGAGATGGACCACTATTCGTGGAAGATGGCACCTGGTATAGGTTGCGGTACGTGTCTCTTTCCTACCGTATCCCAAATAAGACGTTAGAACGTGCCAAGATAAAAGGTCTTGAATTTTATGCCACTGGGCGTAATCTCCTCCTTATCACCAACTATTCCGGAGTTGATCCGGAGGTAAGTTCTGGAGGCGCCGGCGTCGTTGGTACGGGCTCCATGGGTATGGATAATTTGGGTACCCCGGCAGTTCGGGGACTGGATTTCGGTTTGCGCCTGAGCCTTTGATTTTTAAAGCTAAAATATAAGTCATGAAACGTTTAACATATTTCATCCTATTCTCACTAGCCTTTCTCGGTAATTCTTGTAAGGATTTCCTGGACGTTAATGCCGATCCCAATAATCCACAGGCTATCCCCTTGGAAAGCAGACTTGTAGGTGCAATCACCATGTCAAATGGGGCGTCCATGTGGCGTGCTGCCCGTGAAATTGCAGCCGTTTGCCAATATGCCTCAGCTCCTACCGCGACCAATGCTGCGGAAACCTGGCGCTTCAGCGCCAGTAATTTTTTCTGGCAAAATGCCTACACCTGGGCTATTCCAAATTGTGTCGACATGGTCGTACTCGGTAAAGCCGAAGGATCACCCCATTTTGCTGGCGCAGGGCGCACACTGGAAGCGCTCAACTTTGGTATGCTCTCCGATCAATATGGTAGTATTCCAGTAAAAGAAGCGTATGACGGAATTACCACTGCCCGCCTTACTCCAGCTTTTGACAGTCAAGAGGCGGTGTACAAACAGATTATTGAAAAACTTGATGAGGCCATTGCCCTTTTTAATGATTCCGGGAACAAGAAAAACCTGAATCTCGACAAGGGAGATATTATGTATCAAGGTGACATTAACAAATGGCGTCGGTTTGCTTACGCCCTGAAAGCCCGCTATCTAAATCACTTGACCAAAAAGAAGGCCTATAATGCCCAGGCGGTCCTGGATGCCTGCGCTAATGCCTTTAATGCCGATGGTATGGATGCCGAATATCCCTACCTAGACAATGGCTCCGCTACAGATGCCAATCCCTGGAGCATCAAAGGTTATGGCGGATTTACAAGTGCAACAGCACCCCGATATTTCTCCTATACCCAATTCTTCGTCAATCTCTTGTCCACTACTCCAGTTACCAATGCTGCCCTGCAAGATCCCCGCATCGGCATTATCATGAATCCCGCACCCTCTGATGGACAGTTTCGAGGACTTATTCCCGGCCAGGGCGTACCAGGCGGGGTGGCCGCAAACGGAAATAACTACGGTAGGGTGACCGGCGGATTTTATGCAAGGCCCACTTCGCCTTACCCCTTTATTACTTATGCTGAAGTGAAATTTATCGAAGCGGAAGCCCGCCTGCGCTCTGGAAACAAGACCGCTGCACTAGCTGCCTATCAGGAAGGTGTTCGGGCAAATATGCGCCGTTTGGGTGTGCCAGCAGCGCAAATAGACGCTTTCTGGAGCGGCCTGGTCACCAATGGGGTGCAACAGCACTTTGACAATCTGACTACTGGATTGAGCCATATCATGCGGCAAAAATATATCGCGCTGGTTTTCAATCCAGAAACTTGGGTGGATATGCGCCGGATGGACTACAGTAAGGATATTTACGGACCCTCCCTTAACCGTCCGATAAATCTTAATCCCCTCTTCGCGGAAGGGGAATGGATTCGCGGAATGATTATGGAGGGCAACGAGGAGGTTCGCAACGGTGCTAATGTTGGGGACAATTCCCCCGCCTTACGCCTGAAGACGCCCTTATGGTGGGACACCAAGGATTAACCAATCCTGTTCTCAAATAAAGAGGGCCCGGGGTGATTAGACTCCCCGGGCCCAAATAGCTCAACGGATTTCTGCCATCAGGAGGCATACGACCTTCTCCCTTTGCTGATCTGGTCCCCTCCCTACTTTTTCATAGTAATTCCAGCTTCCCCTAACCCAATTCCCGAATCATGCAGGCAATCTTTATAGTTGCCTCTTTAGTGCTACCATCCCAAATGGTGAAAATTTGGCTATCCTGGCTAAATCATAGGATTCCAGCCTTCGATTTAGTGAGGAACCCTGCAGGTTGAAGAGAAAACCGTGTTTCCAAAGTAACCCGCGAGGGGTTGTCCAAACTGAGCTGATATTCTTTGAATGACCAGAGTGGCTCGCTCAGATAAAAAACCTATTTGTCATCAGCCGAATATGCTGACTGGTGTAAGTATCTTAATTTGCAAAGGAGAAGCGTTATGAAGATGGGCATAAAGTATTTTTTCGGTAAGATTTAGTGGTCTTCCAAGTACTTTTCTTGCGTCAGCAATTCGTTGTGGTAATGCAGCATACCAAGCTTCAATCATATTAATGTATTTAGAACTATTGAAGGATATTTACCCAAAATTTTATGATATTTAATTAAATTTTAGGAATAGGTTTTTTTTATAATTAAAATACCCTAAATTTAGGTTTATCACTCAATAAATTTTCATAAAGCAACAATGTACGTAAACACTGAAGGTAAAAAAGAAGTCACTTATGATGCCATTGTCATCGGATCTGGGATTAGTGGAGGTTTTGCCGCTAAAGAACTCTGTGAAAAGGGACTTAAAACACTCGTCCTCGAAAGGGGTAGGGATGTCAAACACGTAGTAGATTATCCAACAGCCTCTCTCGATCCCTGGGAATTACCTAATGGGGACAATGTGCCGGAAGCTGAAGTGAAAGAGCATTATTTCAACCAATCTAGAACAGGATATACCATAAAAGAATCTACCAAACACTTTTTTGTTAAAGATTCTGAACAACCTTATACTGAAGTTCAACGCTTCGATTGGATGAGGGGATACCATGTGGGCGGACGTTCCATTATGTGGGGAAGACAAAGTTACCGATGGAGTGACCTGGATTTTGAGGCTAATGCAAAAGACGGTATTGCTGTAGATTGGCCAATCAGATATGCTGATATCGCTCCCTGGTATGATTATGTTGAGCGATATATTGGGGTAAGTGGCCAGAAAGAAGGGCTACATCAGTTGCCCGATGGTGAGTTTTTGCCTCCCATGGAGTTTAATTGCATAGAAGAATTTGTAAAGGAAAAATCAGAAGCTAAATTTCCTGAACGTCGTATAACCATAGGTAGAACAGCTCATCTTACACAGCCAAATCCTGAGTATCATGGAACAAGAGGTCAGTGTCTGTCCAGAAATCGCTGCATTAGAGGGTGTCCTTATGGCGCTTACTATAGTTCCAATGCTGCCGCTTTGCCCGCTGCAGAAGCTACGGGTAATATGACGCTTAGACCGCATTCTATCGTTCAAAATATCATTTTGGATGAAAAAACACAAAAGGCAGTAGGGGTTCGTATTATCGACGCGGAAACCATGGAAGTCCATGAGTTTTTTGCTAAAGTTATTTTCTGTTGTGCTTCTGCATTAGGAACTACACATATTCTATTGAATTCCAGGTACGATTCTCATCCGAATGGTTTGGGGAATCTAAGTGGTGAGCTTGGTCATAATATTATGGATCACCATTTCAGAGCAGGTGCCAGAGCTAAATCTGAATTATTTGGCGATAAATATTTTAAAGGCAGAAGACCTAATGGAATATATGTACCCAGGTTCAGAAATATTGACAATGCAACCAAAAGAAGGGACTTCATTAGAGGTTACGGGTACCAAGGTGGTGGTGGAAGGCAAAGCTTCGGTGCTTTAGTAGCCGAGGAGGCTTTCCTTATGGGTGCTCAATCTAAAGATCAACTATCAGAACCTGGACCATGGTCTATGAATTTACTTGGCTTTGGTGAAACTCTGCCCTACCATGAAAATAAAGTCGAACTCGACTACAGCCGCTTAGATAAATGGGGTCTTCCAGTGCTCAAATTTGATGCAGGCATAAAGACGAATGAAAAAAATATGCGCCTTGATATGATGAATGCTGCCGCTGAAATGCTGGAAGCTGCCGGATTAAAAGAGATAACTACCTACGACGATGGTTATGCTCTCGGTCTGGGTATTCATGAAATGGGGACGGCCAGAATGGGGAATGATCCCAAAACTTCTATTCTCAATAAATGGAATCAAATGCATCAGGTGTCTAATGTTTTCGTTACCGATGGTGCTTGTATGACTTCTGCAGCTTGCGTTAATCCATCGTTAACCTATATGGCTTTAACAGCCAGAGCGGTTGATTATGCTGTTAAGCAATTGAAAAATAACAATCTGTAAACCTTTATAATAGCCACTATGCAACGTCGTGAACTTTTAAAATATACAGGGATGGTTATTGGATTTACAGCCGCCACTGGTTCCTTAGCTGGATTGGTATCGTCTTGTAAACCTAATAATGAAAACGCCCCATCAGAGGGTAAAGAAAAAGATAATTGGGTTCCCACTGCACTCACCACAGAACAGTTTGCCTGGGTTACTTTGATTGCTGATACTATGCTGCCTAAAACAAAAACGCCCTCTGCTTCAGAGCTGGGTGTTGATAGATTTGTAGATTTACTACTTACTGATTGGGCTGCACCGGACACAAAACAACTCTTTTTAAACGGTCTTGATAATTTTGACGTCAAGGTAAAGGAAAAAATGGGCAAATCTTTCGTTGCTCTTTCAGAATCAGAACGTACGGATTATTTAAACGCGCTAAATACTGAAATTAGAGAAGCCGTTAAACTGCTTCCGGTCGGTGCTAAACCATTGCCTTCTCATCAGTTTTTTATGATGCTGAAGGATACCATTTACAAAGGATATTTTGCTAATGAACAACTTTGTACCGAAGTACTGGTGTATGATCCTATTCCCGGTGTTTTTAAAGGGTGTACTCCCTTAGCAGATACAAAAGGTCTGGCTTATGCTCCCGTCTGATTATTTTTATTAAATCATTTTGTTATTGTTTTAAGTCATTTTAATCGTTCCATCTTATGAAACATTCTGTTTGTTACTGGTGTTTTCGCGCCTTTTATACCTTACCCGAGTTTTGTAAAGAGGTTAAAGCATTAGGTTTTGAATCGGTAGAAATTTTAGGGCCTGCCGATTGGAAGGTCGTCAAAGATGCAGGTCTTACTTGTGCTGTGGGTATGGATAGCTTTTGTAATATTTCTAAAGGATTTAATGATCCTAAAAATCACGCCTTCCTTCAAGAGAATTATGCGAGGTTTATCAGGCAGGCGAGTGAAAATGGCATTCCTTCTGTTATTTGTTTTTCAGGAAATAGAAATGGTATTTCGGACGAGCAAGGACTTGAAAATTGTGCCAGAGGTTTGGAAATGGTGACAAAGGAAGCAGAAAAATACGGTGTCAAAATAGTTATTGAACTGTTGAATAGTTATATCGATCATGCCGATTATCAATGCGATCATACCGCCTGGGGTGCAGCCTTAGTGCAAAAATTGGGTTCACCGAACTTTAAATTATTGTATGACATTTATCATGCGCAGGTGATGGAGGGAAATATTAGCAATAATATCCTGAAATATCATGAGGTGATTGGCCATTATCATACGGCAGGTCTTCCAGGAAGAAACGAAATCGATGAAAGCCAGGAACTTTACTATCCTCATATCATTAAAACCATAAAGAGTACGGGTTATGATGGCTTTTTAGGTCAAGAATTTATACCTACTTCAGGTAAACCCCTGGAAAGTTTGCGTAGAGCAAAGGAACTATGTACCGTTTGATTTAATGAATCAGTAAAATATTTAAAAAAAGCTTCCTCATTGGAGGCTTTTTTTATTAAAATAAAGCGAACCTATTGACAAATTATAAGTTTTCATACTTTTCTTATACCTTTGAGTATTAAATTTTTCATCAAATTAAAATAGAAAATGAATATTAGGCTTGAAGCTTTACTTAAAGACCGTATTCTAGTTATTGATGGTGCCATGGGCACAATGATACAACAGTATAAACTAACGGAAAAGGATTATCGGGGCACTCGATTTGCAAACCATGCTTATGATATTCAAGGTAATAATGAAATCCTCGTTTTTACCCAACCTCATATAATTGAAGCTATTCATCTTGCCTATCTTGAGGCCGGTGCTGATATATTAGAAACAAATACCTTCGGAGCTACAAAAATTGCCCAAGCCGATTATCATTTGGAAAGTCTGGCTTACGAAATGAATCTTGAGGCGGCAAAAATAGCCAGAAAGGCAGCGGATGAATTTAATCTAAAAACACCTGAAAAACCCCGTTTTGTTGCCGGAGCAATAGGTCCAACCAATAAAACAGCATCGCTTTCTCCCGATGTAAATAATCCTGGTTTCAGAGGAGTGTCTTTTGACGAACTTAAAGAGGCTTATTACGAACAGGCCAAAGGATTAATGGATGGTGGTTGTGATGCCCTGATCGTGGAAACCATCTTTGATACACTCAATGCAAAAGCGGCACTCTTTGCCATCGAAGAATTATTTGAGGAGGTAGGCGATCGTCTTCCTGTTATGATATCCGGTACCATCACCGATGCGAGCGGAAGAACGCTTTCAGGACAAACTGTTGGCGCTTTCTGGGCCTCCATTAACCATATTCCTCTCTTAAGTGTAGGGTTAAATTGTGCTTTGGGAGCAACGGAAATGAGACCCTATCTTCAGGAATTATCCGACATTGCAGACTGTTATATCTCCGCTTATCCTAATGCTGGTTTGCCTAATGAGTTTGGGGAATATGATCAGGGGGCTTCAGAAATGCAACAGTACATTAAGGAATTTGCCTCCTCTGGTTTCGTAAATATAGTGGGCGGTTGCTGTGGAACAACGCCTGATCACATTCAAGCTATGGCCGAAGCTGTTAAGGGTATTGTTCCAAGAAAACTTACTCCTAAAAGTCATTTCACTACCCTTAGTGGCCTTGAACCTCTTGTTATTCGTCCCGAAACAAATTTCGTTAACGTAGGTGAAAGGACAAATGTTACTGGTTCCAAACAATTTGCAAGGTTAATTCGGGAGAAAAATTACACTGAAGCTCTAAAAGTTGCTCAACAACAAGTGGAGGGGGGAGCCCAGATCATTGATATAAATATGGATGAGGGCTTGCTCGATTCGGAACAAGCTATGGTGGAATTTTTAAATCTTGTTATGTCCGAACCAGATATCGCAAAGCTTCCCATAATGATTGATTCTTCAAAGTTTTCTGTCATTGAGGCTGGACTAAAGTGCGTTCAGGGCAAATGTATCGTAAATTCAATCTCATTAAAAGAAGGAGAAGAAGCCTTTTTAAAACAAGCTAAATTGGTTCGTCGTTATGGCGCGGCAGCTGTAGTTATGGCTTTCGATGAAGTGGGTCAGGCCGATACAGTGGAACGAAAGGTAAGTATTTGCAAAAGGGCCTACGATTTGCTTATCCAAAAGGTAGGGTTCATTCCCGAAGATATCATCTTTGATCCTAATATTTTTGCCGTAGCTACGGGTATTGAGGAACATAATGATTATGCCATTCATTTTATAGAAGCTACCCGACAGATAAAAAAACTTTGCCCAGGTGCTAAAGTGAGTGGCGGAGTAAGTAATATCTCTTTTTCTTTTAGGGGAAATGAAGTGGTCAGGGAGGCAATGCACACAGCCTTTCTTTATCACGCTGTTCGTGCTGGTATGGATATGGGTATTGTAAATGCGGGGATGATGGATATTTATTCCAATATTGAACCCGATTTACTCGAAAAGGTGGAAGACGTGCTCTTTAACAGAAGACCCGATGCCACTGAACGATTAACTGACTTGGCCGTGTCGCTTAGAGGTGATGCAGGAAAGTCGATTCAGAAAGATCTCTCCTGGAGAAATCAATCCGTAAATGAAAGACTTAAATATGCCTTAGTAAAGGGAATTACAGACTATATTGACGAGGATGTTGAAGAGGCACGCACGCAAGTAGCCGAACCTTTAGCAGTCATTGAAGGCCCTTTGATGGATGGCATGAATTATGTTGGTGACTTATTTGGGGAAGGTAAAATGTTTCTTCCCCAAGTAGTTAAAAGTGCCCGGGTAATGAAAAAGGCTGTCGCCTGGCTTACCCCATATATTGAAGCAAATAAAAATGGAAACAGCCGGGCTAAGGGTAAAATTTTGCTCGCGACGGTTAAAGGAGATGTACATGATATTGGTAAAAATATTGTTGGTGTTGTTCTTGGTTGTAACGATTATGATATTGTAGATCTGGGGGTTATGGTGCCCGCTGATAAAATACTGCAGAGAGCAAAAGAGGAAAAAGTAGATGTTATTGGATTATCAGGTCTGATTACTCCTTCTTTAGATGAAATGGTTCACCTTGCCAGTGAAATGCAGCGTCTTGGATTTACTATCCCGTTGTTGATCGGTGGCGCAACAACCAGTCGAACCCATACTGCCGTAAAAATAGAACCTAAATATAAAGGCCCTGTTGTCCATGTATTAGACGCCTCTCGTGCGGTGGGCGTAGTGAGCAATTTACTCAGCGAACAAGGAGATGTTAGCAGTAATTTTATTTTAGATGTCAGAGCTGAAAATAATAGAATTAGGGAGCAAAGAGTAGGCAGAGAACAAGTAAAACAATTTCTGCCTATTGCAGAAGCCAGGAAAAATAAATGGACCATGGATTGGTCCACTTACACCCCTCCGGTGCCTGACAAGATTGGAATTCAGGAAAAAATTCCTTTTCCACTGGAAGAATTAGTTCCTTATATCGATTGGACACCCTTCTTTAGTTCATGGGAACTGGCAGGTAAATATCCCGATATTCTCACAGATGCTGTCGTAGGGGAGGAGGCAACGAAACTTTTTGTCGAAGCAAACGCTATGCTCAAAAAAATAGTGGATGAAAAGTGGCTCGAGGCCAGAGCCGTTTGGGGTATTTTTCCTGCAAATCAAGGAACGGAAGATGATATTATTATCTATTCCGACGAAGAGAGAACCACTGAAAAAATGCGCTTGCAGTGCCTGAGACAACAACTTAAAAAAGCACCCGGACAACCTAATAGATCACTGTCAGACTTCATTGCACCAGTAGGAAAATCCGATTTTATTGGCTCTTTTGCCGTTTCTGCAGGATTTAATATCGAGAAAATGGATGCCTATTTTCTGGAGAATTTAGATGATTATCAATCTATTTTACTTAAAGCATTGGCAGATAGATTGGCAGAAGCCCTGGCTGAAAAATTACACGAATGGGTAAGAATGGATACTTGGGCTTATGCTAAAGATGAAAATCATTCTACCGTCGATTTATTAAAAGAAAATTTTCAGGGTATTAGACCAGCCCCTGGTTATCCTGCCTGCCCAGATCATACTGAAAAAGAGAAACTGTGGGAACTGCTTGAAGTGGAAAAAAGAACAGGTATTATTTTGACTGAAAGTTTTGCCATGTATCCTGCCGCTTCAGTGAGCGGTTGGTATTTTTCAAATCCTGCCTCTACTTATTTTGGCGTGGGCCAGATATCTAAAGATCAAGTAGAAAATTATGCAGAAAGAAAAAATATGTCTTTAGAGATTATTGAAAGATGGCTTTCTCCAAATCTAAATTATAACAACTAATATGGAAGAATGGGAAATAAATTTTGAGTGGCTACGCATTAGAAATCAAATAAAAGATGCATTTAAGAAGCCCGAACTTCCCGATCTCAATGCCGTTTTGTTGCTGGTAGGTATTCAAATCCTAGGTCGGTGGCAAAAAACATATACAAAGGAAGAAAAGCAAGATTTAATGCATATTGCTATTTGTGAGTTATTGAGTCAACAGGGAATTTATGTGTTTAAAGGAAGAGATGCTGATGGATGGCCACATTACGACCGGGTAACAAAAAGTCCGGTGGAAGGCCCTGAAGCCCAGGAAAGATATTTAATTGAACAAATTATTCATTTTTTTAAACGACTTGATGCTGAAAATGAAGTGCTGCTAAAAAATTACGCTAATTAATTGGAGTTTTTCTAAATAACAGAGTAACTTGTTTCTTTGATTCAATCTTTCAATCGTATTTTATGGAATTAGTAATTCCTGGTAGTTGGGATGCTGAACAAAATGTGGTTTTAGCTTGCATACGCAAAGAAAAATGGGCGCAACAAGCTCTTTATGAAGAGTATTATGCGCGTATGATGGGTGTTTGTATGCGATACGCTAATAACGAAAATGATGCTCTCGACATAATGCACGAGGGTTTTATTAAAATATTAAGGAATATTCACTCTTTTCAGCCAGGTACCTCTTTGATTTCCTGGATTAAACGCATAATGATTAATACTTCTATTGATTATTATCGTTCAAATATGCGCAGGAGGACTTCTGATATGGACGAGGCCAGTCATGTTGCCAGCTTTGATGCGGATGCTGTGAGCCGTTTCTCAGAGTTAGAAATTTTAGATGCCGTGCAGCAACTTTCTCCCTCCTATCGCGCCGTTTTTAATTTATATGTTATTGAAGGTTATTCGCATAAAGAAATTAGCCAGTTACTTGATGTTAATGAAAGTACGTCAAGATCAAATTTGGTGAAGGCAAGACTCAAATTACAAAACATTTTATTGAAGCAGAGGTAATGATGGAAGAGGAAAAAATGGACCAACTTTTGAAGGATAAACTGGAATCTTTGGAAACTAAGGTTCCAAAAGATGCATGGAAGAATTTTTCTGAAAAATGGGATGAGGTCTTATTGGATGATCACACAGCGGAAGAAAAAAAGTTTGACCAAAACATTCATAAAAAATTAAATCAATTCATTTTTCCTTCGAATGAAAGTCATGCCTGGGCTCATTTTCATTCTTATTATTCACATATAAAAAGAAATGAAAATAGGATTATATGGTTTAAAGCCATGGAGGTTACCATGGCCGTTTTGTTATTCTTTACTTGTTTACATGTAGGAGTCATTCGTCAGGTACCTGCATCTCCATCGATTATAGTTGAAAATGGAACTATAGTATCGGTTGATAAAAGTTCCTCCATATCCACTGAAATTAATGTAGTAGAACATTACATTCAAAATAAACCTGATATTACTCAACCAGACAGAATGTTATCAAAATTATCTGATATTCAATCTGATGAGGAGATAAATAAACTACTATCAAAAAAAGTGCTATTTGAAGTTGAACCTATCCCTGGCTCGTCTGTTACCGATGGTCTTAAAATGGCTCCCGTGCCTGTTTATTCAAAATCTTTCCCGGAGGTAAGTCAAATTCCTACCTTAGCATCAAGTCATATTCCCATTGGTACAAGAAAAATTTATATTAACAATATCCTTGATTTTGGAAAATGGCATTTAACCTTATTAACCGGATTAGACGGTGATAATGTTTTTACCCCAGCCTACCCAAGATTTAAAGTGCCTGAAACCATCAGAAATTCATCAGGTTTCCATCTTGGTTTTTTACTTAGCGAGGG
>JBMLQR010000062.1:0-1947 GCA_049241465.1 Saprospiraceae bacterium | reverse complement strand
GCCTGAAAAAACATTTGACGCTGTGAAATTTATGCGTCAAGAGCGTGACAAATTGAGCGAGAAGTTATCCAAAATGACAAAAGCAGAAATCATTGAATACTTCAATAAACGCAAATCACAGACGACAATAAAGCCCTCAGCATAAAAACATGGGTTTTACGTCAGATAGGGTAATGTGCAAATAAAATAAGTCTTTTTTTATTGCCCGTTATCAATTATTTGAAAAACGCTCTCTTTAGATATTTTAAGAGATTTAGCAATGATTTCAACAGGAACACCATTTTCATTAAGACCCAAAACCGCTTCTATTTCTTTATCTTCTTGAGCCTTTATAATAATGTCCTTTGCGTCTATCTCTATCGTATGGTTTCTACTGGCAATACTCATCAAATGCTTTAAATATGCATTATAAGCTTTACGCTCCTTCTCGGGGAGTTTCATGGCATCCAATTTCTCATTGGCTTCTTTTAAACCTTTAGCTAAAAAAGTTGGTTTGATTTCGTCATTTTTCAGGAAGTATATCCACTCGTCTAATTTATCATTTATTTTATTCTTAAACTTCCCTATCTTAATTACCCAAAATTCTGGGTAAATTTCATGCACCCTTGTCTTGTTGTACGCTTCGATTTGCCGGTCAGAAAGCCCCAAAATATCGCCCTTGTGTATTCCCTTAAATATTGTTGTGCCATGATAAACGTAATCTTTCCCTTGTCCCAAGTCAAAATAGGCAATAGTAATCGAAATGATCTTCTTCACGTTGGCATGAGCCTGGGTTTCCTTAATGTGCTCGGTAATGGCTTTTGACGCCCCAAAAAGCATCTGGTGAAAATAGTCATACTCTTGGGTATTCTGCACTTCTATTATGACAAGTTCTCCTTTATGGTTTTCTACCAAGATATCTACTCGGTTGAACTTATCGTCTTCCTCTTCCTTGTTTCCCTCACTTTCGAGTATTTGTTTTATCCGTACTTCTTCACCAAGCAACTCTGACAGAAAGCCTTCGAGTATGTCGAAGTTAGCTTTGTGGCGGAGCATTTTTTTCATCGCCCAGCCGAAGCGAACCAATTTTTTGATCATTTTGGTTAACTTTTTACTAAAGATAAGATGTTTTAGGGCATGAAAATGATATTTTTTGTATTGAAATTGCATTACATCGATAATGGCCAGGTTCGACGATCATTAATAGCACTTTTATTAGGCCTTTTTAGATACGGGCTTCTTGATGAGGACTTTGTATGTATCTTGAAACTCGATTTCTGTGATTTTTCGATGTTTAATGCATTAAAGCGATGGAAAACACCTGATATTGCCCTTCTTTCATCAGTTTAATGCTCATTATTTATTCTGTTCTTTCCAAAATTGAAATAGTTTGTTTAGAAAGAAGTGATCGGACTTTAGGAAATAAATAAAAATATAATGAATAATCAATTACTTATATATAATTTCGGTTTTCCGGTTAAATAAAAAGGGCTCCATGTTCTAATTGTTTTTCTATTAATCTCTAATCAATCTTGGAGTTTTTAGAACCCATTTTGGCTCGGAATCTCTTTCATTATTTTGGATTCTATTTTCCCTTATAAGTTCCGACAACAGATTGTTAATTTTGATTTTTCTTTGTTTATCATCTATCCATTCGGGTATTTTGTTCTGGAGCAAATCATTGGCATCTTTTCTTTCCATAGTCCCATGTTCTTTAATTGCCTTTTCAATAATGACCAGATTCCGGAGGATCAAATCAGGATCATATTGGGTTATTCCGTTATTATTTTTGGTGCTACCTACCAACATATGAGAAGATTTTTGGAATTAAACTTTAGGAACTATTAATTTGAGTAAAGTGACGAGGAAGTTTAGGAATTTATACGAGTGGAAAATATTTTCATTATTTTCAAATTTGGATTTCCACAGAAAATGAAATTATCACAGGTCAGAGTAGAGACGCGATGC
>JBMLQR010000061.1:0-2096 GCA_049241465.1 Saprospiraceae bacterium | reverse complement strand
AACTTACTTTAGATTGATATATTAAAGAGGTTATCTAAAAAGGTAGCCTCTTTTTTTTTGCTACTTCATACATTAAGCTAATAGGCCTTTTAGATGGCAAAGGATAAAAATGATAGATGTTGAATCACGGATTTTAAAGATTATTGGATTTCACGGATAATAGAGGACGTTATTGTTTTAAACTCAATGGTCATTTGTAGATTTCATACCTGACCCCTTGGGGTCGCATGTCTATTGATCATTATGCCCCCGGCGGCACAAATTTTTCTAAAATCCCCTTTAGCCCCTGGCGGCACAAATTTACCCTTACCACCCGGTTTTGAATCACGGATTTTAGGGATTACTGGATTTCACGGATGATGGTATCACGTTCGTAGGGGCGAATGGCATTCGCCCTCCCATGATACAGGTACCTTTTCCTATTGTCGGAATATTGGGTCACATGTCAAATGGAATAAAAAATATATAATGGTTAAAAAAGGGCTAATTCAATTCGCACCTACGTGAACCTTTAAACGATGTTATTGGTATCTTGACTTGAATCAGGATTTATAGGATTGCATAGGACGTCACTACATCTTATCATACAAAATCCTGAAAATCCTGATTCAAACCCGGCTGCTGCGCGCATAATTTCCACCCAGTAATTAGGCCTCGCCGTCACCCTGATTATGCGCACTTCCGAATACTAACAGGGTCATCGCACCGCCATCTTAGCAAAATCCCCAACACAATCGTATTGGGGATTTTATAAATTAAACAGTATAAGAATTGTAGTTAAAAACTATTTTCTCTTTTTCTTTGCCCATTACCACCTTTAGAAGTAGATCCATACGCATGGTTGCGAGGCCTGTTTTCACGAGGTAGCGGCGCCTTGGCCTTTGGTTTTACCGCTGTACTTAAATCTGTATTTCCATCAGCTGGTAAGAATGGGTGTTCATTGGCAACTGGAATATTAATTTTAGTTAGTTTCAGAATATCCCTCATGTATATTCTTTCATCACTGTCACAGAAAGAAATGGCTTTTCCAATTTGTCCCGCACGACCTGTTCTTCCAATTCTGTGAACGTAAGTCTCAGGTATATTAGGAATTTCATAGTTTATGACCAATTCTAATTCATCAATATCAATACCCCTTGCCGCAATATCAGTGGCAACTAAAACCCTTAATTTTTTATCCTTAAAGTCATTTAATGCTTTTTGTCTTGCATTTTGTGACTTATTTCCGTGAATCGCTGCAGCTTTAATACTTTCGCGTTCTAATAGTTTTACCACCTTGTCGGCACCATGCTTGGTGCGGGTAAACACCAGGATAGATTTCAACTCCTTATCTTTTAATATATGAAGGAGTAAATCGCGCTTATTTACCATGTCCACAAAATAAAGTTCTTGTGCTATGGTCTCAGCAGTAGAAGAAACGGGTGTTACCTCTACATATTGTGGCTGAGTTAAAATGGAAGATGCCAGTTGAGTAATAGAATCGGGCATAGTGGCGGAAAAAAAGATCGATTGCCTGTGCTTAGGTATCAATTTTATGATTTTCTTAACATCATTGACAAATCCCATGTCAAGCATCCTGTCTGCTTCGTCTAAAACGAAAATTTCGATTTTATTCAGGGCCACAAGACCTTGATTATTCAAATCTATCAATCTTCCGGGGGTAGCAATAACAATATCAACGCCACGGCGTAAGGCATCAACTTGTGCACCTTGAGATACACCGCCAAAAATAACCGTATGATTAATATTTACATTTTTTCCATAACTGGCGAAACTCTCACCGATTTGTATAGCTAGTTCCCGCGTTGGTGTGAGTATTAAGGTTCGTATGGGTTTAGGTCCGTTTTTCTGTAAGGGATTCTGCGATAACCGTTGTAAAATGGGTATGGCAAAAGCGGCTGTTTTACCTGTGCCCGTTTGGGCGCAACCTTGTAAATCTTTACCTTTTATTAATATAGGAATCGCTTTTTCCTGGAT
The DNA here is from genome assembly GCA_049241465.1 of Saprospiraceae bacterium. GTDB lineage: Bacteria > Bacteroidota > Bacteroidia > Chitinophagales > Saprospiraceae > BJGN01. The sequence goes on along the minus strand of JBMLQR010000061.1, from coordinate 119 downwards.
CGGGGTTGGATTAATATATCCTTCTCCTTTTAATGCCTCGAGAATGGCAGGCATTATGCCTAAGTCTTCAAATACCATGATTTGGTTTTACCTTCAAAACCGCAAAGATACACTCATTT
>JBMLQR010000060.1:0-14531 GCA_049241465.1 Saprospiraceae bacterium | reverse complement strand
ACATGGTTACGGGTGCAGCTCAAATGGATGGAGCTATTATCGTTGTTGCAGCTACTGATGGTCCTATGCCTCAAACGCGGGAACATATCCTTCTTGCCCGTCAGGTAGGTGTACCAAAATTAGTTGTTTTCATGAATAAGGTGGATATCGTTGAAGATCCTGAGATGCTTGAATTAGTTGAAATGGAAGTTCGTGAATTACTTGATACCTATGGTTTTGATGGTGATAAAGCTTCTGTAATTCAAGGCTCTGCATTGAAAGCTCTTGAAGATGATCCTTATTATGTTGGTAAAATCAAGGAATTGATGGATGCTGTGGATAATGATATCCCAAATCCAGTTCGTTTAACTGATAAGCCATTCTTAATGCCTATCGAAGATGTGTTCTCTATCACAGGTCGTGGTACTGTAGCAACAGGTCGTATCGAAAGAGGAGTTATCAACGTTGGTAATCCTGTGGAGATTGTAGGTATGATGGATAAAGAAGATAAGCCATTAACTTCAGTTTGTACGGGTGTCGAGATGTTCCGCAAATTATTAGATAGAGGTGAGGCTGGTGATAACGCTGGTCTATTATTAAGAGGTATTGAAAAATCTCAGATTCGTCGTGGAATGGTTATCTGTGCGCCAGGTTCAGTAAAGCCACATATCCGTTTCAAATGTGAGACTTATGTACTATCTAAAGATGAAGGTGGTCGTCATACACCATTCTTTAACGGATACCGCCCTCAGTTTTACTTCCGTACAACAGACGTCACTGGTGATGTTAAATTGCCAGAAAATGTTGAGATGGTAATGCCAGGTGATAATGTATCTCTAGAAGTTACTTTACTTAACCCAATCGCAATGGAAAAAGGATTACGTTTCGCTATTCGCGAAGGTGGTCGTACTGTTGGTGCAGGTCAGGTTACTGAAATATTAGAATAAATCCCCTTTAGGGAACTCAATAAAAGTTAGGTTTCAGTAATGAAACCTAACTCTTGTTTTACGGGCGTAGCTCAACTGGTAGAGCGACGGTCTCCAAAACCGTAGGCTGGGGGTTCAAGTCCTCCCGCCCGTGCTGTTCAAAATAATATTATTATGGAATCATTGAAACTATATCTCAGAGAAAGTTACGACGAACTTGTTAACAAAGTTACGTGGCCTTCTTGGGTAAGCCTTCAGGAAAATGCTATCCTTGTGGTAGTAGCTAGCCTTTTGTTGGCTCTTATCGTTTTTGTAATGGATGTTTTTTCGAGTACCTTACTTGATTTGATTTACGGACTCTAATTATCGTTATCCAATACACTGTTAAATGTCCGAAGAAAAAAGGTGGTATTCTCTCCGCGTGATAAGTGGAAAAGAAAGAAAAATAAAGGAGCGTCTGGATACAGAAATTCAGCGTAATGATTGGTCTGGTTTTATTTTTCAAGTGGTTGTTCCTCTTGAAAAGGTTTATAAGATTAGAAATGGAAAAAAAGTAGTCTCGGAGAGGAATATTCTCCCTGGCTATATTCTTATTGAAGCTACAGAAGGAAAACTTTCAGGCGATGTAGTCACAGGTGTGCAAAATCTTCAAAATGTTATTCACTTTCTGGGTAAAAATACTCCTATTCCCATGCGAGAAGCTGAGGCTAATAGATTGCTCGGAAAGGTAGATGAATCTCAGGAATCTGCCGAAGCACTCATTGAGCCGTTTATAGTAGGAGAAACAATTAAAATTGTTGATGGTCCTTTCACTGAGTTCGTTGGTGATATTCAAGAGATAAACGAAGACAAAAAGAAGCTTAAGGTTATTGTCAAGATATTTGGCAGAGGAACCGAAGTTGAGTTGAATTTCATGCAGGTTGAAAAAACCAGTTGATTTTTTTATATAAGTTCTAAGTATTCAATTTTGTTCTTCCTGGTGTGTGAGCCTCGAAGACGCTTCCAAAAGGGGATATGAGGTTCTAAAAATGTAGTGATATGGCAAAGGAAATAGGATTTTTAATTAAATTACAGGTAAAAGGTGGGCAAGCTAATCCAGCGCCTCCAATTGGTCCTGCCTTAGGTTCTAAGGGTGTAAATATTATGGAGTTTTGTAAGCGTTTCAATGCTGCAACACAAGATAAAATGGGACAAATTCTTCCAACCGTTATTTCGGTGTATAAAGATAAGTCTTTTGATTTTATCATCAAAACACCACCTGTGGCCATTCAATTGATTGAAGCAACCAAAGCGAAGAAGGGATCTGCCCAACCAAATAGAAATAAAATTGGTTCCGTTACATGGGATCAAATAAAAACTATTGCGGAAATTAAGATGCCTGATTTAAATTGCTTTGAGATTCATTCTGCCATGAAGATGGTGGCTGGAACAGCTAGAAGTATGGGTATTACCGTAAGTGGTGATGCTCCATGGTCCACAGTAGAAAATTAATTTTTAATGTAGGGAGTTTATGCCTAAGGGTATAAATGATATTACCTCAAAATTGTTCTATATGACTAAAGTAGGAAAAAAAAGAGCTCTGGTTGATGCAAAGGTTAATCGCGAGAAGTTGTACACGCTTGACGAAGCATTCGTGTTAGTTAAGGAAGTTAACACAACTAAATTCGATGCTTCTGTTGATATTCACGCTCGATTGGGTGTGGATCCCAGAAAACCAGATCAGTCTCTGCGTGGTACAGTGAGTTTGCCCCACGGAACAGGTAAGACTAAGAAAGTAGCTGTATTTTGTACTCCTGATAAGGTTCAGGAAGCGCTTGATGCTGGAGCTGATTATGCAGGATTGGAGGAACTCATCCAAAAAGTAATGGGTGGCTGGACCGATGTTGACGTGGTTATAGCAACGCCTCAGGTAATGGCTCAGGTAGGTCGCTTAGGTAGAATTTTAGGTCCAAGAAACCTAATGCCTAATCCTAAAACTGGTACTGTTACTATGAATGTAGGTGAAGCAGTAGCTGATGTGAAATCAGGTAAGATTTCCTTTAGGGTAGATAAATATGGTATTATTCATGCATCTATTGGTAGAGTATCTTTCACTGCTGATAAGTTGACAGAAAATGCCAATGAGCTTCTTTCTACCTTACTTCGTATGAAGCCTTCCAGTGCAAAAGGTATCTACATGAAATCAATCACAGTAGCGAGTACGATGAGCCCAGGAATTAAGGTTGACCCTAAAGTCGTTCGCTAATCATTAAAGTTAATCGGAAATGACCAAACAGGAAAAAACAGCGGTAATTGAAGAGTTAAAAGGTGTATTTGCTAATTTAGATTTTTTCTACATTACAGATGCTTCTACTTTATCCGTTGAAAAAATTAATAAGTTCAGAAGATTGTGTTTTGAAAAGGGAGTTCAAATGAGGGTTATTAAAAATTCCCTCATCCGCAAAGCACTTGAATCTGCTGCCTCAGAAAAGAACTATGAGGCAATCTTTGGTGAATTAAAAGGACCTACAGCAGTTTTATACGCTGAAGGCGCTGCAAATATTCCAGCCAAAGTTTTAAAGGAATTTCGTGCGGGGAACGATAGACCACTTCTAAAAGCTGCCTATATTGATACTGCCGTATTTATCGGTGATGATCAATTGGATGCGTTAACTAAGCTAAAGTCGAAAGAACAGTTGCTTGGAGAAGTTATCGGTCTGTTACAGTCACCAGCAAGAAATGTTATCAGTGCTCTTCAATCTGGCGGTCAAACGATTGCCGGCTTGGTGAAAACACTGCAGGAGCGCGCTTAATTTAGCGCATTCCCCCTAGGTTAGGCTTCCAAGCTAACCCGCACATAAAATTATTATTTAATCTTAAAACGAAACACAATGGCGGATTTGAAAGCTTTTGCGGAACAGCTTGTCAATCTGACGGTTAAAGAAGTCAATGAACTTGCTGCTATTTTAAAGGATGAATATGGTATAGAACCAGCAGCTGCTGCTGTAGCTATGGCCGCTCCTTCAGGTGGTGATTCAGGTGCTGCTGCTCCTGCAGAGCAAACTTCTTTTGACGTTATTTTAGCTTCCGGCGGAGCTGCGAAACTACAAGTAGTTAAAGAAGTTAAGACTTTACTTAATTTGGGATTAAAAGAAGCGAAAGACCTTGTCGACGCTGCTCCATCTCCTCTAAAATTAGGTGTTTCTAAAGAAGAAGCGGCTGATCTGAAAGAAAAACTTGAGGCCGCTGGTGCTCAAGTTGAAATTAAGTAATTATTTGCTCATTTGCGAATTTATTATGATCCAGACTTACAGTCTTGGCAATTAATGCGAAAGTGTCTTGGTGGCTTAGCGATGGTTTATATCGCTAAGCCTCTAGGCATTTTTTTGTAAAGGAGGTGTTTTACTGTTGATGGCCGTTTTAAACTTTATTGTCTCGAATTACATTTTATCTCGTGTTGATCTAATGTTTCGTTCTTACCGAAAAATATTTTGTGCCGATGATATCCAATGGAAATGAACTCGCCCTCGAGTCAAAAAGAATAAGTTTCGGGAAAACTAAATTTCCCGCTGAGTATCCTGACTTTCTGGAGATTCAGTTAAAATCTTTTCAGGAGTTTTTTCAATTAGAAACTACGCCGGAAAATAGAATGAATGAAGGTCTTTATAAGGTCTTTAAAGAAAATTTTCCTATTTCTGACGCTAGGAGTATTTTCCAACTTGAATTCTTAGACTATTTCGTCGATCCGCCCCGCTATAGCATGGAAGAATGCGTTCAGCGAGGTCTTACTTTTCATGTGCCTCTTAAGGCTAAACTAAAACTGTCGTGTAATGATGTTGAACATGTTGATTTTCAAACGATAGTACAAGATGTCTTTTTAGGTAATATTCCTTACATGACGCCTCGTGGTACCTTTGTTATCAATGGTGCTGAAAGGGTGGTTGTTTCACAGTTACATAGGTCTCCAGGTGTGTTTTTTGGCCAAAGTGTTCACCCCAATGGAACAAAAATTTACTCCGCAAGAGTCATTCCATTTAAGGGCGCCTGGATGGAATTTGCTACAGATATCAATACCGTCATGTATGCTTACATTGACAGAAAAAAGAAATTCCCAGTTACCACCCTGCTAAGGGCTATCGGTTTCGATTCTGATAAAGCTATTCTTGATATTTTTGACCTGGCTGATATTATTCCAGCCAATAAAGAAGAATTACAAAAGTCTATCGGTCGTAAATTGGCTGCCAGAGTGTTAAGGTCATGGACCGAAGATTTCGTAGATGAGGATACCGGTGAAGTGGTAACCATTGAAAGAAATGAAATTATTCTGGAAAGAGATTCTCTTCTGGATGATGATAATATAGATCTAATTTTGGAAGCTGCCTGCGATGTTGTTATTCTTCAAAAAGAAGACATCGATCAGGATTATTCTATCATATATAATACCTTGCAGAAAGACCCGACTTCTTCTGAAATGGAAGCGGTTCAGTATATTTACAGGCAACTTAGGGGTACTGATCCTCCCGATGAGGAAACAGCCCGTGGAATTATCGATAAATTGTTCTTTTCAGATAAAAGATACAATCTCGGTGAGGTAGGCAGATATAAAATTAACCGTAAACTTAATCTTAATGGTAGTTATGAAAGTCTGGTCCTTTCAAAGGAAGATATCATAAATATTGTTAAGTATTTAGTTAGCTTGATGAACCAGAAAGCTGAAATTGATGATATAGATCATTTAAGTAACAGAAGGGTTAGAAATGTAGGCGAGCAATTATACGCTCAGTTTGGTGTAGGTTTGGCTCGTATGGCGCGTACGATTAGAGAGCGAATGAATGTCAGAGATAATGAAGTGTTCACGCCTATTGATCTTATTAATGCCCGGACCCTTTCTTCCGTTATCAATTCTTTCTTCGGTACCAGTCAGCTTTCTCAGTTCTTAGATCAGACCAATCCTCTTTCTGAAATAACACATAAACGAAGAATTTCGGCGCTTGGACCTGGAGGTCTGTCTCGTGAAAGAGCAGGTTTCGAGGTGCGCGATGTGCATTATTCTCATTATGGTAGATTGTGTACCATTGAAACCCCGGAAGGTCCAAATATTGGCTTGATTTCTACCTTATGTGTTCATGCAAAGGTAAATAAAATGGGCTTTCTTGAGACACCTTACCGTGAAGTAGTAGATGGTAAGTTGAAAATTGAAGATCATCCAATTTATTTATCGGCCGAGGGTGAAGATCTTAAACGTATTGCACAGGCTAATGCTCGTGTTGATAATTCGGGAGCATTTACAAGAGATAGGATCAAATGTAGGGAACAAGGAGAATTTCCAGTGCTTACACCTTCTGAAATTGAATTTATGGACGTTGCACCAAACCAAATTGTTGGTGTCTCCGCTTCAATGATTCCTTTTCTTGAGAATGATGATGCTAACCGTGCCTTGATGGGATCTAACATGCAAAGACAAGCGGTTCCTTTAGTTCGCCCAAGTTCTCCTATTGTTGGTACAGGATTGGAAGGTAAGGTAGCCAGGGATTCCCGCATGCTTATCAATGCAGAAGGGGATGGCGAAGTAGAATATGTAGATGCTGTTGAAGTGAAAGTTAGATATGATCGATCCGATGACGATCAGTTGGTTTCATTTGAAGACAGTCTGAAGTCTTATAAATTAACTAAGTTCCTTCGTACGAATCAAGGTACTTGTATCAATCTAAGACCTATTGTCAGAAAAGGTGACAGGGTAACAAAAGGTCAGATTTTATGTGATGGCTATGCTACTGAAAAAGGGGAACTTGCTCTTGGTCAGAATCTTAAAGTGGCATTCATGCCTTGGAAAGGTTATAACTTCGAAGACGCCATTGTTATTTCTGAGAAGGTCGTTAGGGAAGATATCTTTACTTCTTTACATATCGAGCACTTTGAACTAGAGGTTAGAGATACTAAACTCGGTGAGGAGGAATTAACAAATGATATACCAAACGTTAGTGAAGAAACTACAAGAGACTTAGACGAACATGGTGTTATTCGCGTAGGTGCCTGGGTTAAAGAAGGGGATATTCTCATCGGTAAGATTACACCAAAAGGTGAATCTGATCCTACCCCTGAAGAAAAACTGTTGCGTGCCATTTTTGGAGATAAAGCAGGCGATGTAAAAGATGCTTCTTTAAAAGCACCTCCATCAACGAATGGAGTAATTATAGATAAGCAGTTGTTCGCCAGAGCTAAAAAAGATAAAGTTCAGAAATCATCTGAAAAAGATATGCTTTCTAAGCTTGAAGATGAGCACAAAATTATTCTGAACGAACTTATTACGAGACTGGTTGATAAATTACTTCAACTGGTAAAAAGTAAGCAGTGTAAAGGAGTTCGCAGTGTTTACAATGATATTCTTATTCCTTCTGGTAGCAAATTCAGCCAACAGGTACTTAGAAATATCGATTATGCTTCGGTAGATTATTCGAATTGGACAGATGATTCCTCAATTAATAATCTGATTGCTAGACTTTTACATAATTATAGTATTAAAGTGAATGAGGAAGTAGGGCGTTTTAAAAGAGAAAAGTTTAATATTAGTATTGGGGATGAATTACCAGCGGGCGTTCTTAAGTTGGCTAAAGTTTATATGGCCAAAAAACGTAAACTGAAAGTTGGTGATAAACTTGCAGGAAGACACGGAAATAAGGGGATTGTATCTAAGATTGTTAGGATGGAAGATATGCCGTTCCTGGAAGATGGTACCGCTGTTGATGTCGTTCTCAATCCTTTGGGTGTACCTTCTCGTATGAATTTAGGTCAAATTTTTGAAACGGTTCTTGGTTGGGCAGGTGAGAAAATGGGCGTTAAATTCTCAACTCCTATCTTTGACGGTGCAAGTAAAGAGGAAATTGACGGATATATCCAAAAGGCGGGTTTACCTAGCTTAGGTCAAACTTACCTGTATGATGGTGAAACTGGTGAAAGATTCCACCAACAGGCTACCGTGGGTGTCATCTATATGCTCAAATTATCACACATGGTTGATGATAAAATGCACGCGCGTTCCATCGGACCTTATTCTCTTATCACACAGCAACCTCTTGGCGGTAAAGCTCAGTTTGGTGGTCAAAGATTTGGTGAAATGGAGGTGTGGGCACTCGAAGCATTTGGTGCAGCAAATATCCTTCAGGAGTTACTTACTATTAAATCCGATGATATTAACGGTCGTGCCAAAGCTTATGAAGCTATCGTTAAAGGTGATAACCTTCCAGAACCAAATATTCCTGAGTCGTTCAACGTACTGATTCACGAATTACGTGGTTTAGCCCTTGATATCAAATTTGAATAACGAGATCTCTCCGGAGATTAAATTGCTATAATTATGTCTTTTAAGAAGAAAAATCAGATTCAGCAGCAAGAGTTCGAGAGTATTACTATCAGTCTCGCTTCACCAGATGATATCCTGGAGCGTTCATTTGGTGAGGTACTCAAACCGGAAACGATTAACTATAGAAGTTATAAGCCGGAAAGAGATGGTCTGTTCTGTGAGCGTATTTTTGGGCCTGTGAAGGACTATGAATGCTATTGCGGTAAATATAAAAGAATTCGTTACAAAGGTATTGTTTGTGATAGATGTGGTGTTGAAGTTACTGAGAAAAAGGTGCGTAGAGAACGGATGGGCCATATAAAACTGGTTGTACCCGTAGTACATATATGGTTCTTTAAATCTTTACCAAATAAAATTGGATATTTACTCGGTCTTTCTTCTAAAAAACTAGAGACGATTGTTTATTACGAACGTTATATTGTTATTCAACCGGGTATCGCTGAGTCTGAAAAAGTTAAGTTACACGAACTTTTAACTGAGGAGGAGTATTTGGAAATCATGGACAATATTCCGCATGAGAATAGTCAATTAGAGGATAATGATCCAAATAAGTTTGTGGCTAAAATGGGTGCGGAAGCCATAAAGGATATGTTAAATCGTCTTAAATTGGACGAGTTATCCTACGAACTTCGTAACCAGGCAGCAAACGAAACCTCGCAGCAACGTAAATCGGAAGCACTAAAACGCCTTCGTGTAGTAGAGGCTTTCCGTCAGGGAATGACACACATGGAGAATAGACCTGAGTGGACTATCATTCAATATTTACCTGTTATTCCACCAGAATTACGCCCGCTTGTTCCTCTTGATGGTGGTCGTTTCGCGTCTTCTGACCTGAATGATCTCTATCGTAGAGTTATTATCAGGAATAATCGTTTAAAAAGATTGTTGGAAATAAAGGCACCGGAAGTCATTTTAAGAAATGAAAAGAGGATGCTACAGGAGGCAGTCGATTCATTATTTGATAACTCAAGAAAATCAAATGCCGTTAAAGCTGAAGGTGGCCGTCCATTAAAATCTTTAAGTGATATTCTTAAAGGTAAACAAGGTCGTTTCCGTCAAAATTTATTAGGTAAAAGGGTAGATTATTCTGGTCGTTCTGTTATCGTGGTAGGACCAACGCTCAAATTGCATGAGTGTGGTATCCCTAAAGCTATGGCGGCTGAATTATTCAAGCCCTTTGTTATTCGTAAATTAATAGAAAGGGGAATAGTAAAAACAGTTAAGTCTGCCAAGAAACTGGTAGATAGAAAAGACCCGGTTATTTGGGAAATTCTTGAAAATATCCTAAAGGGTCATCCGGTTTTACTTAACCGTGCCCCAACCCTTCACCGTCTCTCTATTCAGTCGTTCCAACCCCGTTTAATCGAAGGTAAGGCCATTCAGCTGCATCCTTTAGTTTGTGGTTCGTTCAACGCTGACTTTGATGGTGATCAGATGGCTGTGCACGTTCCATTAAGCCATGCTTCTATTTTAGAAGCTCAAATGTTGATGCTTTCGTCACATAATATGTTGAATCCGCAAAACGGAACGCCAGTAACTTTGCCTTCACAGGACATGGTACTTGGTTTGTATTATATAACAAAAGAAAGGAAATCAACCCCTGAAATCAAGGTTAAAGGGGAAGGTATGAAGTTTTACTCTGCTGAAGAAGTTATAATTGCACTAAATGAAGGTGTTATTGATCTTCATGCAGCTATTAAAGTTAGGGTAAAAACAGAAATGCCAAATGGTGAATGGGCTTATAAACTAATTGATACTACCACGGGTAGAGTTATTTTTAATCAACATGTTCCAGAAGGTGTGCCTTTTGTGAATGACCTGATGACTAAGAAAAATATCAAAAAGGTTATTAGTGATGTAATCGAAAGAACTAATCTTGCGGTTACAGCTGGTTTCCTCGATGATGTTAAGGATATGGGTTTCACCTGGGCGTTTAAGGGTGGTTTGTCCTTTAACTTAGGTGATTTGATTAATCCTACAATTAAGGAAGATACCCTTGCTGAAGCTCAGGAAGAGGTTGATGAAGTTTGGGAAAATTACAATATGGGGCTTATTACAAATAATGAGCGCTATAACCAGATTATTGATAAATGGACTTACGCAGATAATAAAATTACAGAGGCTTTAATGCGTGAACTTGCCTCTCATAAACAAGGTTTCAACTCTGTATTCATGATGCTTGATTCCGGAGCTAGGGGATCTAAACAGCAGATTAAACAGCTTTGTGGTCTTAGAGGTCTTATGGCAAAACCAAGGAAATCAGGTGATACTGGTGGTGCCGTTATCGAGAATCCAATTCTTGCCAATTTCGTTGACGGACTTTCGGTTTTAGAGTATTTCATCTCTACCCACGGTGCCAGAAAAGGTTTGGCGGATACGGCGCTTAAAACAGCCGATGCTGGTTACCTTACCAGACGTTTGGTTGACGTTTCACAAGATGTAATTATTTCTGAAGTCGATTGTGCTACCTTAAGAGGGATAGAAACGTCGGCGCTAAAAGATAATGAAAAAGTTATTGAGCAGCTTTCGTCTCGTATTGAAGGTCGTTATACCTTATACGATATCACATTGCCAGGCTCAGATGAAATACTCCTACATGCCGGTGATTATATAGATGCCAGAATGGCCATCCATATCGAAAAGATTGGCATAGATTCTATTACCATTCGTTCCGTATTGACCTGCGAATCTAAAAAAGGTGTTTGTGCCAAATGTTATGGTAAAAATCTTGCTTCTGGTAGAATCACTGAAAATGGAGATGCAGTAGGCATTATTGCGGCTCAGTCTATCGGTGAACCAGGTACGCAGCTTACTTTACGTACTTTCCACGTAGGTGGTGTGGCTTCTTTGTCAAAAACAGAATCGGAAATAGTTTCCCGTTTTAACGCTAAAGTTGAATACGATGGCATTAAAACAACAGAAGCTACAGATGGATCAAAAAATACTATCGTACTTTCCAGAACAGGTGAATTGAGATTGCATGATATTGAAACAAATAAATTATTCGTTTCTCTTCATATTCCTTATGGTTCAAACCTATATTTCAAGGATGGTGAAAAGGTGACAAAAGGTCAAACTATTTGCGATTGGGATCCGTTCAACGCTGTCATCATTTCTGAGTTTTCTGGTATCGTTCAATTCGATTCTATTGAAGAAGGCGTAACTTATCGTCTTGAAAGAGATGATCAGACTGGCTATTCTGAAAAGGTAATCATTGAATCAAAAAATAAAAAGAAAATTCCTTATATAACTATCTCTTCTAAAGATGGTGAGGTGCTCAAAAACTATTCTCTGCCGGTAGGTTCTTACCTTTCTGTGGAAGATAATAGTTCGGTTGTTGCTGGTGATAAGGTGGCCAAAATTCCGAGGAGTTTAGGAAAAATCCAGGATATCACAGGTGGTTTACCCAGGGTAACTGAATTGTTTGAAGCAAGAAATCCTTCAAACCCTGCCGTGGTTTCTGAAATTGATGGTGTAGTTAGTTTCGGTAAAATTAAAAGGGGAAATAGAGAAATTGTAGTTACTTCTAAGGATGATCAAAATCATAAATATTTAATTGGACTTTCAAAACACGTGTTGGTTCAAGACGGTGATTTTGTTAGAGCTGGAACGCCTCTTTCTGACGGTGCTATTGCACCGAGAGATATTTTGAATATTAAAGGTCCTTTTGCAGTGCAACAATATTTGGTGAATGGTGTACAAGAGGTTTACCGATCTCAGGGTATCACCATCAATAATAAGCACATTGAGGTTATTGTAAGACAAATGATGCGTAGATTCCTCATTGAGGATTCTGGAGATACTACTTTCCTTGAAGGAGAAACCGTTGAGAGAGGTGAATTTATCGAGCAAAATGATATCATTTTTGATAAAAAATTCATCACCGATCCAGGGGAATCTAATAAGCTTAAGGCAGGTCAACTTGTTTCGTTAAGACAAATCAGAGAGGAAAATTCTTTCCTAAAAAGGAATGACCGCAAATTAGTAGCCTTCCGTGATGCTGTACCTGCAACTGCCAGTCCGCAGCTAATGGGTATCACTAAAGCGTCATTAGGTACTAATAGCTGGATTTCAGCCGCTTCCTTCCAGGAAACAACGAAAGTTTTAAGTACCGCAGCCATAGCAGCTCAAAAAGATGATTTGAGCGGTCTTAAAGAAAACGTAATTGTTGGAAAGAGAATTCCTGCAGGAACGGGCGCCAGAGAATTTGAACAAATTATCGTTGCTCATAAAGATAAGAGTTCCGACCTCGTCACGCAGGCGCAGTTTATTGATATGGAATAACTAATGTTGAGTTTTCTATTTTAATTTATTATATTGGCAAACCGGGATGTATTTATTTCCCGGTTTGCTCATTTTTATGCATTTCTTTGTTCGTTCCTTATCCTTTTATTTATAATTATGAATGAATACCTGATTGATTTATTTAGACAAATAGAACTTCCAGTCAGGAATCCTGTACTTATTTTATCCTTGTTATTTTTTGTTATCCTTTTAGTTCCCTTACTTTTTAGAAGATTTCATATCCCAGGTATTCTCGGTCTTATTCTTTCCGGTGTACTTATTGGTCCAAATGGTCTTAACATATTAGAGAAATCAGAAGCTATAAATCTTTTTTCTACCATTGGTTTGTTATATATCATGTTTATGGCGGGTCTTGAACTCGACACGAATGAATTCAATAAGTATAAATACAAAAGTTTACTTTTTGGTCTGTTTACTTTTGCGATTCCGCTGCTAGTAGGTTTTCCGATTTGCTTCTACCTGCTTAAATTTGATTTTCAAGCGAGCTTCCTTGTAGCAAGTATGTTCTCCACCCATACCTTGATTTCGTATCCCATTGTTAGCCGGTGGGGTATAGTATCACAGCAGGCCGTTGCCATTACTGTTGGCGGTACTATTTTAACAGATACGGCCGTATTAATCATGTTAGCTGTTATATTAAAAACTAACAGCGAGGGTGTTAATAATGCTTTTTGGCTACAACTCACGATTTCTTTATTTCTTTTTTCTGTGGTTATGTTTAAAGTTATCCCTCCTGTTTCCAGGTGGTTTTTTAGAAAAGTTGAAAGTGAAAAGCACTCTCATTATATTTTTGTGCTTTCTGTGATTTTTTTCGCCGCTTTCTTGTCTGAAATAGCTGGGGTAGAACCAATTATAGGTGCCTTCATGGCTGGATTGGCCTTGAATTCATTAATCTCCCATACATCGGCCTTATTCAATAGAATTGAGTTTATTGGTAACGCTCTATTTATTCCTTTCTTTTTAATTAGCGTGGGGATGCTGGTCGATTTATCCGTTCTTTTCAATGGTAAACATGCTGTAATTATTGCTATTGTTTTAACGTCGGTCGCTTTGTTGGTGAAATGGTTAGCTGCCTGGCTTACCCAAATGGTTTTTTCCTTTCAAGGTGTTCATCGACGATTAATTTTTGGATTGAGTAGTTCTCATGCTGCGGCAACTCTTGCTATAATTTTAGTTGGCTTTGAAGCTGGGATTCTTGATGAAAATACATTGAATGCAACCATTATACTCATTTTATTTACTTGCGTAATTTCATCTATTGTAACAGAACGAGCTGCCAGGGAATTACTTCTTAAAGAAGGATTAATTGATCATAATTTAAACCGTATTGATCAAAATGATGTGTCTGAAAAATACTTGTTACCCATTTCGAATCAATGGAGTTTAGATAGATTTTTAGAATTATCGGTTATCTTTAGAAAAAATGTTAAACAAGTACCCCTTCATGTTTTACAGGTAGTTCCCGCTGATTATCCTGAAAATGAATTGGTTATTGAGGATAGTTTTACCCGCAGTTTACATAAAACAGCCGCAGAACTTGAAACAAAAATTGTTTTCCAGCGTGAACCTGACTTTCACATAGCGAGTGGTATTACCAGGGTAGCTAATCAAATGGATGCAAATTATATTCTTTTGGGTTGGCCCCAAAAATCAGGCTTATTAGACAGAGTTTTTGGAGAAATACTAGATAATATTTTAGACACTGCGCCGCAACACATACTCGTATGTAGATTACAACTGCCGCTTGTTGCGCACCAAAAGTTGATCATTGGATTGCCTCCATTAGCGTTTACAGAGCCAGGTTTTACCGATTGCTTCAAAAAATGGATGCAATTATCGTTGGAACTGCACATGGATGTCATCATTTTTTGTTCGGAAGAAACAAAAGGGTATATTAAAAAATTGAACTCAAAAAATTATAATTTTAGAAACTGGAAATTCAGAGTGACTGATTTAAATCAAAACTGGTTTAAAAGTATTGA
>JBMLQR010000059.1:8388-16906 GCA_049241465.1 Saprospiraceae bacterium | reverse complement strand
AGCGATTTAAGGCCTACCTTTCCTACTTTCTTGAGATCGCCCATAGAAACGATGCCAAGCGTAATGGTTAAAAATATAATCGGATTAATAAATAATTTCACGAGAGAAATGAAAAAGCCCCCAAATGCTTCGCTTAAGGTTTTACCAATTTTCAATTCCTGCCCTAAAAACCGACCTTTCAGATCATCAGGAAGTACTTGCTTTAAAGCAATTTCAGGAAAAAAATGTCCGAGTAAAATACCGCAAGTAATGGCCGTCAGTACCCAAAACGTAAGATTAGTTAATATTTTTTTCATGTAGAAAGTTAAAGGGCGATTAATTTTTTGTGATTTTCCAAAAACCTGTTTCATTATCCCGGTAAACCCAAATAAAATAAATGCCCGCAGGAAAGTTTGAAAAATCAAGCGCTATTTGCTTTTGAGCATAAGACAAGGATGGTTTGAAAAACACGCCAAATATATTGGAAATAAGTATTTTATCAAATCTAATGAATGGAATGTTCAAAATATCTTCCACCGGATTAGGATATGGGTATTCGTCCGTTAGTTGAAACAAATTATCAACAGACGTAACCTGAAATTGAACAGACCTGGAAAAAGATTTTGATAGATTACATTTTGAAGCGTTCAAGGTAACATTGAAAGTACCATTTGTCGCATATTTATGATTGGGGTTCTCTAAAACAGAGGTATTTCCGTCTCCAAAATTCCAATAATACTGATTAGCATTGGTGGAATTATTTTTAAATGAAAGCTCGTTATTTGGTAATAACTGGTAAGAAAAGGAAGGATTAGGATCTTGTTTTCCTATGCCCCACTTTGTTAAACTGTCAAATACAACTTTTTTAACCGCCATTTTAATATTCTGAGCCACTGCGGAAGGTATAGTAAATTGATATGGAATATCTAAAGGATTCCTTCTGAATATGGCACAATAAAAGGTAACTGCTGCGGCATAAGAACCTGCTTCCGAGGGATGGGAACCGTCTGGATGAAATAATTCGATGTCTGGAAAAAATTTCCGCACAGCATTCCAGGTTGCCCCTACGGGTGAAAGTACGGCTTGCAAAGAATCTGCTATATTTCTATACTGTCTATTTAAGAGGCTATCCATTCCTTCATAAGTGCATAAGGCAGGAAAAACGCCACAATACTCATCATCCCCATTTTTTCTTCCCCAAGTCATATAAAACATGGTTTCAGCACAGGGATTACTTACTTTCACAAGACTATCCAGTATTTTTCCATACCGAAAAAACTTCGACACTTCATCAGGGCCAAGGGCAGGACGCTGACTTTGCTCCTGTAAAACGACATAGTCCAAATGACCTGCTCCCATTTTATTTAGAGAATTAGCATCTGTAGCATGTCTGAGAAGCGTGTGAGCCCCCGGATAATGGGCATCAAAAAGAAGGGTATCTCCCATAGACAGAGCTATATTGGAGATTAATTGAGGAAGATTATTTCGTTCTGTATAACTATTCCCCAGAAATAAAACCCTCTTTTTGGACTGCGAAAAAGAAGGTGAACCAAGTAAAATGGACAGAAGTAACAATAAACTTATCCTCATAAAATTCAATTCGGAATGATCTGATTGAGTTGAAGCCATTTAATAACAGATGGCATCCAAAATTCATCCTGTACCTTATTGTGTAAAGCGAAACCATGTCCCCCTGACTGATAAACAAGCAGTTGAGCGGGTATTTTTTTTGCCACTAATTCCTGGTAATAGACTAAGCTATTTTCAACCAAAGACGTCTTATCATCCATTGCATGAATTAAAAAAGAAGGAGGGTGATTTTCAGCGATAAATAATTCTGGGGAATAAGCCCTTTTTTTATCCTCAGAAATCTGGTCTCCCAGTAATATTTTTCTCGATTGTAATTTCGGAGAAACGTATTCATCCTTAAAACTAATGACAGGGTAAACCAGAATATTAAAGGCAAATTGAATTGGATTTATGGGTGTAAAAGACATGGCAGCTAAATGACCGCCTGCAGAAAAGCCAATGACACCTATTTTATTGGTATCAATCTCATGCGTCGGGGCATTTTCCTTAACCATTTGATAAGCCCTTTTAAGATCCATAAGAGGCAAGGGTTCAAAGGAATGGAAAGAATTTTCGGCATTAGTTCGGTATTTCAGGACAAAAGCATTGACCCCCGCCTTTGCAAATGCCAGTGCTACGTCCTCTCCGCCATCAAAGATGGATAATCGGTGATAACCGCCTCCCGGACAAATGATGACTGCGGCATTTGATTTTTTATCCCCTTGGGCTTTATAGAAAGTAAGATCGGGCACTGTAACATTTACGAGTGCCCTCCTACCTGCATCTGTGACAACCTCTTTTTCCTTATTTTCAATAGTCTTATTTCCAGGTGGTAATCCCTCATATAATTTGGTTGCCACCTGCGTGATTCCAGTAAATGGCAGAAAAACAAAACCCAACAGGATAAATAAGAAAAATGAGGTTGTTTTCAACATAACGTTTATTTATTTATGGTTGTAACTGAAAATAAGGATGGTATAGGATTTGGAGTAGAAGTGTTAAGGTCCACCTCAATTTGAGGATAAAGAAAACGCTGCGGCAATACCGTTCCTGTATTTGGAGTAACAGGAACTCTTACCTCTGTTTCCTTTAGCACTCTTCTCATATCATTAAATCCTTCAATTTGACCGATAAAAGTAATATATCTTTCTTCTAATATTTCTCGTAAAAGGGCCGATTCCTTAGATAAAGTTGAAGTAGTGGGTAAATTTTCCATACCCCCTGCATTAAAATCAGCTAAAACGTAAGGATCATATTTTATATTACCCGTTGTCGTGTAGGTAGAACCAATATAACCTCCTGCAGCCATGAAGGTCCTATAAGCATTTAACCTGACAAGACCCTTGTCGAAACCATTCAATCTGGTTTCTGCTTCTGCTAAAATGAGTAAATTTTCAGCAAAACCTGCTAACGGAAACGAGGAAGCTTGTCCAAAAAATCCATTGGTGGAGGTATTTAAAGCGCCTGCACTGGTAAAAAGATAATTGTATCTGGCTCTTTCAATCGTCTTAGCATTTCCTCTATTTGGCGTTTTTGAGGGATTCAATAGATTGGCAGCAAAACTACCATTAGCATCCATCCAACCTGGTCTATCTTGAACCACAAATTGATAATACAGGTTATACGCACCTCTTCCAGAGGTTGAATGAGGGGCCATCCAGCTATTTGCATTACTATTTATTCCCAGTGTAGCCGCAGCTAATGCTTTGCTGTATTCTCTGGTATGCATAAAATATCTGGCTTTAAGGGTATAAGCCGTTTGAATCCACCTACTTGTATTCCCTGCAAAATGAATATCCTGAGCCGTAAAACTTTCAAAAGCAGTGGAATTAATATTAATGATCGCGCTATCTAAAAGAGATTGAATACGGGCATAATTTGCTGTTTGACTATCATAAGCTGGATTTAAAAAACTGGGGTCAGCAGCCTCCGTGTAAGGAATATCTCCCCAAAGTGCCGATGCCGTACCCATAACATTGGCCTCAACCACCTGGGCTACCCCAAGAAGACGAATGTTGTTTACCGCTCTTGCTTTCTCCTTCAAAAGTTTGATATTTTTATAAGCTGAAGTATAAACCCTTTGCCAGTTATCATCAAAGATTCTTGCCGTCACAATATACTGCTGGTAAGATTGGTATTGTTGTTGAACTCCTCTAAAATATCCAGACCATAATCCAGAAATTCGAGCTACTTCGCCTTCCTGAAGCACCATATTACTTACTAATACCCCCGTTAACATAGCCACTGCTGGGGCATCTGAAGGTGAACCTGGATCTATATTGATACCATCCACCAGATTTTTACATGATCCTGCAAATAGGATAAGCACTAGTACAATTAAACTATATTTTTTCATTATGACATTAATTTTGATAAAAAGGAATTAAAAATTCAGTTTCAGGGTAAACAGATAAGAACGGGTAGGTGGATTCACAAAATAAGCGACCCCTCTTCCCGAGCCTGCCCCTGCATTATTACTATCAGGATCATAGCCATTTACCTCACTGATAAGGAATAAATTTCTGCCACTCAATTCAAAAATAATCGAACCGATACCCAATAATTTTTTAAGTTTTGCACTTGAAGTTCTATAGGAAAGATTTATTTCTCTAAATCTGGTCCATGTGGCATCATCTAAAAATTGTTCCCCCACATTTCCAAAAAAACCGCCCAAACCAACATACCAACTTTCATCTAAGGCCACCGGACCTGCACCAAAATCTTTAATATTCCCTCTGAAAGGCGTACCTGACGGAATTATTTTACCAGCATAATTTTTCAAATCGGTGGTACCTGTAGATTCATTTCCCACGGTTGCGCTAGTACCATAATCTACCAAAACGGCCTCTGTTCCATTGGCGACAACACCACCTTCGGAATGTTCTAAAAGGGCAGAAAATGAAAAGTTTTTATATCTGATATTTAAACCCATACCTGCGCGCCATTCCGGATTAGGATCACCTATAGGTGCTGCCACAATATCGGCAATAGGAAATCCATTGCTGTTTAATTTCAAATTTCCCGCTTCGTCTTTCAAGAATGGCGTTGAGTACAAGATACCAAGGGGATAACCTTCTACTGCTCTGGAGGAAATGCCAGCTGAACCGCCTAAATTTATAGATCCGGCACCATTCAGGTTAGTCACTTTGTTCTTATTCATTGTCCAGTTAAAATTCCAGTCAATTTGCCAGTCTTTATTTTTAAGAAGGTTGTAGGCAAAATCGATTTCTACCCCTCTATTTTGGATATTTCCCGCATTCGCATAAAGGAAATCAAATCCGGTGGAAGAAGCCTGAGGAATATTTATCAAGGCATCTTCTGTATTATTTCTATAGTAAGTAGCACTCAGCGATATTTTATCATTTAAAAACCTAAGATCTACACCAAATTCCATTTCTTCCTTTCTTTCTGGTCTTAAAAAAGGATTTCCACCATTTACACTTTGCAAATAGGAACCTGAACCATATAAAGCCGGATCTAAAGCACCGCCAAATCCGTCAGAAAAAGTTCTGGTAACAAAATCGGTCCGTGTTCTATATGATAAAGGTTGAACTCCTACTACACCCAATGAAGCTCTTAACTTTCCGAAAGATAATGCTTTAATATTTTCAAATCCGCTAAGCTGTGAAAATTGCCAGGCCATATCCATGGAAGGATAAAAGAAGGTGTTATCTGACAATTCTCCAAATGAAGATGCCGCTTCAAGACGCCCCGTCGCGTTAATAAATAATTGTTCCTTAAAGGAAAAACCAACGCTTGAATACCCTGCATTGGTAATACGCTTTAAGCGGGAATCATTTGTGGTAATATTCGTAGGCGTAGCATTATCGAAATCTTTAGGACCGTCAGGCAAAATAAAATTCTGTGAACTTGCTCCTACAGACCCCGTATTTAAAGAATTGTAATTGAAACCCATTAACACATTGACATGGAGATTTTGAGAAAATTGCTTTTCAACCTGCCCAATAACATCCATGTTAAATTGCATTTGAGAATACTCATCCCTACTGTAAAGCCCATTAATCGCATTGGCAGAAAAATACGGAAAATACGTATTTTGTCTATCTGTAAAATAGTCAATGCCCGCCCTGGTAGTTAAGGTAAACCAATTGGTAGGTCTTATCTTTGCTTCAGTAGCATTTATGAATCGATTCACATAACTGGTATTTTCCAACTCATTCGTTATCCACAATGGATTATTAAAACCAGGATTCGTACTGGCGCCAATGTGATTTCTATAAGAACGATGTCTATTTTGAATAAGAGCACCGCCTGAAGTTGCGGAATATCCACCCACATAATTTTCATTATTAAAATCAGGTGGCGTTCTTAATAAACCAATGAGAAAACCCGCATTATTAACCCCTTGGGTAATCCTATCAGAATTTATTAAAGAATAGGAGGCTTTATTTGAAATATTCAGCCATTTATTCATCTGCCTTCCAGCATTTACACGAAATCCTGATCGCCTGTAACTACTGCCATTTTGAATGACCCCTTTCTGATTTAAATCGTTCATGCTGATAAAAAAATTGGATTCAGCATCGCCACCGCTAATAGAAACTGAGTTATCCAGATAATGACCTAAGCCCAGAACACCGTCATAATTATTTTGTAAAAAGGTTTCTTTGGCATTTTTAGTTAACACCGGATAAATTACCTGACCTGTATTTCCAACAAATGAGGCACCTGTGGTATTGAATATATCACTCCCACCTGCTCTATTAGCGATTTTATCACCCCATGAACGGAGAGCAGTTGGAGACCAGACACCATTTGTCCCTTGACCGTAAGTTGACTGCAAATCGTAGAAAGCACTCACTTCATCCATGGAAATGGTTGATTTGAAACTGATATCCAAGCTATTTGCCTTTCCTTTTTTAGTGGTAATAACAATAACGCCATTTGCCGCTCTGGTTCCCCAAAGTGCCGCTGCCGAAGCCCCTTTTAAAACTTGCACACTGGCAATATCATCGGGACTAATATCATTTAGACGACTTTGTTGGGTTGTACCACCATTTGATTCCCCCCGACTATCGCCGGAAATGGGCACACCATCTAAAATTATCAAGGGATCTAATCCTCTGGTGATGGTACTTTGACCTCTGATTAATATTTGGGAAGCAGCACCCGGATCACCTGAAGTTCTGGAAATCCTAACACCTGAGGCTTTTCCAGCCAAAGCATCAACTAAGCCAACCTCGCCTGAAACAGCGATATTCTCCCCTTTAATCCTGGAAGTAGCATAGCCGATTTCGTCTCTGTTTGCTTCGAATACCAGAGCCGTAACAACAACAGCATCTAAAGCTGTTGCTTCATCTTTCATGACCAAATTGATAATGGTTCTATTACCTACCTGCTCCCGAATGGTTTCCATACCCACGGCAGAAAAAATCAAATAGGCTGCCGGCGTTGAAACAGCAATGGAATAGGATCCATCTAAACTGGTAACTGTTCCGGTTGAGGTACCTTCAATCATTATATTGATACCTACCAATGCTTCATTATTTTGATCTCTAATTACCCCTGTAATTGTTTTTACAGCGGAAGATTGAGCAAAAAAACTTTGCCCCACCAGCAAAAGGGCAAAAATGAGCGAAATTTGTCTTAAATTGTCTTTTTTTCTCATAAGGTGTTTCAAGTAATTTATTTTATTTGGCTTTAGTTGTAAAAACCAAAATAATTTGACGAATGATTTAATTTATTCATAATATTATTTGTAATTTGAACAACACGAGCATTTTTACTCTTCCATAAATATTCCTAAACTATATTATTAGTTTCCGGAATGCAAAAATGAATTTCTGGAATTTTATAACTAGTTGAATTTCTGACAAATGAAAGTGCTTAAAGGAAAATCGGAAATCCTCATCTTGCTAAAAAAGGTTTTAGAAAAATTCGAAAACGAAAAGGAAATTGTCATTTCCAAAAATTCGAACCGGAAAAATTACGAGCCAATTGCAAGGCTCCTGAGTGAAATAAGCAATCAACTTCCTTACACCTCGGAAGAACTAAAGCACGAAAAATACCCCATAGATTATAATCCAAGAAAACAAGAATATCCCTTCAGGAAATATGATATCACGGGTAACCAAATCAAGGACGCTTATTTTAATCAGATCATTTCCAATCCCCGCTCCTTTTTAGTGGACGCTTGTTATATTTATCTATATGGTATGGGACGTTTGGGATTTTCAGAGGCCCCTGTTGATGACGATTTACTAGATTCAGGAGAGACCAATTCAATGGTTGAATCAAGGGTTTCCATTGAAAATGAATACAAAGAGAAATATTTAAGTTCCCAAAAAGCACAAAAAAAATGGCTGGCATTCTCTGTTTTTTTAATGCTAATACTTCTTTTTACCTGCATTGGCTGGAAAAACCAATCCAAAAACTGGGAAATACTGAAAAATGATCTCAAAATAATGCCTTATGTACCTTCTCAAGAAGAAATTGACAGCCTTGAGGGCGTTTGGATCTGTTATATTGGTTCCCCACAAGCCAGAATTTCCGAGTCAAACAGATACCATCTCGTGGTGTCCAATATCGTAGATATAAAATTTAAAAACGGCTATTTCACACTGTCTAGATTTGGTGCCAGTTTTAATCATGATGGTTTCGCACAATTTGAATCCCCCTGGCTCATTTCCATCTATACTTATGTGAAAAACAAACTGAACCAAATTGAATCTCCCCGACATTCCCTGCTACCTCTGAATAAAGATGAAAAATTTAAAAGTGCCATTTCTGCTTCATGGAATTTTGATTCCGGAAACAATAATGACATTATCGGAATAAGGGAAGTTTATATAAAACTTGGAAAAGGTGGATATTTGGAGGAAATAATAAATACAGTTGAAAATGCAAGCTGTAAATGTAAAATAATAAAATGGCATAAGGAAAATGGAGTATTTCAAAAATTTCAACTGAAAAATCAACTCCTTGATAACCTATCTGAAAAGGAATTAGC